>JBDKJY010000001.1:0-280001 GCA_039796295.1 Verrucomicrobiota bacterium
ATCTCCGCCCTCCTGGCCGAGACCAGCGACGACTGGGAAACCGGAAAAATCTACCTCAACATGGCAAACCAAACCCCACCCTCAGTTTGATGCTCAATCAATTTACAGAAAAGAAATTGCGCGGCCCTCGGCATCTGCTACGCTGCTGGCCAAGGCGTAGAGAAGGACTATGCAGAGGCGTATGCGTGGCTAAACCTACTGTCTGTCAAAGCCCACCCCTTTGCAGAGGTTGCAAAAACGAGGCGCGATGTTTTGGAGCAAAAGATGTCTCCGCAGCAAGTTGCCGACGCCCAGAAACGCACCAAGGAATTGCGCTTGCTGGTCGAGGCTAAGCTCCAGAGCGGCGGAAAGTAACTCAGGTCGGCAGATCAAGGAGCTGAAGGCTCTTGGTTACTCCGGCAGGGAGTCGTGTCGGCGATGCTCTGGACGCCTCCGTAGAGCAGGGCCGGGTGCTGGATCGCCTTCTGAATCTAGCGGCCCCCGCGCCTTCCGTGGCCTGGGGGCCAGCGGTCTCGGTCGTTGTGGCGGGAGGAGGATAAGCTGGCGAGGTAGGCGTGCCGCAGAGGATGCTCTTGCGCTGCCGGTGGAGGCCAACAGCCCCCTTGGCATCGCCCGCCGCGCAGCTCCGGGAGGGGCCAGCCCTGTGTGATTCGTGTGGAACAATGGCGACCTACCACGCCATCACTGCCCAGGAACTGGCATGGTCGTTGAGGGCGGCCAGCCGGATGGATGAGGCGCACCGGGCGCGACAGTCATTGGAACTCGTCTGGACAGGGCCGACGCCGGAGTCCTCCACGCTGCGACGCACCGACCAGGCCCTGCTGGAACTCATCGAGTCCGCCCGTGCCGAACTCATCATGACGACCTTCGCGGCCTACAAGGTGCCAGCCATCTGTGGGGCACTCATGGCGGCCTTAGAGCGGGGCGTGCAGGTGGTGCTCATCCTGGAATCATCCAAGGTCAGCGAGGGCAAGGTGACGTTCGACCCCATGGAGGCGTTTCCCAAACACCTGCTCCAGCGCGTGGCCATCTACGCCTGGCCATTGGATAAGCGGGAGGTTGACGCCCAAGGTCAGCATGGCTCGCTACACGCCAAGTGCGCGGTGGCTGACCATGCCATGGCATTTATTTCCAGCGCCAACCTCACTGAGTATGCGCTGAGCTTGAACATGGAGCTGGGCATGCTGGTGAAGGGTGGCAGCCTGCCCCGTGATCTGGCAGCACACCTGCGAAGGCTGATTCAAGGTCGTATCCTAGTGCGGTGTGCGGCGGGTTGAGCCTGCCGGAGGTAAGCCATCGCTCCCCAAGGGATGCCTGTATGCCGCCAATGAGGCCGCAGACCCTTGATCCATCAGCTCCAGTAGGCCAAACAATGATCCACGTGGAGCATCAGCGACCCGCTATGGGGGATAGCCCCCCCCCCGCACTCCTGGCTGCACTCCTCAAAGAAGCGCGCTTCCACGAGGTTTCAAAGGTTCGGGCCGGGCATGTTCTGAATCTTCGCTTCCATGGCGTCAAGGAAGGCCCTGTAACCTTCGTCGGTCTCTGGAATGCAGACCGAGTTTCGCCGGATGCGAGTGAGGCGACGTATCTTTATCAGGAACCCTATCTTCTGAAATGCCCGCTTCTTGGCTGCGACTATTTCTTCGTTGAAGCAGCGCTGTAGCCGCTTGCCCACGATGTTCACCGCCTTCGTAATCGGCATCGGCGGATCACCCGGCTCGCCAAGCGCCTCGATGACCAACTCGGTGAGCAGGTCATCCATCCGAGCCAGACGCTGGCGACCCTCCTGTTCTTGGCGCTGGCGCTGATCCGCCAGCCTGCGCCGAAAGCACTCCTCCGGTTCGACAAAAATTCCCAGCATGGCAGGGGGGTGGTTAAGGTTGCTGACTCGGAGGCAAGTTGACGCGGATGTCCTTGGCCAATGCTTCGAGCAGTTCGGCCAGCTGGCAGCGGGTATTGTCTGGCCACCTCAGTGCTTCATTTTTCACCGCCTGCTGGACACGGTTCCGGCGCTTGTCGGGATCGAAGCTGGTGGCAGGCTTTGCCGGGGCAGGGCTGCCGTTTTGCGAGCGGACATACTCCCGTGCTTCCTTGGCTGTCATCTCTGGGAAGATGTCGCCGCTCTGGATGCCAGTGGTGACAGCCTCCACCGAACCAGCTGACAGCGCATAGAGGGCGGTCACGCTAGGCGGCAGCTGCGAAACGTGTTGCGCGACGGCCAACGCACGATGCCCCGCAATCCTCATGAGCATTTCAGCACTGCGAACTCCCATCTTGATCTTGCCGGAGTCGAACATGCCCTTCCATCGCCCTGGGTCCAGTGCAGCCTTCGCCAGCTTGAGGTGCATCCCTGCTGAAAGAAGCCATTCGACACCATTACTCGATGCACGATTGATTTTCTCCGCCCACTCATCCACTTCTGGGTCGGGGGGTGGGATGGCTGCTTGAGTGCACAGCATCAGCACCGCAGTGGAGACGGCGGGGTTGGCGGCTGGCGAGGCTGCGGTGGCGTGAGTGGTGGAACCAGATGTTGTAGGTGTAGTCATACGCAGATAACTACGGAGGCAGTTTTGAAACTCGGAGTGCTCGCCCAGCCCGCTCATTTATTGAGGGGTGGGCTGCCGTTGTAGACAGCACGGGCGCACCGCCTCTGGCAACCGCCAGCCAGCGGTGGGCCAGGGCGAACTGCCCACCTTCACCGGCTCATGTCACGCGGGGTGCTTCACTGCGACCAGATGGCAATGCAACTCCGTCGCCACCGGCGGCTCGGCTGGCGCATACGCACGGTGGACGGCCTCGCTGTGTTGTGGCCCAAAAGCCTCCTCGGATTGGGCTGCGTCAGGGTTTTCATGGGGTAGCAGACGCGGTAAGCCGCAAAACACTGAGAACTCATAAAACCGGACAGAAACCGGACAGAGGAAAAACAGACAAATCTACGAATGAACGTAACTCCTTTAGTATCAGTGGTGCGCCGGGCAGGACTCGAACCTGCAACCTTCTGATCCGAAGTCAGAAGCTCTATCCAATTGAGCTACCAGCGCCCTCCGATTGAAGCCGCGAAATTGGCGTGGTCTGGGCCGGGAAGCAAGTCCGGGCTGGCTGAGGGCGGCAAAGGTTTCGCTTCCCAAGCGGAGGTCCGGGCCTAACATCCGGCGCGTGCAACACACGCAGTTCTAAGCGCCGGAACCTCATGGAGACTCTCCGGCCAGCCACCGACACGAACGACTCCGACGACGGCAAGCTGCGGATTTATTTCCTGCCGAACCTGATGACGGCGGGAAACCTCTTCTGCGGCTTCCTCGCCATCACCAAGATCGTCGAGTCCAAACTCGACGCCCCTTATCCCAACATCCGCGCGGCGCTGCTCCTGATCTTGTTGGCGTGCATCTTCGATTTGCTCGACGGGCGGGTGGCACGGATGGTCGGCAAGGAAAGCCCGTTCGGCCGGGAGTTCGACTCCCTGGCGGACATCGTCTCCTTCGGCGTCGCCCCCGCTTTCCTCGTGCATCGCATTGTGTTGCGGGACGTGTTCGTGGGCGTGCCGGAGCTGGGCTGGTTGATCGCCGCCATTTACCTCATCTGCGGCGCGTTTCGGCTGGCCCGGTTCAACTGTCTCGCCGTCATGCCGCAGTCACAGGGGAACAACTCCGGCGAGTTCACCGGCGTGCCCATTCCGGCTGCGGCGGGCATGGTGGCCTCCCTGACGCTGATGATGATGTCGTGGGACGAAAAGGAGTTCGCCGTGGGCAACTGGCGCTACGTGCTGCCCGTGATGTTGCTCTTCCTCTCCTACCTGATGGTCAGCGAGGTGAAATACCCGTCCTTCAAGAAACTCAACTGGCGAGCGGCCCAGCCGTTTCACAAGATGCTGCTCATCCTGGTGGTGCTGGCCACGGTCGTCCTGCTCCGGGAGCAGCTCCTCCCCGTCGTCGCGCCGCTGGTATTCACCGCCTATCTGCTTTACGGCTTCATCCGGCCCAGCATCTCGCGCCAGATGCGGCAAGACATCGAGGAGGATGACGACGAGCACGAGGGAGCGGCCCCGCCGAACACGCCCGTTGTCTGAGCCATGCTACAAAACTACCCGCTGTTCGAAGCGTTCCTGACCGGCCTCATCAGTGGGTTCCTCGTCTCCATCCCGGTCGGTCCCATCAACGTCACCATCATCCACGAGGGGGCCGAGCGCGGGTTCCGCTGGGCGCTCTTCATCGGGGCTGGCTCGGTCCTGATGGAGGCCGTGTATTGCGCCCTCGGCTTCGCGGGCTTCTCCGAGCTGTTCACCAGCAACATCGCGCGCGCCATCCTCCAGCTCGCCAGCTTCGCGCTCATGAGCTACCTCGGGGTGAAGTATCTCTTCGCCAAAGAGGTGAAGACTACCTCGCGCAGCGCGGACCGCATCGAGGAACGGCTGCACCCGCACACCGCCTTCATGACCGGCTTTGTCCGCACTTTGGGCAATCCCGGGGTGTTGCTCCTGTGGGTCGCCCTCTCGGCCACCTTCCTCTCGCACGAATGGGTGGATCCGAACTGGACGAGCAAATCCGTGTGCATCGCCGGTGTGGCGGCGGGCGGGTTGGCGTGGTTCAGCCTCCTGAGCTATGTGGTGTCCATCGGCCACCGCCACCTCTCAGACCGCACGATGCTGAATATGTCTCGCGGGGCCGGGGCCATGCTCCTCGTAGCGGCCATCGCCTTGGGCTACAAACTCGCGTTGCTGCTGGCCCACACCTTGAAAGGAACGGCGGCCATCGGCAACTGAGGGTGGCCCCGGCGGCGAACCTCTTTCTCCCACCGCTTCCGGCCCAAACTGGCGGTGCGCGGAGAGCGGGGGCCCCTGACAAGCACGCCTCGCAGTGCGCTTGTTTCAGCCCCCCGGCGCTGGCCTGATTTGCTTTTCCCCTACGGCTTCGGGCTAACGCTACTGGTCATCCAAGGACTGCGAAATGGCGCTGGGCTGGGGACGGGGGCGCAGGAGGTGGGCGATGATGCCTCCCGCCAACACCAGCAAGACGAGGGCGGCGGCGAGATAGGCCCAGCCGCCTTTGTTTGCGAGGCCGGGGGTGACGGCGAGCGGGCCGGTGGGCCGGGCGGGTTGGTTGGTAGCGGCGGGAGCCTTCGCTTCGGGGGCGGGGGGGAGTTTCTTTGCTTCCGCCGCGGCTGGTTTGGTGGCGACTACTACGGGGGAATTGGTGACAACGGGTGGCTTCGCCTCGGTGCGGGCGGCGGGCTTGGGGAGCGGCAGGACGGTGGTTGAGACCGGGTTGGTGGCGTGGGCCACGATGTTCGTGGCGGGGGCGGGGGCTTTTGGCTCCGGCAGTTTCGGAGCCGAAGGCGACGGTGGGGGCGCGGCGGGGGCGAGACGGGGCGCGGGCACAGGCGGAGTTGTCGCGGTTGCCGCTATGTTAGTGACGGGCTTGGGAGCGGGGGCTGCGGGTGGCGGGGCTGGCGTCTTCTGGGTGGTGACGAGGGAGGTGTTGGTGGCTTTCGTCGGCGCGGGTTGGGTGGGGATGATGCGGGCGGCGAGCGGGTTGGCGAGCCAGGGCGGGGCGGGCGTGCCGGCGGGCGGGCGGAGCAGTTCCACTTTGGCCAGCGCGTTGGAGGCATCCGTGACGCTCGGAGGTTGGTAGCGAGCGGGCACGATGCCGGGTGAAAGTGTCGGGGAGATGGCGGGAGTCACTAGGGTTTCCTTCGGCTTCACCACGGCGAGCGGGGGCGCGGGGGGAGCTGGCACGGGCGGGGAAGTCTTGGGGGCAACTGGCGGGGCGACCTTCACTTCTTGTTTCGGCGCGGGGTTGGGGGCGGGCTCGGCGGGCTTCACGGAGACGATGGTGGGAGCGGGAAGGGGCGGCGGCGTGGGCTTCGGAAGGGGCGGGGCGATGGCGACGGGGTGGGTGACTGGCTGCGGCACCGGGGTGGGCTTGGGCCCGACCGGTTCCGGTGTTTTGGCGACGCTGGGAGTGGGGCTGGGCGCAGGTTTGGGCGGTGCGTTTGTCGCCGGGCTGACCAGCGGTGGGGCAGGTGCCGGGGTGAAGACGACCGGGACGGGGACGGGAGCGGGCGTTACCACGAGGGGTGCCGGGGCGAGGATGGGCACGGGTTTTTCCGGGAAGGGCAGGCCGAGGTCTTCGAGGCCGCCGCGCACGGACCAGTGGGTGAACTCGCCGTGTTGCGTCACGAGGGCGGTGAGGAAGGGCATCTTGGCGGAGCGCATCTCGCTGGCGCGTTTGCCGTAGAGGACGTTGATGGGGCGGTCGAAGGGCGTGCCGACCACGACATCGGTGCCGTCGGAGACGAGGATGACGGTGAGGTTGGTCGCGATGGCGAGGGCTTGGCCCAGCTCGGCGAAGACGGGGCGGAGGTTGGATTTGCCACGGAACTTTTGTTGCGCGAGGAATTCGTAGGCGCGGTTGGCCAGGGCGATGTTCAAGTCCCGCGTCCAGGCGTTCAGCGGGAATTCGCGCGTCAAAACGGTGTCCGCGTAAGTCCAGATGGTGAAGACATCGCCCTCCTGCATGCGCCCGCCCAGCCCGGTGGCGATGAGGCGGTGCGAGGCGCGATAGAGTCCGTCGGCGGAGCGCTGCATCGCGGCGGAGGTGTCCACGACGAAGAGGTAACGGCAGTCCGGCGTGATGGGCGAGGGGCCGACAGGGGGGATGGGGGTAAGCTTGAGGACGGGTTGGGGCGCGGGCGTGGCGGCCGGCGCAAACGACGCGAGGAGCGCGAGCGCCAAGAGGCCAAGCAACGGCAGCCGCCACGTGGCGCGGACGGCGACTAGAAGTCGCCGACACGAGGGCATGGAGCGGTGGCGGGGCATCAGCGGGGTTGCTTGAACCGGGAGCGTTCGCGCCGGTTGTGTTCCTTCAGGTCGAGGGCCATGTCCCGGTTTGCTTCGCCCAGCATGTGTAGGAAGTTCTCGCAGCTTTGCGCCATTCCACCAAAGGAATTCACCGTGTCGCGTTCAGCGAAGTCGTTGGTGATGACGAGCACTTCGCCGAGCTGGCTCAGGCGGTAGGCGACGCGTTCAATCATGTCGTCCGCCGTGTGGCCAGCGCGCGAGTAGAGCACTTCGACTTCGCGCGTGGAATGCGCCTTGGGCGTGCCGACGGGCGCGCCGCCGCCGTCGAAGAAGATGGTCAGCGGTGTGCCGGTGGCGTCTTGATACTGCGTGAGCTGCTGGATGAGCGCCTCGCGCGCGGTGGCCGAATGGCGCGCGCAGCCCTCGGCCAGTTCCGGCCAGGCGTGCAGGAGGCTGTAGCCGTCCACGAGAATGCGGATCAGAGGCACACGCGGAAGGTAACAGCGGGCGAAGGGGCGGGAAGGGAAATTCCCAGTGCGGTCCAATCGGAGCGCACGGTGCCCGCGCTACGGAGAAGTCACTTCTGGCCGGACCGGATGGCCGCGAAGGCCGCGCTGGTCTGCTGGAAGGCGGCTTCAATCTTGAGCACCAGCGCGGCGACGCCCGCCGGGTTGCCGCTGATCGCGAGGGCTTCCAAGTCTTGGCAGAGGTTGCCCAGCGTGTTCGCGCCGAGGTTCAGGCTCATGCCACGGAAGATGTGCGCGGCGAAGGCGAGTTGCTCAAGGTTGTCACCCGAGGTTTTCATCTGCTCCAGATGCTTGGGCGCGTTCTGGGCGAAGAGGTCAATCAGTTCGTAGAGGAGCGGCACGCCTTCCTTGGACTTCATCTCGCACAACTCGGCGATGATCGTGGGGTCCAAGACTGGCTCGGTGGGCGCGCTGGCGGTTGGTGCCGCCGGCGTTGCCCCACCGGAGGTGCCGCTGCCATGCCGCTCAAGCGCCCAGCGCTCCAGGACGGCTTGCAGCTCGGGGATGCGCACCGGCTTGGCCACGTAGTCATCCATCCCGGCTTCGAGACATTTCTCGCGGTCGCCGTCGAGCGCGTTGCCGGTCATGGCGACGAGGCGGGGGCGGCGCGCGTCCGGCCATTGGGCATGGATTCGGCGGGCGGCTTCGAGGCCATCCATCTCCGGCATCTGCACGTCGAGGAAGATGAGGTCGAAGGGCTGTTGTGCCAGCAGCTTGAGCACCTCGACGCCGTTGGCGGCGACCTCGGGCCGGTAGCCGAGGCGCTGGAGCATCTTCACGCCGACCTTCTGGTTGATGAGGTTGTCATCCGCCAGCATGAGCCGCAGGGGCAGTCGCTCGGCCATCGTGGAGTCGAACTCTGAGCTGACGGGAGCCTTCTTC
This sequence comes from Verrucomicrobiota bacterium, assembly GCA_039796295.1. Lineage (GTDB taxonomy): Bacteria > Verrucomicrobiota > Verrucomicrobiia > Limisphaerales > SXTU01 > SXTU01. The sequence continues at coordinate 8,209 of JBDKJY010000001.1, forward strand.
TCCGTGCGCGGCATGTGCTCCACCGCGCGCACGAGGGCGTCGAAGATTTGGGCGGGCCGCAGGGGCTTGTAAATGAAGAGGGACACACCGATCGCGCCGGGCCGCTTGTCATCCGAGCGCAGCCGCACATCGGTCAAGAGGAGCAGCGGCGTGGTCTCGCAACCGGGCACGCGGCGGACGAACTGCGCGAGCGTGAGGCCGTCCATCTCGGGCAGTTGCAGGTCGAGCACAATGGCGTCGAAACGCTCGCCGCCGGAGAGCCGGTCCAGCGCTTCCTTGCTGCCGACCACGGCGCGCAGGTCCGCCCCGACCCAACGCGCGTATTGAGCGAAGGCCCGGCGGTTGGAGGCGTTGTCCTCGACGACCAGGATTTTCTTGCCCTTGAGCTTGTCTCCCAGCCCGGCGATCGGGTCCGGATGCGTGTTGTGCGCCGGATGGGTGCGGAGGACGAGATGGAAGGTCGAGCCTTTGCCCGCTTCGCTCTCGACCCAGATTTTGCCGCCCATCAGCTCGGCCAGGCGCTTGCAAATCGCCAAGCCCAGCCCGGTGCCGCCGAACTGCCGCGTCGTCGAACTGTCCACCTGCGTGAACGACTTGAAGAGCCGGTCCATCTTGTTCGCCGGGATGCCGATGCCCGTGTCGCGGACGGAAATGCGGATGAAGAACGCGTCGGGGTCAGGCGGGAACTCACCGCCGGCGAGGTCGCCGGGGTTTTCCTCGCGGCTGACGGCCAAGCCGACCTCGCCGGCGGCAGTGAACTTCACCGCGTTGCTGACGAGGTTGACGATGATCTGCCGCAGGCGCGTGACATCGCCCTCGATGAGCGTGGGGAGGTTGTCCTCGACCGAGTAAACGAGATCAATTTTCTTCTCCGCCGCGCGCGGCGTGAGCAGGTCCAGCGCCTCCTCCAAGCAGGTGCGCAACTCGAAGGGATGCCGCTCCAGGTCCAGCTTGCCCGCCTCGATCTTCGAGAAGTCCAGGATGTCGTTGATGATGTTCAGCAACGCGTCGGCGGAGCTGCGGACGGTCTCCACGAAGTCGCGTTGTTCGTTGGTCAGCTCCGTGTCCATCAGCAGCGAGGTCATGCCGATGATGCCATTCATCGGGGTGCGGATCTCGTGGCTGGTGTTGGCGAGGAACTCGGACTTGGCGCGCGTGGCCTCCTCGAGTTTCTGGTTCAGAGTGATGAGCGCCGTGTTGCTGTCCACGAGCTGCTGCTGGCTCTCGCGCAGCGCGCGGTAGGCCTCGTCGCGCTGGAGCGTGCTTTGGTAAGCCTTCGAGTGATAGCGGATGCGGGCGATGAGCTCGACCTTGTCGGGCAGCTTGACGAGGTAGTCGTTCGCCCCGGCGGCGAAGGACTGCGCCTTGATGGTCGGCTCCTCCTTGGTGGAGAGGACGATGATGGGCGTCTCCTGCGTGCTGGGGTTCGCGCGGAATTGCCGCACGAGCGTCAGGCCGTCAATACCCGGCATCACGAGGTCCTGAAGAATGACCGTGGGCTTGATCTGATTCGCCAGCCGCACCGCCTCTGTCGGGTCAATGCAGTAGTGGAAATCAATGCTCGGCTGGTTGGCGAGACAGCGGCGGATGGCTTCGGCGACCATGACCTGATCATCCACCAACAGCACCATCACCGAGTAATCGGCTGCGGCTGCGGCACTGCCCGCGGCGCTGGCGGGTCTGGCTGGAGGCATCGGTCCGGTCATGTGAGTTGGTTCGGTCGGGCGCGCTTAACGGTGGATGGCATACCGGCTGGGGGGATTTTTTCCAATGGCAAAATGCAGGCGTGGCGTTTGGCTGCCCGGCGGCGTGCCATTCGGAGTAGCCAACGCCCCCGCTAGTTTTGCTTCGCCTGCCGCCCGACCGCCGGGCAAGTTCGGTGAAACAACGTCCGCCACCGCCGCGTCAGAGAAACCGCTTGCACATGAACATGGCCTTGCCTCGCAACTTGAAACTGGTCGCCGTCCTCGCTTTGGGAGCGCTCCTCGCGCCGTCCGTCCGCGCGGCGAATGACGGCATCGCTTTCTTCGAGAAGAAAATCCGCCCGCTGCTGGCCGAGCACTGCTACGAGTGCCACGCCGCCGGGCAGAAGACCAAGGGCGGCCTGAACCTTGACTCCCGCGAGGGCTGGATGAAGGGCGGCGATTCCGGCGCGGCGCTCGTCCCCGGCGACCTTGATGCCTCGCTGCTCATCAAGGCCGTGCGCTACAAGGACAAGGAGTTCCGGATGCCGCCCAAACGCAAGCTCACGGACTCCCAAATCGCCGACTTCGAGCAGTGGGTGAATCTCGGTGCCCCCGACCCGCGCGCTGGCGGCGCGACGCTGGCGAAGAAGGAAATCAACATCACCGAGGGTCGCAAGCACTGGGCGTATCAGCTCCCGCAGAAGCAGACCCCGCCCACCGTGAAGGACACCGCTTGGCCGCGCGGCGACCTCGACCGTTTTCTCCTCGCAAAGCTCGAAGCCAAGAACCTTCACCCCTCCGCCGACGCCGACCCGGTCACGCTCGTGCGCCGCCTCTACTTCGACCTCCTCGGCCTCCCGCCGACGCCGGAGCAGATTGATGCGTTCGTGCGCGCCGCTTCCCCAATCGGCAATCGCCAATCGGCAATCGCCAATCTCGTGGACTCGCTCCTCGCCTCCCCGCACTTCGGCGAGCGCTGGGGCCGCCATTGGCTCGACGTGGTCCGCTACGCCGAATCGCTCACGCTGCGCGGCTTCGTGATGAAGGAGGCTTGGCGCTACCGCGACTACGTCATCACCAGCTTCAACGCGGACAAACCCTACGACCGTTTCCTCCGCGAGCAGGTCGCGGGCGATTTACTCCCGCACAGCTCCATCCCGCAGCGCCAGCAGCAGCTCGTGGCCACGGCCTTCCTCACGCTCGGCAACACGAACCTCGAAGAGCAGGAGAAGAAGCAGCTCGAGATGGACGTCGTGGACGAGCAGCTCGACACCATCGGCAAAGCCTTCCTCGGCCAGACCATCGGCTGCGCGCGCTGCCACGACCATAAGTTCGACCCCATCCCCACGCGCGATTACTACGCGCTGGCTGGTATTCTCAAGAGCTCCAAGACGCTGGAGCACTCGAACGTGAGCAAGTGGCTGGAGTTCCCGCTGCCCATGCCGCCGGGTGAAGACAAGCAATTCGCCGCGCACGACCAAGCTGTCGCCAAACTCACCGCCCGCATCAAGGCGGCGAAGGAATCGGCGAACACGGCGGTCGCGAAGAAGGCCACGCTGCCCAGCGGCGCGGTTGCGGCGAAGGTGCTCACCGGCATCGTCGTGGATGACGAACAGGCGAAAAAGGTCGGCAATTGGACCGGGTCCACCGCGACGAAGACCTTCATCGGCGAGGGCTATCTGCACGACGCCAACGAAGGCAAGGGCGAGAAGTCGCTGACCTTCCAGCCGGAGCTGTCGCGCGCCGGAAAATACGAAATCCGCCTCGCCTACAGCCCCGGCCCCGGGCGGGCCAAGAACGCGCCGGTGACGATTTTCAACGCGGATGGCGAGACCACCGTGCGCGTGGACCAATCCGTGCCTCCGCCCATCGAGGGCCGCTTCGTGTCGCTGGGCCAATTTCGCTTCGAGCAAAACGGCGCGGGCTTCGTCCTCGTCGGCACCGACGGCACCAAGGGCGTCGTGACCGCTGATGCCGTGCAATTCGTCCCGGTGGAGAAGCTCGCTGAAGTCGCCAGCACGACCGACACGGCGAAGAAGGAGAACCCCAGCGACCCCGAGAATGTGAAGAAGCTCGAAGCCGAACTGAAGAAGCTCGAAGCCGCCGGTCCGAAGCGCCCGATGTTTATGTCCGTGAAGGAAGAGAACGCCGCCGACACGCAAATCCACGTGCGCGGCAGCGTGAACAACCTCGGCGCGAAAGTTCCGCGTGGTTTCCTGCAAGTCGCCAGCCTCAACGCCACGCCAAACATTCCCGACAAGGAAAGCGGCCGCCGCGAACTCGGGGACTGGCTCGCCAGCCGCGACAACCCGCTCACCGCCCGCGTCTTCGTGAACCGCACCTGGACGTGGCTCTTTGGCACCGGCCTCGTCCGCAGCCCCGACAACTTCGGCACCACCGGCGACGTCCCCACGCACCCGGAGCTGCTCGACCACTTGGCCGTGCGCTTCATGGACGGTGGCTGGTCGGTGAAGCAGCTCGTGCGGGAGATGGTTTTGAGCCGCGCCTACCAACAAGCCTCCGCCAATCCGCAATCGGCAATCGGCAGTCCGCAATCCGTTGACCCCGAGAACAAACTCTTCTGGCGCGCGAACCGCCGGAAACTCGACGCCGAGTCCATCCGCGACACCGTCCTGCAAGTCAGCGGCCAGCTCGACCTCGCGCAAGGCGGCTCGCTCCTCAAGCCCGGCACCAGCGCCGACTACAACTACAAGCACACCGACACCCACCGCAGCGTTTACTCGCCCGTGCTGCGCAACTCCTTGCCCGAGCTCTTCGAGGCCTTCGACTTCGCCGACCCCAGCCTCGTCGTCGGCCAGCGCAGCGACAGCACCGTCGCCCCGCAAGCGCTCTTCATGATGAACCACCCGTGGGTCATGGAGCAGTCGCAGGCCGCCGCGCAGAAGCTCTTGGCCGGTAAGCTCGCCGACGACCGCGAGCGCGTCGTCCGTGCCTACCGCCTCGTGCTGGGCCGCGTGGCCACCGATGGCGAAGTCACGCTCGCACTTAAATTCCTCCCCGCTGAGTCCGCTGCGAACGAATCCGCCAAGCGCACCGAGGCTTGGGGCCGCTTCTACCAAGCGCTCTTCGCCTCGGTGGATTTCCGCTACTTGAACTGAACCGTCCCGCTGTTAAGCTCCTCGAAGTCAACTTGCCATGAACCACCCGCTCTTCACCCGCCGCCACGCCCTCCAATCCCTCGCCTGCGGCTTCGGCTCGCTCGCCTTCGCCGGCATGACCGCCCAGCGCGCCAGCGCCGCAGCGAATCCCCTCGCCCCGCGCCAGCCGCACCATGAGCCGCGCGCCAAGAGCGTCATCTTCCTCTTCATGCAAGGCGGCGTGAGCCATGTGGACTCCTTCGACTACAAGCCCATCCTTACCGCGAAGGACGGCCAGCTCATGCCCTTCAACGACGCCCGCAAGATTGCCAACGCCGGCAAGCGCGAGGAGTCCTCGCAACGCGTGATGAAGCCCCTCTGGGCCTACAACCAACACGGCCAGTCCGGGCGCTGGGGCAGCGAGCTCTTCCCCGAGATGGCCCGCCACGCCGACGACCTCACCTTCATCCACTCGATGCACACCGAAGGCATCGCGCACGGCCCCGCCACCCTTTTCCTGCACTGCGGCGCGACGCAATTCATCCGCCCCAGCATGGGCTCTTGGGTCAGCTACGGCCTCGGCACGGCGAACGAGAACCTCCCCTCCTTCGTCACCCTCAGCCCCAGCGCCGGCAACGGTGGCCCGCGCAACTACGGCAACGCCTTCCTCCCGCCCGTCTTCCAAGGCACCGGCATCGGCAAGGCCGGCACACCCATCATCGACGCCACCATCCGCAACCTCACCAACCCCAAGCTCACCCCCGCTGAACAGCGCCGCAGCTTCGACTTCCTCCAAGAGCTCAACGCCGAGCAGCTCAAGAAGTCTCCCGGCGACGCCGAACTAGAAGCCGTCCTAGCCTCCTACGAGCTTGCCTGGCGCATGCAGAACAACGCACCCGACACCCTCGATCTCACCAAGGAGACCGACGCCACCAAGAAGCTCTACGGCATCGGCGAGGGCAAGACCGACAACTTCGGTCGCCAGTGCCTCATGGCCCGCCGCCTCGTGGAGTCCGGCGTGCGCTACATCCAAGTCACCTACGGCGACAACAGTGCCAACCCCGCCTGGGACCAGCACTCGAACATGCCCAAGCACAAGGACCACGCGCTGGCCGTGGACAAACCCATCGCCGGCCTCCTGCAAGACCTCAAAGCCCGCGGCCTCCTCGAAGACACCATCGTCTGGTGGGGCGGCGAGTTTGGCCGCACGCCCTACGCGGAGAAGAACGGCACGGGCCGCGACCACAACGCCGGCGGCTTCACCGTCTGGCTCGCGGGCGGCGGCTTCAAGCCCGGCGTCAGCTACGGAGCCACCGATGAGTGGGGCCACCTCGCCGTCGAGAACAAGGTCCACATGCACGACCTCCACGCGACCATCCTCCACCAGCTTGGCCTCGACCACGAGAAGCTCACCCACCGCTTCGACGGCCGCGACTACCGCCTCACCGACGTGCACGGGCATGTGGTGCGGGAAGTCTTGGCCTAGTCTGCTTCCCAGCTCCAACCATCAGCTACTGCCCTTGGAAAAGGCGCTGGCCTTCCTGCACGGCCTGCTCTGCGACTCCCGCAACCACACGCCCGTGGCGGCCCAAACTCCGAGGAAGGGAGCAAACCCGCGAGCCGCTGTGACTCCCGATTTCAGCCCTTGAACCCGGTCAGGCCGCGCTGTGCGCGGCCTCGTCCCACCAGACCGAACGAGGCCGACCACAGGTTGGCCCTACCCGCTCGGGGTAGGGAGCCGAAGCGTGTCGCGGCCTCCGCTTTCCGTGTGCATCCGTGGCTGAACTCGGCTTCAGAGAGGCCGGCGATCGGTTAGTTCGCGTTCAGCATCTGGCGCGCGCGGTCGATCTTGAGCTGGAGCGCCCGGTGTTTGGCCGGGGCCATCTCTTGCAGGCGCTGGTAAATCTGGATGGCTCCCTGCCAGTCCTTTTCCCCCTCGCGCTGCCGCGCCATGTGCCCACCGGCCTCGACCATGGCCCCTTCGAGCGTGCGCAGGGTCGTCTCACGGTCGGCCAGTTCGGCGGGCTTGAGATTCTTTTCGTAGAGCACGTTGCTCCAATGCTCGAAGGCCTCCTTGGTTCGGCCCTGCTTCTCTCGCACCACGCCCAGCGCCAACTCGGCAAGACTCCGTGCCTCGGCGTCGGCCCCCGGCCACGCCATCGCCTTCGTGAAGGACTCGGCGGCGAGGTCGAACTGCTTCGGATCCTTCGCGGCGCGCTGGAGCTGGCAGGTGCCGATCATGCCCATTGCCCGCGCGGCGATGGGGTTGGTTGGGAAATTGTTCGTGATGCGGGTGTAAGCATTGATGGCGTCGCCGTAAGGATCGTCGCCAAGAAGCACGCCGATCTGCGCCGCCGCGAGGTAGGTGTCACCCAGCGCGAAGAAGGCCTCGGCGCGCACAGCGGCGGGGGCTTGGCTCTCGCGCCCGATCAGGAGGCTGAAGTAATTCGTCGCGTCCTTGTAGCCTTGGCGGCTGAAGGCCGAGCGCCCGGCGGCCAGCAACGCCTTGGGCTTCCACTCCGCCGCGTGCGCATTCGTGCTCTGGTAGAGCAACTGGTAGGCGGTCTCGGCCCGGTCGTATTGCTCGAGGTTGTCGTGGAGGCTGCCGACCCAGAACTGCGCCTGCGGCACGCTCGGGTGCGCAGGATAATTGGTGACGAACTGGGAGAAGAGGGCCAGGGCATTGGTCGCGCCGGTCTGATAGCCGAAGTAGGCGCGCTCGAACTCCACGTCCGCCCGGACGGCGTTGGTCGGGAAGCGGCGCAACCACTCCTCGTAGCGCCGGGCCGCGCCCTGCCAGTCGGCCTCTTGCCGGTAAGTGCGCGCGATGGCGAGGAGCACCTGCGGCGCGAATGCGGCTTGGGGCGCGCGGTCCAGGAAGGCCTGAAACTCGCGTCGCGCCTCGGCGGGTTTGCCCAGCCGACTCAACTCACCACCGAACAGCAGCGTCGCCTGATCGCTGAAAAAGTTGTCGGGAAACCACTCGATGATCTGACGGAACGCAGTCTCGGCGGCGGCGTGGTTCGTCACCGCCAATGCCGACCGCATCGCGCGGTAGAGCGCCTCGTCGAGGTAAGTGAGGCGCACGCGCGGCAGGTCGGCGTATTGCGCCACGACGTGTTGAAAATTGCGTAGCGCGTTGGTGTGGTCGCTCTGCAACGCCTGCGTCTCCGCCAGCTTGAAGCGTGCGATGGCCTGCTCCTCGGACTTCGGCAGCCGTTGCGCGGCCTCGCTGAAATTCGCCGCAGCGGGCGCGAGCTGGCTCAGGTGCCAGAAGCACCAGCCGCGCTGGTAGTGGGCGCTTCCACGCAGCGGGCTGTTCGTGAAGTTCAGCAAAACGAAGTTCAGATTGGTCAACGCCGTGGTCAGCAGGTTCGTCTGCGCCACACCGTTCGTGGAGCCGGTCAACCCGTGGAATTCCTTCAGCCGTAGCTCGCCCAGCGTGAGCTGCGCGAGGTCGAGCCGCGCATCGCCGGGGAATTGCGCGGAGTAATTTTCCAGCAACCTCACCGTCTCCGCGTCCTTGCGCTGCCGGTGGCTGAGGTTCACGACCTTCACCAGCGCGCGGTGGCGGAGGGCCAGCGGGGCGTTGGAGCTGAAGTTGTTGGTGAAGGAGTTGACCGCGTCCGCCAGCTCGCCGAGTTGCTCCAGCACCGTCCCTTGCAGCGTGAATGACTCGGCCTGCAACAGCGGCTGACGCAACGCGCTGGCGAGCCGCACCAGATTGGTCGCAACCGGCAGGGCCTCGGCTGCGCGGCCCGACTCCGCGAGCACGCGGCCCAGTAGGAAGCGCCGCCGCCAGTCCACTTCCGGGGCCAGCCGACGGTCTTCCAACGTGCGCGCGGCCAGTTCCGCCGCCGGGAATTCCCGGCCGGCGAGCAGCACCTCACCGAGGAGCAACGTGCCGCTCACCGCGAGGTCGTTCGTGGGCGCGGCCTTCGCAGCGCGCTGGAACGCCCCGGCGGGATCGCGCAGCAACTCCACGACTTTCGCGTGCTGGTTGCCGAGTTTGAAGCGCGCGAGCGCCTCGTTGTGCGCGGCGGCGAAGTAGTGCGGCGAGTTCGTGAAGTCGCGCACCAGCAGCGCGTAAACCTCGGCGGCCTTGTCGAACTGCCCAGCCTCGAAGCGCGCCTCGCCGAGCCAGAACTGATACTGGTCCGCGAGCTTGCCGGACTGCGGCAGCCCCGTGGTCAGCAGCTCGATGGCCCCGGTGAAGTTCGTGCGCGCGTGGCGCGACCGGGCTTGGAAAAGCATCGCCTCCACCCGCCTCGTCGAGTTCGTCCAGGTGCCGACGAACGTGCCGAACTCACGCTCGGCCCGCTCGTGGTTGAGGTCTTGGAAAGCCTTGGCGGCAGCGGTGAAATCCCGTTCTTCGAGCGGGTCAGGGAGCTCTTGGGCGGAGCCGGGGATGCCACCGGCGAGCAGCCAGAGCAGGCAGACCAAGGCGGCGGTCAGAAAGGTTTTGGGCAGATAAATGAAATCTTTCTGCCTCAAATCTTCCTGACCCAATCGCTGGGTCCCCATGTTCTGAGCGCTCTTCACGTCGTCGCAGTATTCGTCACCCCGTTGAGGATTCGATGCAAAAATTGTCCCGTGAAACTTCCGGGCGTGGCGGCGACGGTTTCGGGCGTGCCTTCGGCCACGATGCGTCCGCCGCCTGTGCCACCTTCCGGGCCCATGTCGAGAATCCAGTCGGCACACTTGATGACGTCGAGGTTGTGCTCGATGACGAGGAGCGTGTTGCCCGGCGCGCGGAGCTTGAAGAAGACTTCGAGCAGCTTGGCCACATCGTGGAAGTGCAGGCCAGTCGTTGGCTCGTCGAGGATATAGAGCGTCTTGCCGGTCTGGCGGCGCGAGAGCTCGGTGGCGAGCTTCACGCGCTGGGCCTCGCCGCCGGAGAGCGTCGTGGCCTGTTGGCCGAGACGCAGGTAGCCGAGGCCGACTTCCGCGAGCGTCAGGCACGGCTCGTAAATCTTCGGCACGGCACGGAAGAACGTCACCGCCTCGTCCACGGTCAGGTCGAGCACGTCGGCGATGTTCATGCCCTTGAAATTGATTTCCAGCGTCTCGCGGTTGTAGCGCCGGCCCGCGCAGTTTTCGCAGGTCACATAGACCGGCGGGAGGAAGTGCATCTCAATCTTCAGCAAGCCGTCGCCCTGGCATTTCTCGCAGCGACCGCCCTTCACGTTGAAGCTGAAGCGGCCCGCCTCGTAGCCGCGAATCTTCGCCGCCGGGAGCTGCGCGAAGAGGTCGCGGATGGCGTTGAAGATGCCGGTGTAGGTGGCCGGGTTGCTGCGCGGCGTGCGGCCGATGGGCGTCTGGTCAATGACCACGGCCTTGTCCAGCAGCTCGGTGCCCGTGATGGTGCGGTGCGCGCCGGGCCGTTCTTTCGAGCCGAACCACAGGCGGAAGAGATGCCGCTGGAGGATGTCGCAAATCAACGTGCTCTTGCCCGAGCCGCTCACGCCGGTGACGCACGTCAGCGTGCCCAGCGGAATGCGCGCGGTGACGTTCTGCAAGTTGTTCTCCCGTGCGCCGGTGATTTCCAGCCAGCCCGCTTTGCCCACTGGGGAAATGCGTTTCTTCGGCACGGGAATGTTCAAGTCGCCGCTCAGGTAACGGCCCGTGAGCGAGCGCGGGTTGGCCATGACTTCAGCGACGGTGCCCTGGGCAACAACCTCGCCGCCGTGCGTGCCTGCGCCCGGGCCGAGGTCAATGACATGGTCGGCGCGGCGGATGGTGTCTTCATCGTGCTCGACGACGAGGACGGAGTTACCGAGGTCGCGGAGGCCTTCGAGGGTTTTGAGGAGTCGCTCGTTGTCGCGCTGGTGCAGGCCGATGCTCGGCTCGTCGAGGATGTAGATGACGCCGACCAGCCCCGCGCCAATCTGCGTCGCGAGCCGGATGCGCTGCGCCTCGCCGCCGGAAAGTGTGCCGGATTCGCGGTCGAGCGTGAGGTAGCCGAGGCCGACGTTCTTGAGGAAGCCCAGCCGCGCGCGAATCTCCTTCACCAGCTCACCCGCGATTTTCTGCTGGAAATCTGTGAGCGGCAGCGAGGCGAAGAAGAGGTCGGCGGTGTCCACCGAGAGGGCGCAGACATCGGCGATGCTGAGGCCGGGCGCTTTGCGCTGGGAGGGGTAAGTATTCAGTGAGCAGTGTTCAGTATTCAGTGAGGCGTCCGAAGCCCGGTCTGAACACTGAACACTGAACACTGAACACTGATTACTTCCCCCACCGAGCGTCACCGCCAACACTTCTGGCCTCAGCCGCTTTCCCCCGCACGCATCGCAAAACTCCGGGGCCATGAAGGCCTTCAGCCGGTTCTTGGTGAACTCGCTTTCGCTCTCGGCGTAGAGGCGTTCGAGGTTCTTCAGCACGCCCTCGAAGGGCCGCGAGATTTTGCTGACCTTGCCGGCGCGCATGAAGTTGAAGCTCACCTCGGTGTCGCCCGAGCCGTGCAACACCACGTTGCGGAAGTCCTCGGGCAGCGACTTCCACGGCGTCTCCAGGTTCTGCTCGAAGTGCGCTGCGAGGCCGCGCAGCAGGGCTTTGTAATAGACCACCATCCGCTTGCCGCCGCGCCGCCACGGCAGCACCGCGCCGGACTCCAGCGACTTCTCGGCGTCGGGCACGATGAGCGCGGGGTCAAACACCATCTTCTGACCGAGGCCGTGGCACACAGGACACGCGCCGAACGGGGAGTTGAACGAGAAGTGCTTCGGCTCCGGCGGATCGAAGGTCTGGCCGGTGGCGGGGGAATACATCCGGTTGGAGAGGAGAGACTCTTGCCAGATTGCCGATTGCCGATTGCCGATTGCCGATTGCTCCGTTCGCGCGCTCTCGTCCGCCTTCACGCGCGCCGCTTGGCCGCTGATTGCTGATTGCTGATTGCTGACCGCTTCGGCTGCTTGCGACAGCAGCAACAACTTCCCGCTGCCCCACTTCAGCGCCGTCTCCACCGAGTCGCCAAGGCGCACGCGGATTTTGTCATCCACCACGAGGCGGTCCACGACGACCTCGATGGTGTGCGCGGCCTTCGGGTCGAGCTTGATGCGGACATTCGCAGCGAGTTCGACCAGTTCGCCGTCCACGCGCGCGCGGACGAAGCCATCGCGGGCGAGGCGTTCGATGACATCGCGGAACTCGCCCTTCTGCTTCTCCACCACCGGCGCGAGCAGCATCACGCGCGTGCGCGGCGGCAGCTTGAGGATGGTGTCCACAATGTCGCTCGTGGTCTGGCGCGAGATGGGCTGGCCGCTGACGGGACAGTGCGGTTGCCCGACGTGCGCAAAGAGCAGCCGCAGGTAGTCGTAAATCTCCGTGGTCGTCGCGATGATGGAGCGCGGGTTCGAGCCGGAGCTGCGCTGCTCGATGGCTATCGTCGGGGAAAGACCTTCGATGTAGTCGGCGTCCGGTTTCTGGAGCTGGTCGAGAAACTGCCGCGCGTAGGCGGAGAGGCTTTCCACATACTTGCGCTGGCCCTCGGCGTAGATGGTGTCGAAGGCGAGCGAGGACTTGCCCGAGCCGGATAAGCCCGTGAGGACGACGAGCTTGCTGCGCGGAATGGCGAGCGTGACAGCCTTGAGGTTGTGCTGCCGCGCGCCGCCGATGCGGATGAAGTCGGTTGCCATGGATGCCAGATTTCGCTTCGCGAGTGAGGCGGGAGCTTAGGCAAGCGCGCGGCGGATGCCTAGCGCGCACATCGCGCGACCGCACCAGGTGACGCAGTGTGCTAGCCCCGTGATTTGTCAGGGCCGCGCAAAATGCGGTTTGACAATTACCTAACTCGGTAAAGAGTAGCCCCACCTAAGCGAGCAGAAATCACCAGCCACGAGAGTGTCTGTTACGAATGGAGTCGCATGAGTGGAACGGAGCCCGAGAGTGTAGTAGCGGACCAACCTCCGGGAGGAGCTTTGACTTCCTCGCCTCAACTTAGTGGCGGTCTCGTGGTCCCTCCGCCGCCGCCCGGCCAGCCCAAGGAAATTATTCGCCTCTTGCATGTGGAGGATGACCCATTCATGGGCCGCTTGCTGCGGGAGATTCTGGGCAAGGCGGAGCAGTTCCAATTCACGGTGCAGACGGCGGAGACGCTCGCCGCCGGGTTGGCGTGTCTGGCCGCCGGCCCGGTGGATGTGCTGCTGCTGGACCTTTCCCTGCCAGATAGCCGCGGGCTGGACACCGTCGTGCGCGTCCGCCGCCAGTTCCCCGACGTGCCCATCGTCGTGCACAGCGGTCACGACGACGAGCGCACGGCCTTGGCGGCGGTGAAGCTGGGGGCGCAGGACTACCTCGTCAAAGGCCAGGCGGACGCCCGGCTCATCGTCCGGTCCATCCGCTACGCCATGGAGCGCAAGCGCACCGATGACGCCCTCGCCCGCGAGCGCGACCTGTTGCATGGCATCCTCAACAACATCCCGGACCGGATTTACTTCAAGGACTCCGCGAGCCGGTTCGTGCGCGTGAACCAAGCGATGGCGGACAAGTTCGGCCTGGCGACGCCCGAGGCGGCGGCGGGGAAAACGGACTTCGACTTCCACCCGGCGGCGGACGCGCGGGAGTTCTTCGCGGATGAACAGCGTTTACTCCAGAGCGGCGAGCCGATCATCAACAAGGTCGAAGGGCAGACTGCGGCGGACGGCAGCCCGGCGTGGGCGTCCGTGACCAAGGTGCCGATGCGGGACCAGCACGGCCGCGTCACGGGCCTCATCGGCATCTCGCGGGACATCAGCGCGCTCAAACGCCTGGAGGCCTCGCTCGTGGAGGAGCGCTCTCTGTTGCGCAACCTCGTGGACCACCTCCCGGACTACATCTACGTGCTGGATGAACAAGGGCGCTTCCTCATCGCGAACGAGGCCTTCTACCAACTCACCCGCACGGTCACGCCGGCGAACTTCGTGGGCCAGACGGCGTCCGGACTGTTCCCGCCGCCGGTGGGGCTGGACCTCGAGGCGGACGATCTGGCCGTCCTGCGCTCCGGCGAAGCGGTGGTGAACCGGGAAGAACCCTGCCGGCTCACCACCGAACCTGACTGCTGGCTGGCGACCACCAAGGTGCCGCTCCGCGACCCCGGCGATCGCGTGATCGGCCTGGTCGTCATCAGCCACGACATCACCGAGCGCCGCCGGGCCAGCCGACAGTTGCAGGCGGCCAACGACGAGTTGCTGCGCGCCAACACGGAGTTGAAAGAAGTCCACTTGCAGCTCCTGCATCTGGAGCGCTTGCAATCCATCGGGCGGCTGGCGGCGGGCGTGGCGCACGAGGTGAAGAACCCGCTGGCGGTGCTGCGCATGGGGGTAGACTACGTGCTGAGTCTGCCGCTCCCGCCGACGGAGACGGACACCGCCGCGAAGGTGTTCGAGGACATGGAGACGGCCATCAAGCGGGCGGACACCATCATCATGGGGATGCTGGACTTCTCCGCGCCGGGGCAACTGCACCTCAAGCCCGTGGCGGTGAACCAACTCGTGAACCACGCGCTGTCCCTCGTGCGCCACGAGCTCAAGTCCAACGGCTACGTCGTGGAACGGCAGCTCACCCCGTTCCCCGTCTTCGCGCTGCTGGACGCGCAGAAGATTGATCAAGTGCTGGTGAACCTGCTGACCAACGCCTTCCACGCCATGCCGGACGGCGGACGGCTCACCCTCCGCACGGCCCAGCGCACCATCGCGAACGACGAGACCCACCACGACGCCGGGTCGCGCGAAGGCGCGCGCTTCCGCCCCGGCGAACCGGTCATCGAGGTGCAGATTGACGACACCGGCCACGGCATCCCGCCCGAGAAGCTGGATAAAATCTTCGACCCCTTTTTCACCACCAAAGAGACCGGCAAAGGCACGGGCCTAGGCCTGACCGTGGCCCGCAAGATCGTCGAGCTGCACGGTGGTTCCCTCGAAATCAATAACCGCCCGGAAGGCGGGGTGCGCTCCACCCTGCTCTTCAAGGCACACAAGGAGACCGCATGAAACCCAAACACATCCTCATCGTGGACGACGAAGCCAGCTTCACCCGGCTGCTCAAGGTGAACCTCGAACGCCACACCCAGCACACCATCACCGTCGTCAACCGGCCGCACGAGGCCATCCCGGCGGCCCACAAGGAGAAGCCCGACCTCATCCTGCTGGACGTGATCATGCCGGGGCAGGACGGCGGCGACTTGGCGGTGCGCATGCAGGCGGACCCGCTCCTGCGCGACGTGCCCATCGTCTTTCTCACCGCCACCGTGTCGCAGACCGAGGCCCATCGCGGGGTGAAGAGCGGCGGGTTCACCTTGCTGGCCAAACCCGTTTCCATGTCGGACCTGCTCGCGTGCCTCGCCCACTACTTGGGGCCGACGGTGGCGAACACCGGGCCGGGGACGCAGCCACCGCCGGGCAACCGGCCACCTGATTTGAATCGCAGTCCGGCCTTGGGGAAGCCTAGCGTGAACCAAGCGCCACCATGAAAAACACCAGTTCCACCGCCGCGTCGCTGAGTGAGGCACGCAGCTCCGCCCGAGCGAAGTGGCCGGGGCGGCTACCCATGAAGCTGATAGGGCCGACCTGCTGGTCGGCCACCGTATGCCGCAGCAGCGCGGCCCTACCGGGCTCATGGGCCGACAGCGTGGCTCGGCACTTTTGCCTTTTGCCTTTTGCCTTTTGCCTTACCCCACCCCTCGTCCAGCGTGTGGTTCGGTTGGCGTTCCACCGATTAGCCTCCGGGCTTGTCCTCTACCTCGGCGTCACACTGGGGGCCGGGGCGGCGGAACCGGCGGCGAAGCCCGCATCCGCTGCGCCCGACCCCGGGGCCTTGGAGTTCGAGCAACTGGCGAACATCCGGGTCACGTCCGTCACGCGCACCGAGAGCACCGTGCAGCAATCCCCGGCGGCGGTCTTCGTCATCACCCAAGAGGACATCCGCCGCTCCGGCGCGACGAGCATCCCCGAGGCGTTGCGCCTGGCTCCGGGGATGAACGTGGCGCGGCAGAACGGCCACACCTGGGCCATCAGCGTGCGCGGCTTCAACTCGGTCACGGCCAACAAACTCCTAGTGCTCGTGGACGGGCGTTCGGTCTATTCGCCCATCACCTCCGGCGTGTTGTGGGAAGCGCAGGACACGATGCTGGAGGACATTGACCGCATCGAAGTCATCCGGGGTGCGGCGGGGACGCTGTGGGGTGCGAACGCGGTGAACGGCGTCATCAACATCATCACCAAGAGCGCGCGCGACACGCAGGGCTGGCTGGTTTCGGGCGGCGGCGGCACAGAGGAGACGGCCTTCACCAGCGTCCGCTACGGGACGAAGATCGGGGAACACGCTTTCTTCCGCATGTTCGGTAAGTTCTATGACCGCGACGACCAGAGCGGTCAGTTCGCCCGCACCACGGGCGGCGCGTTGGTCAGCTCGCAGAGTGCCGATGCGTCGGCGCAGGCCCGCAGCGGGTTCCGGCTGGATTGGGAGCCTCCGGGGCCGAACGAGCTGACCTTGCAAGGCGAGTTGTTCAGCGGCTCGGCGGACAACCTCACCATCCCCGGACGGTCCGCCGCACGGCTGATGGTGGGCGATGAGCGCAAGGCCGGCGGCTTCGTGCTGGGCCGCTGGACGCACAGATTCTCGTCCGAGTCGGAGTGGAAGTTGCAGACCTACTTTGACCGCTCGGAGGACGAGACGCTCGGGGTCGGCTCCTCGCAGGCGAGCACGGCGGACGTGGATTTCCAGTTTCGCCACCCCCTTGGCGAGCGGCAGGAAGTGACGTGGGGCGCGGGTTGCCGGTGGGTGCAGGACGCGAACCAGAACCTCGGTGTGCTCACGTTCGCGCCAGCCGAGCGCAACTACCAACTCCTCTCGGGCTTCGTGCAGGACACGGTCACGCTGGTGCCGGATCGCCTCAAGCTCACCCTTGGATCGAAGTTCGAACACAACGATTTCAGCGGCACGGAAGTTCAGCCCAGCGCGCGGCTGCTGTGGACGCCGCACGCGCAGCACACGGTCTGGGCGGCGGTCTCGCGCGCGGTGCGGACGCCCTTCCGCAGCGATCAGGACATCCGCTTCGATGTGGCGACGACGGGGGCCGGAGCCGTGCTGGTGAACGATGTGGGCAATCCCCGCTTCAGGTCCGAGGAGCTGCTGGCTTACGAGCTGGGCTACCGCGTTCAGCCGCACACGCGGTTCACGCTGGACCTGGCCTTGTTCTACAACGACTACGACCGGCTGCGGACCTTCGAAACCATTCCCACCGTGGCCCCTGCCACCGCGAGCACCATCACGCCGGACAATCAGGCCAAGGGCCAAACCTACGGCGGGGAAGCGACGGCCACCTGGCAGGCGACGGACCATTGGCGGCTCCAGGCCAACTACTCGATGCTCCAGATGAACGTCTATCGGCGGCCCGGCAGCACGGACACTTCCGCCGCGCCCGCCGAGGGGCAAAGCCCGCAGCAACAAGTCGGCGTGCGCTCGTTGTGGGACGTGACCCGGCGCTGGCAATTGGATGGCGGCGTGCGCTATGTGGACGCGCTGCCCGCGCTCCGCGTGCCCAGCTACTACAGCGCGGACTTGCGCGTGGGCTGGCGTCCGGTCCGCGCGTGGGAATTGTCCATCGTGGCGCAGAGCTTGTTCGACAACCACCGGCCTGAGTTCCTGAACTCGAACCCGTTCTTCTCCGTCACCGAGGTCCAGCACAGCGTTTACGGCAAGGTCACATGGCGCTTCTAGCGAACAACTTCAGCCTGAGCCGCGGCGGCACCAGCGGGTTGGGATGGCAGGTGCGCTGCGGGGCAGACGAAGCGTGCTGCGGCTGGGACAGCCGCGCTCCGAGTTCAGCACCGAGGCTCACCCCACCGTGGCGGGCGTTCTTCCAGCTGCTCCTCGCCTTTACGTTGAACCTCACCGCGTTCGGGGCCGCCCCCGTCGCGACCCCGCCCGCTGCTCCGGTGCAGCCCGACTTCGAGGTCAAGGCCGAGTATCTCTTTGTCTTCACCAAATACGTCGAGTGGCCGGCGGCGGCGCTCACCAAACCCGACCAATCCATCGTCCTCGGCGTCCTCGGCGACGACGCGATCGGGGATGCCCTCGAACTCAAGGCCAGGGGCCGCCTCAGCCAGGGCGGGCGTAAGGTCACGGTCCTCCGTGCGCGCCGCGCCGCCGACTTGGTCGGTTGCCACATGGTGTTCGTCGGCCAGGGGGAGCGGCGCAACGTCCGGGAGATCACCGAGGTCTTGCGCGACCAGCCCGTCCTGACCGTGTGCGACACGGAGGGCCTCTTCACCCAGGGCCTGATGATCAAGTTCGTGCTGATCAACGAGCGCGTGAAGTTCGAGGTGAAACTCGAACCCGTGCAACGGGTCGGGTTGAGCATCCAGTCGGGCATGCTCGGTTCGGCCAGCCGGGTCTGGCGCAAAGCCAGCAGCAGTCTTGAAGCGCCATGATCAAAGCCTTCCGCGACCTCCCCATCCGGCGCAAGCTGACGCTGGGCATTGCCGCCACGAGCTTCATCCCGCTGCTCATCGCGGGGCTGCTGGTCATCACCTACGGCTTCGTCAACCAGCGCTCTGCCGCCGTGCGGGATCTGAAGGGGCTGTGCGAGACGCTGGCCGTGGGAGCCCGGGTGCAGTTGGAATTCAAGGACCCCCAGCGGGCAGCCGAGACGTTGGCGACACTGGCGGGCCGGCCCCAGATCATGGCTGCCGCGCTGTTCACGCCGGACGGCAAGCAGTTCGCGACCTACACGCGGGCTGGTTTGACGGGCGTTCAGTTTCCAACCCAGCTCGTGGCTGGCCATCACTTCACCCTGGACACGCTGGACTACCTGCATCCCATCGGCACGGCGGAGGATTTGGCCGGGCACCTCTTCGTGCAGTCGGACCTCCAGATGCTTTACGCCCCGTTGCCGCGCATCGCCCTCATCGTCGGCGGGGTGATGGCCGGGCTGCTCGCGGTGACGTGGTGGTTGTCCGGGCAGTTTGAAAGCGCGATCTCCCGCCCGCTCCTCGCGCTGGCCGGGGCGGCGCAGAAGGTGCAGACGAGCCGAGATTATTCCGTGCGCGCGACCAAGGAAGGGGAGGATGAAATCGGGCAGTTGACCGACGCGTTCAACCAGATGCTCACCGGCATCGAGGAAGCCGCCCGCGCCTTGAACTGCGTCAACGCCAGCCTCCACGGCGAGGTCGAGCAACGTGAACGGGTGGAAGAGGCGCTGCGGCACTTGAACGAAACGCTGGAGCAACGCGTGGCGGACCGCACCGCCGCCGCCGAGGCCGCCAGCCGCACGAAGAGCGAGTTCCTCGCGAACATGAGCCACGAGCTGCGCACCCCGCTCAACTCCGTCATCGGCTTCGGCAACATCCTGCTCAAGAACAAGGCGGGCAATCTCCGCGCCGAGGACGTCGCCTTCCTCGACCGCATTCTCGCCAACGGCAAACACCTGCTGGGGCTCATCAACGAGATTCTCGACCTCTCGAAAATCGAGGCGCGCAAGGTGGAATTGGTGCTGGCCCCCGTGGCTTTGGAGCAATTGGTGACCGAGATCATCGCCACTCAGGAAGTCCAGTTGCGGGGCCGACCGGTCAAGCTGTTGATGGAACTGCCGCCCAAGGTCGCGCCACTCCAGACCGACGCCACCCGGCTCAAGCAGGTGCTGCTCAACCTCGTCGGCAACGCCCTCAAGTTCACCGAGACCGGCAACGTCACCGTGCGCCTGCTGGTGCATCCCAAGACCCTGCGCCCCCGGCGCCTCGAAGTGGCGGACACCGGTATCGGCATCCCACTGGACCGGCAGGCGGCGGTCTTCGAGGCCTTCCAGCAGGCCGACTCCAGCACCTCCCGGAAGTTCGGCGGCACCGGCCTGGGGTTGACCATTTCCCGCGCCCTTTGCGAGCTGCTCGGCTGCCGGCTCGGGCTCCAGAGCGAGCTGGGCCGGGGCACCACGTTCAGCATCACGTTTCCGGTGGTGGACGGCGTTGTCCTCCAATCGGCGAAGAAGAAAGCCGCCGGCGACACGACCTTCCTGCCCCGGCTCTATCCCTCCAAGTCGCCCGCCCCCAAGCGGCTCAGCGGGCCCCGGCTAGTGCTGGTCATTGATGACGAGGAGGACTCGCGCGACCTGCTGGCCGACTTGCTCGAAGAGTGCGGCTGTCAGGCCATCACCGCTGACGCTGGCCAGCGCGCGCTGGTGGATGCCCGCAAGCTGAAGCCGGACTTGATCCTCCTAGACCTGATGATGCCCAGCATGAACGGCTGGCAGGTCTTGCAAGCGCTCAAGGCTGACGCGGAGTTGAAGCACATCCCCGTGGTCATCGCCAGCATCGTGGCCCGTGAGAATCAAGGCACCATCATCGGCGCGGTGGACCTGCTGCAAAAGCCCATCGCGCGCGAGGACTTGCTGCGCGTGCTCGGCACGCGGCTGCGGCCCAAGGTGCTGGTGGTGGAGGATAACGACTTCGACCAGCAGGTCTTCGCCAGCGGGCTGGCGGCGGAGGGCGTCGAGTATCGCATGGTCAGCACTGGTCGCGAAGCGCTGGCCGCCGTAGAGCAGTTCAACCCCGACCTCATCCTGCTGGACCTGTTGCTGCCCGAGATGGACGGCATGGAATTCCTCCAGCATCTGCGCCAGAACCCGCTCCACGAGCACCTGCCAGTCTTCATCGTCACCGCCAAGGAACTGTCGGCGGACGAGACGGAGCTGCTCCACCAGCAGGCCCGCGTCATCTTCCGCAAGTCCGGCGACCTCGCCGTGGACTTCAAACGCTTCCTCACGCACTCCGTCTTCCCGGCCCTGCCCACCGCCGCCCAGCCTCCCGCCCCGCCCATCAACGGCACCACGCCCAACCCCGCATGAGTGAGCCCGCTGAATTTGATCCGGGAGCCATCCTCCACCTGCGTCGGCTGGGCAGTGCCGAGTTCGCCCGCGAGATGATCGATCTCTTCCAAAGCCTGGCGGAACAGAAGCTGGCCACCGCCCGCCTCGCCTTGGCGGCCGGAGACCTCCAGGCCCTCGCCGACGCCGTGCATCCGCTCAAGTCCAGTTCCGGCGGCATCGGCGCGCGCGCCATGTTCGAGCTTGCCTCGCGCATCGAACTCTTGTCCCTTCGCGGCGAGCGCGAGTCGTTGCCGCAGTTGTTGACTGAGTTGGAAGCCGCCTATGCCCGGGTCAAACCCAGCCTCGCCTCCGCCCGTGAATCCGTCGCCCCATGAAACACCACATCGCCGTCGTCGAGGACAACCCTGACAACCGTCTCCTACTCCACGTCCTGCTGTGCGACCTCTACGAGGTGACGGAATACGTGGACGGCTTCGAGGCCGTCGCCCGCATTCCCCTCGCGCCTCCGTCGCTCGTGTTGCTGGATGTTTCCCTGCCCGGCCTGGACGGCTTGGGCGTGCTGAAGCAACTCCGGGAGCACCCCGTGGTGGGCCGCGTGCCCGTCATCGCCCTCACCGCCCACGCCATGACCGGCGACCGGGAACGCTTCCTCGTGGCGGGCTTCGACGACTACGTCAGCAAGCCCATCGTGGACGAACAACTCCTCTTCGACGCCATCGCCCGCCACCTGCCCGCCGCGTAAACGGCGGCGTCTGGCCACATCCGCAGCCGAGGTGAGGCTAAAGGCGACGACTGTGGACGTAGGCGTCCGGGCCCCTTCGCCACAGGTTCAAGGCAAGCAAATGCCCGTCGCCTTCCCAGCAATCAGACCGCCGACTTGCACCCCAAAAACCTCACACATCGCAAATCTTCACGCCCTGTTTCAGCGACGCCAGCGCGTCCGGGCGCTTGGGGATGAACTCCTGCCCCACGTAACCTTGGTAACCCGTCGCCACGATGGCGCGCATGATGGCGGGGTAGTTCAGCTCCTGCGTGTCATCAATCTCGTTGCGGCCCGGCACGCCGCCAGTGTGGTAGTGCGCGAAATAGGCGTGGTCGCGCTGGATGGTGGTGATGACATCGCCCTCCATGATCTGCATGTGGTAGATGTCGTAGAGCAGCTTGAAGTGCTCGGAGCCGATGGCCTTGCAGAGCGCGATGCCCCACGCCGACTTGTCGCACTGGTAATCCTTGTGGTTCACCCGGCTGTTGAGCAGCTCCATCACGAGCGTGACGCCACGCTTCTCGGCCAGCGGCAGCAGGCGCTTCAAACCAATCGCGCAGTTCTTCAAACCCGTTTCGTCATCGAGGCCGGCGCGGTTGCCGGAGAAGCAAATGAGTTTCTTGAACCCCGCGTCGGCGCACTGCTGGAGGCGCTCGGTGTAAATCTCGACCAACGTATCGTGGTGCTCCAGCCGGTTGAACGCCTTCTCGATGCGTCCGATGCCGTTCTTCTGCGGGAAGCTGACCATCGCGCAGTGCAGGTTGTGCTGCTTCACCGTGGCGAAGTCAGGCGGGTCAAGCAGCTCGATGGACGTGAGCCCGATGCCCTTCGCCGCCTGACACAAGTCCGCCAGCGGCACCTTCGGATAGCACCACTTGCAGACGGAGTGGTTGACGCGCGTCTTGGCCGCAGCATCGGCGGCGGTGAGGCGTTGGGAGAGCGCGGCGGTCGTGGCGGTCAAGGCGGCCACGCTGGCGAGGGCGGAACGACGAGAGACGGAGGAGTTCATGGAGTGGAGGGATTGGTGTGCGGTTGCGTGCGGCGAGTTCAAACCCCGCCGCCCCCGTCGTCAAAGCGAATCTTGGGGTTCCACAGACTACGGTCGGTGCCGCCGCGTTCCGGGTTTCAGAGAACCTTCGTCCCCCGCCGGGGAGGGCGGAACGCGTGCCCGTGGCCGCTGCTGAATCTTCGGAGGCGGTGTCCGTCAGGTGTGGCCTGAACAGGCTAAATATGAACCTCACGATGTCGCGCTGGCGACCGCTGCGTGCCCGCCGCTTGGGGGGAATGCGCCGCGTTGAAAGCGCCCATCACCTGGCCGTGTCCGGTAGCGGTTTGGGCAAACCGCGCGTAAGTCGATAGCCCTCACCACTCTACCGCAGCTCCGAATGATCCCGTCCCTCGCCGCGCTCACGGTCCTGCTGCTCACGCTGCTGGCCGAGTGGCTGCATGTCCGGCGCATCCGCGCGGTCGGGCGGCTGGCCTTTGGGCCGACCGGTGCGGCGCGCGGGTGGACGCGGGTGGTGCCGCTGCTGCGGTCGGTTTGCCTCGCGGCGTTCGCGTGGGGCCTAGCGACGCTGGTGTTGCTCAAGCTCGCCGAGAAGGAGGGCGGCAATCGCGACCAGAGCAACAAGGACGCGACGCGCCTCGTGTTCGTCGCGGACCTCTCGCCCAGCATGTATCTCACGGACGCCGGGCCGGAGGGCAAGCTCACGCGGCACGCGCGGATGCGCGAGGTGGTCGAGGGCATTCTCCAGCGCGTCAGCGGCAACTTGCGCTTCGGCGTCATCGGCTTCTGGACGGATTCCCAGCCGGTGGTGATGGAGGCGCGCGACCCGGAGCTGGTGCGCAATGTCTTCAACGGCCTGCCGCTGAGTTACGCGATGCCCGACGGCCCGACCGACCTCGGCCAAGCGCTCAACGCAGCGGTGAAGCTGGTCGGCGAATTCCCCGCCGGCAGCACGCGGCTCATCATCTTCACCGATGGCGACTCGGTGAGCCTCGCGCCCATCCTCCCGCGCCCGAAGTCGGTGAAGGAAGTCTTCGTGCTTGGCGTGGGCAATCCGCACAAGGGCACGTTCATTGATGGCCATCAGTCGCGGCAGGAAGGCGACACCTTGCGCGCTGTGGCCTCGGCGCTCCAGGGCTCTTACACCGACGTAAACGAGAAGCACCTGCCCACCACGGCGCTGGGCGACTTGGTCGTGACCTTGGCCCCGCCGCGCAAGGGCTTTACGCTCGCCGAGCTGGCGGTGCTGGCGATGGTCGTGGGCGCGGCGGTGCTGGCATTGATTCCCGTGGCACTGGAGTTCTTCGGCAGCGATTGGAAGGTCGGACCGCCCCAGCGTGAGGCCGCGAATCCGCAGCGCGCGCAGGAAGTCGGGGTGGGCGCGCGATGAGAAAATTCTTCACCCTGCTCTGGCTGCTGTTCCCCGTGGCGGTGCTTTACTACCACTTCAACCAGGGGCAAATCCAAGTCGCGCGCGAGAAGGCCCACGCCCGCGTCGTGACCATTCGCGAGCTGGAGCGGGCGAAGGAGCCGGACTGGGAACTCATCCTCGAAGAATACGACAAGCTAACCGCGCAGCTCCCGGCCGAGGAAACACCACTCGTCCGCCACCAGATTCGCCTCGCGAAGGCCAAGGCGCGGCTGGCGATGCTGGATGTTGTCGGTGCCATCACCGACCTCACCGAGTTGCTGCAAGAGGCCGCGCAAGTTCACGGCGACGACGCCAAAGCCACGCGCGCCATTCGCGAGCAACTGGGCAAGGCGCATTACTACGCGACCTATCTGCTCAAGACCAACGGCGCGGCGGAGGAGGAATGGCGGCCCTTCGCCGAGCGCACGCGCCAAATCTTCCGCTACCTCGCCGAGCATCAGGACCCGACCGCGCTGGCTCAATACGAGCAGCGGGTCGAGGCGGAGTTCGCCAAGACCCTCCAACGCAAAACGCAATGAACCCAAGCCTGTTCCACTCACCCCCAGCCGAGGAGCGCGGACGCCCACGTCCGCAATACGTGCTGCGGACTTGGGCCGGCGCGCTCCTGTGCCTTGCCGGCTTGGCCGTCGCGCAGGAGAAAAGCCAGCCGCCCACCGCCGCCGTCGCCGGCATCAAGGGCGTGAAGGAAGAAGCCGTGGCGAAGGTGAAACCCATCGAGCCGACCGTCGCGCCGCCGCCGAAGAACACGGCGCAGGGCGTGAACAAAATTGACGGCATCGACACCATCAACGGCGTGAAAGCCGACGGCCGCGCGCCAGTCCTGCCACCCCCACCGGTGCAACCGCCTCCGCCTCCGCCTCCGCCCAAGGCTCCGCCCGTCGTGGGCGTGAAGGGCACGGCGGTCAACGTCGGTGGCGGAACCGTGGGCGCGGGCGGCAGCATCCGCGCGGTCAACGGCGTCGCGGGCATCAACGCAGCCAAGTTGCAGAACCTCGAAGTCGCTTTGCAAATAAAGCAAAACCCCACGCCTGAAGGCCCCGGCAAAGCCAAGGCCGCAGCGGCGTTACTCGGCCCCGGCCCCGGGACCAAGACCGGTCCCAAGGCGGACGGGCGGGCCATTTTTCAGGAATTCGAGAAGTTGCCCAACAAGGGTTCCTGACGCGGCGACTCATTTCATTGCTCCCCGAATTTCCACGCTTCCATGAAACTATCTCAGTTCACTTCCTGCCTCGGCGTCGCCGCCGCAGGCTTCCTCGCGCTCTGCGCTCCGGCCTACGCCCAGCAACCCGCACCGCTCGACCCGAAGCTCCTCAAGCAATACGAGTCCATCCTCACCCACAAGTTCTCGCGCGAGCTGACGGACATCTTCAACGCCCTCGAAAAGGCCGAGCGCACCGACGCCGCCACGCAGACGGCGAGTGACCGCTTCTTCTACCTCTTCCGCACCGGCGATTGGGCGAAGGTCCGCGCGGAGCTGGCGCTGATGCCGCCAGACTTGGCCCGCAAGATTTACGACAAGATGCTCGGCGACCTCACCGAGAAGCAGAAACCCAACGTCCGCCTCGACGACGTGCTCGGCCTCGCCGACGCGGTGCCGGGCGAACTCACGGGCGACAATCTCCGCAAGCTCGGCCAGCTCCTCGGCCTCGCCGTGCCGGCGAACGAAAGCTACTGGGTCGCCGACCGCTTCAAGAAAGGCACCGCCAAACTCGGCGGCACGGACCCCGCCAAGCGCCTGCTCGCCGGGCGCGTCCTGCTCGCGGGCGGCTTCAAGGAACTGGCCCGCGCTTACCTGCCGTCGCTCGCGCAGGTGGAGCAATTGGCCGACGAAGGCTTGCGCAACGAGCTGACTTCCTTCCTCGCCTCGCAGCAGGAGAGCGAGGCCACGCAGCGCGCGCAGGTGCAGAAAATTTGGGACGAGAACCTCCGCATCCTCACGCTCGCGAAGGTCAACGACTGGGAGAAGACCAAGGCCGGCACGCAGCTCGCGCGCGTCATGATGCAAATCCCACCGGGCACGCTCGCGCCGGTCTTCTCGGACTTGGTGAAGACCAGCCCCGAGAGCGCGGTGCGGCTGGTCGGCGGTTTTGGGCGCAAGCTTCAGAACGAAGTGCGCGGCGAGCCAGCCCTGCGCACGGAGAATCTCAAGGCCCAGACTTCCATCGCGACGCTGCTCGCCGACAACGTGGACCTGCGCGTCCAGCCGTGGAATCAGCTCGCGCAGATGATGGCCGAGCACTGGCTGGTCGAGGCGGAGAACACTTTTACCCAGAAGACTTCACCCTCCAGCTCGAAGCCGAAACTCGTCGCGCCCGAGGACTTGCTCCCCAACGCGCCAGCGGGCAAGTGGGAAGCCGCGTTGCCCGCCAGCCTGCGCGAACGACTCGACGTGAGCCTGTCCAAAATCATTCTTGCCAGCGCGAACTTCGACTCCGCTGCGGAGCGCATCGTCGCGATTGGCAAGCGCACGCCGGACGCGGGCGTGGCGCTCGCCGAAGACTTCCTCACCGTCTGGGCGCAGACGCACAACCCGACGCTCTCCGAGACGCTCCGCAAGAAATACGCGTTGCCGGACGACGCGCGGATTCCCGTCACGCCCATCATGATGGAGAAGAACATCGAGAGCCTCGCGCGGATGATGGCGATTTTCCGGCAGGCGGGCATTGCGCCGAAGGACTATCAGAAAGTGGTCGCGGCCTTCGACCTCGCCTACAGCAACGCGGAGGCTTACCGCACGAGCCACATCGAGAAGGTCTTCGGTCCGCTGGCGAAGATGGACGAACAACTCTTCTTCCTCATCCTCTCGCGGATGCACGCGAACCTCACCGAGCGCTGGCGCAAGATGGACGTGCAGAAGGCCGGCCTCACCCGCCGCAACGAAACGCAGACGCTCGAGATGGTGCGCGCGGGCTACGCGGGGGCGCTGCACATGATTGATGACTGGCTCACCGGCCACGCCGACGGCTCGCGCGCGCTCACGCTCGGCGGGACGCTGCTCATGGACTGGGGCGACTTCGAGTATTTCCAAGAGTTGGTCACGGGCGACGCGAAGAAGCGGATGCTCGGCTACAAGGAGAAGAACTTGCAGGCCCAGGGTTACTTCCAGCGCGGCACCGCCGCCTACGCGAAGGAAGTCACGAAGCTCGCGCCCGCCGAACACTCGATTGACGCGCATCTGGGCTGGTTCCACGGGCTCATTGGCATCGGCTCCGGTGGCCAGCTCAATCTGTCGAAGGCGATGAACCGCGCGGCGTTGACGAAGATTCGCGAGAGCCTCGTCGCACTGCCGGGCAAGGCCGCGCAAGCGCACCTGACGATGTTCGCCAAGACCGTAAACGCGCGGCTCGCGGACGAGCGCGACCCGTTGCACGAGGACTTGAAATACCGCTACCTCGCCAGCGCGCTGGTCATCACGAAGGACAATCCCTTCACGCTCGGCGCGGAAAAGAAGGTCGGGTATTTCGATGAGCTGCTGAGTGAGGTTCGGCTCCAGACACGCGTGGACGGGCCGAACACGCTCGGCCGCGACCAGGAGTTCGGCCTCATCGTGAGCGTGCTCCACACGGAGGCGATGGGCCGCGTGGGGCAGTTCGGCCAGTATCTCAGCAACGACCCCGGCGCGGGTCCGGGCAAGGGACGGCGGAAGTCTCCGTTCGCGCGCAAGATGCGTGAGGCGCAGGGGCCGCGTGACGAGTTCGAGTTGAGCCTCACCGAGTCGCTCTCGCCGTTCTTCGACATCAAGTCCATCACCTTCGCCACGCCCGACGTGAAGCCGCGCCCCGCCGCGCAGCCTGGCTGGGAGGAAACCGTGTTCGCCTACCTGCTCGTGCGCCCGAAGGACGCGAGCGTGGACAAGATTCCGCCGGTCGAGCTGGAGTTGAAATTCGTGGACCTCACCGGCCCCATCACCATCCCAGCGCAGTCGGCGGAGACGGTGATTAAGGTCGCTGCCAACGCGCCGCCGCGCCCGTCGCAGAAGGTCGAGCTGACGCAGACGCTCGACACGCGGCAGTTCAGCATCAACGGCGGGCTGACGCTCGAAATCAAAGCCACCGCCACCGGGCTGGTGCCGGAGCTGAACGAGTTGCTCGACCTCAGCGCGCTCGCGAAGACCGTCGGCATCCGGCAAACGAACGCGCACGAGGGCTTGCAGGTGAAGGAGCTGAACACCTGGGGCGACCGCGTCGCGCCGCGCACGGAGCGGCTCTGGACGCTCTCGCTCAACGGCGACGTGATTCGTGCGGCGGAAGGGCCGACGGATTTCCAATTCCCGCAGCCCAAGACGAAGGATGTCACCGCCGTTTACCAGACCTACAAGGACATGGACCTCGCCACGCTCCCGCAGCCGTCCGTGCGGCTCGGTCGCACCGTCGCCGCCGCGGCGGGCGGTGTGGTGCTACAGCCCGCGCGCAATCCCTACCTGTGGCCGGGCATCGGAGCCGGGACCGCGTTGCTCGTGGGCGCGCTGCTCTTCGCGTTGCTCAAGCGCTCCGGCGGCGACAGCGAGCGTCCGCTGCGCGCCCGCGATGTCTTCAAGATGCCCGCCGACGTAGATGGCTTCGCCGTGGTCGCCCTGCTCCGCCGCCTGCACGCCAGCCCGCTCGTCACGTTGCGCGAGCCGCAACGCCAGGAACTCCAGCAAGACCTCCAGCGCGTGCAGCAGACCTGCTTCGGCAGCAACGGCAGCAAGATGACCGAGGCGGACCTTCGAGGCCTCGCCGAGAAGTGGCTGCGCGCGGCGTGCTGATTCCAACCCTTTCCTCAACCGAATTCTTTATTTGATGCAAACACCCATCCCATCCACCTCCACCGCCGCCGCCAAGACCGCCGAGCAATTTGTCGGCGGCGTCCGTGAGCGCGTCGGCAAAATCGTCGTCGGCCAGGACGTCGTCGTTGAGCGCGTGATGATTGCGCTTCTCACCGGCGGCCACCTGTTGCTGCAAGGCCTGCCCGGACTCGCGAAGACACTGCTCGTCAACGCCGTGGCGAAGGCCATCCACCTCGACTTCAAGCGCGTGCAGTTCACCGTGGACATGCTCCCGTCCGACATCATCGGCTCGGAGATCATTGACCAGAAGTCCGGCGACTTCCGCATCCACCGCGGCCCGGTTTTCACCAACCTCCTGCTGGCCGACGAAATCAACCGCGCCGCGCCCAAGGTGCAGGGCGCGATGCTCGAGGCGATGCAGGAGCGCAAGGTCACCATCGGCGGGCAGAACCTCAAGCTGCCCACGCCCTTCTTGGTCATCGCCACGCAGAACCCGGTCGAGCAGTCCGGCACCTTCGAGCTGCCCGAGGCGCAGCTCGACCGCTTCATGCTCCTGCACCGGCTCGGCTATCCGGGCCGTGAGGACGAGCAGATGATTCTCCAGCGCCAGCTTGGCATGGGCTTGCGGCGCGAGGGCGGCGGCGCGGTGCCGCGCTCGGCCTTCGACATGATTGAGGACAACCCCGGCGCGTCCGTGGAAGACCTCGTCACCGCGATGGAAGCGGTCCAGGCCGTCCACGTCAGCGAAGTCATCGTGAAGCACTGCGTCGAGCTGGTCCGCCGCACGCGCGAATCCAAGCTGCTCGATTTCGGTTGCAGTCCGCGCGCCGGCCTCGCGCTGGTCAACGCCTCCCGTGCCCGCGCCGTCATCCACGGCCGCGACTTCGTGACGCCGGAGGATTTGTTCGACCTCGCCGAGGACGTAGTGCTGCACCGCATCCGCGTGAGTTACGAGGCGTCCGCCGCTGGCCACACGGGCAAGCAGG
This sequence comes from Verrucomicrobiota bacterium, assembly GCA_039796295.1. Classification (GTDB taxonomy): domain Bacteria; phylum Verrucomicrobiota; class Verrucomicrobiia; order Limisphaerales; family SXTU01; genus SXTU01. The sequence continues at coordinate 37,740 of JBDKJY010000001.1, forward strand.
TGCTCGAAGGAATTCTCGGCAGCCTCGGCTGAACCCCGCTCATGCGCCGACAGGTCAAACTGAATCCCGAGCCGGTGGACGCCCGGCAGTTCGAGGTCGCGGTGAAGCACCTCGCCAACAGCCTCAACTTTGGCCAGGAGGAGTCCGTCTTCCACGGCAGCGGGCTGGAGTTCGCGCAGTCGCGGCTCTACGTGGCTGGCGACCCGGTGAAGGCGATTGATTGGAAGGTCTCGGCGCGCGTCGGCAAGCTCTTCATCAAGGAGTATCAGGAGCCGAAGCAAATGCCGCTCTACCTGCTGCTCGACACGTCGGCGTCCATGTGCGTCACGTCGCAGCCGATGAGCAAATACGCGTGGGCCGTGCAAATCGCCACGGGCATTGCGCTCGCGGCGCAGGCGAACGTGACGCCCGTCGGCCTGCTCGGCTGCGGCGCGCGCGAGCTACACGTGCGCCCGACGCTCTCGCGCAACGTCGTGATGGAGTGGTCGCACCAGCTCTGCCACCACGACTTCCTCGAAGACACTTCGCTCGCGGCCCGCGCGCGTGAGGTCGCCCCGTCGTTGAAGCGCCGCACGATGGTCATCGTGTTGAGCGACCTGCACGACCCCGAGGCGTTTCCCGCGCTGCAAGTCCTCGCGCAGGAACACGACGTCATCGTGCTGCACCTGCAAGACCCGGCGGAAACCGGCGTGCGCGGCGCGGGCTTGTTTCGCGGTGTCGAGGCGGAATCGGGTCGCGCGTTCATCGGGCATGGCCGTCGCGCGTGGGTGGATACGGAGGGCTGGAAGAGCGAGTTGACCCGCTTCGGCATTGATTATCTGCACCTGCCGACGGACGAGCCGATGCTCGGCAAGCTACGGCATTTCCTTGGCCGACGCGGCTTCGGAGGGAAGGTGAGGTAGCATGGAAAACAAGCCCTTCTCCCAACACCTGAACAGCCGCGCGCTCATCGCGCTGTGCATTTGCGTGCTGCTTGTCATCTGCTTCTGGCCACGGAGCGCGACGGATTCCCTCAACGTCCCGCTCGGCGTCGAGCAGGCAGCCATCGTGACCTACAGCGGGCCGCTGGTCGCGGTGATGCCTTACAAGTGGGGCGTGGCGGTGAACGTCCGCATCGCGAAAGTCACCGAGCAGCCCGGCACGCGCATCTACGACGTGCGCTACCTCGTCAACCGCCCCGGCACGTTCGACTTGAAGGACTACCTCACGGCGGAGGACGGCGGTCGCCTCGATGGCTTGCCGTCGTTCAAGTTCCACGGCGACCCGAAACTCTCGAAGCACCTCGACGCGCGGATTCAGGAGACCGAGGCCGTCAGCGTGAGCGTAGGTGGCTACTACTACCTCACGCTCGGCGCGCTGGGCGTGTTGTGGATTGTCTGGCTGCTCGCGCTCATCTTCTACGGTCGCGCCAAACCCGCGCCGCCCGCCGCCGCGCCGCCCGAGCCGACGCTGGCCGAACTGTTGCGTCCGTTGCTCGCCCAACTCGAAGCCGGCACGCTTGACGCCGCCGCGAAGGCGAAACTGGAAATGCTTCTCCTCCGCCGCTGGCGCGAGGAACTCGCCCTCACAGCCGCGCCGATGGACACCGCCCTCGACGCCATTGCTGGCAGTGAGAAGAACGGCCAATCACTCCGCCAGTTGCAGCACTGGCTGCATCACCCCGCCTCGCCCGTGCGGCGGGAGGAGATTGCGGCGGTCATTGCGCCTTACACAGTCGAGGCGGCGAAGGTGGAGGCGCAGTTGTGAAAAAGTATTCAGTGTTCAGTCTTCAGTCCCGAACGTTGCCTACCGACCGCCGCCCTCTGAACACTGAATACTGAACACTGCTTACTTCCCCCCGATGACCTTCCTCCACCCCCAATGGCTCGCGCTCCTCGCGCTCCCGGTCGTCCTCGCCTTCTGGGAATGGGTCCGGCGCGGGCAGCCCATCGCGCTGCCCTTCGATCACGGCCGGCAGCGGCGCGGGTTGGCGCTGCGCTTCCTCGTGCTGTGCGCGAATTGCCTGCCCGCCTGCCTCCTCGCGCTGGCGATTATTTTCCTCGCGCACCCCATCACTTTCACGCCGCCGGAAGTCGAGCGGAAGCTCACCAACATCCAAATTCTCCTCGATACCTCCGGCAGCATGGCCGAGAACCACGGCTCGCAAGCCAACGGCCGCCACCGGCGCTTCGACTCGGCCATGGACGCCATCGAGAAGTTCATCAACGCCCGCAAAGGCGACGCCTACGGCCTGACCATCTTCTCGCGCCATTTCATCCACTGGGTGCCACTGACGCTCGACACCCAATCCATCATGCTCTCGCGTCCCTTCATCCAGCCGGACAACCCGCGGCTCGACCCGCCCTCGATGGTCCGCAAAGGCCTGCCCGACGCGCTCTGGGGCATCACCTACATCGGCAAGGCGCTCTACGGCGTCGCGGACCTGCTCGCCCAGCGCCCCAGCGGCGACCGCATGGTCATCCTACTCACCGACGGCGAGAGCAGCGACATCAAGGCGCCGAAGGATTTGGCCGTCATCTCCGAGTTGCGCGCTCAGAACATCACCGTCTTCGCCATCATGCTGTCGAACGAAGAAATCGAGCCCGCCCTCGTCGGCATTGCGCGCGCGACGGGTGGTGAAGTCTTTAACGCCGCCACGCCCGAGGCGCTCCAGACCGTCTTCAAGAGCATTGATGCGATGAAGAAAGTCGTTGTGCTCGAGAAGCAGCCGCAAGTCGCCGACTACTACGACCCCTTCTTCGTCCCCGCCATCGCCCTGCTCGCCCTGAGCGTGCTGACCCTCTTCGGCCTGCGCTTCACGCCGTGGTAAGATCCAATCGGACGGTAGAATTCCGGCTCGCCTCCCGTGGCCCTCGGCTGACATGGTTCCCAGCACATTATGGCAAAGCCCAATTATCAGTTCGAGAAGCGCCGCAAGGAAATGGACAAAGCGGCCAAGAAGGAAGCGAAGCGCCTGCGTAAACTCGAAGCCGGAAACAATCCTGCCACCCCCGACGCCGAGGCCCCCGACGCAGAGACCCCGGCCCCGCCGACAGAACCGGCCTGAAGAAACCGCTTCGCGCCCGCGTGCGCTTCGTCACCGTCTGGCAGCGCGAGTGATCCGCACCTCCGGGCGGTAGGTGAGGCGCACGAGCAGGTCGCCCCGGCCGCCGCGCGGCTTGGGCAGGCCCTCGCCGGCGAGGCGGACAATTTCACCGCGCCCGACCCCACGCGGAATCTCCACCCGGAGCAACGAGCCCGTTGCACTGCGGACCATCTCCGTCCCACCTTGAGCCGCGCGCTCCGGCTTGAGCTTCAGATCGCAGCGCAAGTCGGAGCCGCGCACTTTGAACCGGAAGTCGGGCTTTACCCGCGTTCTCACCAGCACGAAGCCCCCGGCAAACGGCGCGCTGCGACCCACGCGGAAGCGGGTGCCCGGCGCGGTCTCCGGTGGCACGACCAGCGGGTAGGTCTCCGGCCCATCGGGATTGCCGGGGTCGTTCACCCGGACTTCCAGCGTGACGCCGCGCAGCAGCTCCTCGATGCGGAGGTGAACTTCTTGGGCAATGTTGCGCTCAATCTTGGCCGCCCGGACGGGCGTGGTGGATACCTGGGCCGTGTCGAGTTCCGCGTCGTAGGCGCGCCGTTGCTCCGGGTCACCCAAAACCTCGTAAGCGGCATTGAGGGCCTGAGTGCGCGCGACGGCGGCGGGTGAACCGGCGTTGAGGTCGGGATGGTGTTGCTTGGCGAGGAGGCGGTAGGCGGCGCGAATCTGCTCGGTGGTGCAGCGCTGGTGCAACCCCAGCGTGGCGTAGTGGTTCGGGTTCGCTTGAGCGCGCGGCATGACGGGAGCGTAGGGGCGATAGGCGACGGCGTCAGCCTTCAACGTGTAGCTGCGACCCACACACAGCGCCCAGCCACGGCTCGACTTTCAGGGCGGATGTTCCCGACACTGCGCACATGAACGTCCGCGCCCCGCGCCCTTTGATCCGCCCGCTGGTTCAGCGGTTGCACGCTTATGTGCCCGGTGAGCAGCCGAAGATTCCCGGCCTCATCAAGCTCAACACGAACGAGAACCCTTACCCGCCCTCGCCCAAAGTCCTCGCCGCCGTGAAGGCCGCCGTGGACGGGCGGCTCCGGCTCTATCCGAACCCGACCGCGTCCGCGCTGCGCGAGCAACTCTCGAAGCTCCACGGCTGCGCGCCGGAGAACATCATCGTCGGCAACGGCTCGGATGAACTGCTGGCGCTGGCGACGCGGACGTTTGTGGAGCCGAGTTCTGAGTTCAAAGTTCAAAGTTCAAAGTCGGCGGCGGGCGGCTCGATGGTTCAGTTCTTCAGCCCCAGCTATTCGCTCTACCCCGTCCTCGCGAACATCGCCGGCACGCTGGGCAACGCCGTTCCGCTCAACGCCGACTTCAGCTTACCCGCGCTCGGCGAACTGCCGAAGCGCGGCTGGGACTTCCAGGCCGCGCTCTCCCTCATCACCACGCCGAACGCCCCGAGCGGACGCGGCTACCCCACGGCGGAGTTGGCCGCGCTCTGCGCCAAGTCGCGCGGGGTCGTGGTGCTCGACGAGGCTTACGTGGACTTCGCGGGCGAGCACGCGATGGCGCTCGCGCTTCAGCACCCGCATGTGCTCGTGTCGCGCACCTTCTCGAAGGCTTACTCGCTGTGCTTCCAACGCGTCGGCTACTTCGTCGGCCACGCGGCCCTCATCGCGGCGCTGGACAAGGTCCGCGACAGTTACAACGTCAACGGCCTCGGCCAGGTCGCCGCCCTCGCGACGCTCGCGGACCTGCCTTACTACCGCCGCAACTTCCGTCGCCTCCTCGCCACGCGCGAACTGGTGACGGCGGAGTTGACGGGCCTCGGCTGGGCCGTGCTGCCGAGCCAGACCAACTTCCTCCTCGCCAAACCACCGCGCTTCCCCGCCGAGGAATGGCTCGCGAAGCTGCGTGCCAAGAAGTTGCTCGTCCGCTGGTTCCAGTATCCCGAGGTGCGCGATTACCTCCGCATCACCATCGGCACCGAGGCAGAAATGGCGACGTTCGTGCAGACCGCGCGGAAGATTGCGGCGGGGAAATGACCGTGCCAGCCGCTGGTTTCAGAGTTTGCATCGGACGTGCTTCATCCTAGCCTCCGCCCCCATATGAACGCGCCCGCTTCGCCCAGTCACACGTGGAAGTTCTTCAGCGCCGGCGGCGTCAGCCAAGTCGCCTTCCGCAGCGGCGCGGACCTCGCGCAGCTCGCGCAGCTCGACCTGAAGCTCTGGGTCGCCCTCGCCGTGCCCACGCGCGGCATCGAGTTCGATCCCAAGACGCTCGACCTGATTGACACGGACAAGGACGGGCGCATCCGTCCGCCCGAGCTGCTCGCCGCCGTGAAGTGGGCCGAGGCCGCGTTCCTGAGCCTCGACGACTTGCTCAAGGGCGGCGACGCCGTCCCGCTCGCCTCTATCAAGGACGCGGCAGTTGCCACGACGGCGCGGCGCATCTTGGCGAACCTCGGCAAGCCGGACGCCCCCGCCATCTCCCTCGCCGACGTGGCGGACACCGCGAAGATTTTTGCCGGCACCCAATTCAATGGCGACGGCACCGTGCCCGCTGCCTCCGCGCCGGACGCGACGACGAAGCAGTTGATTGAAGACCTGCTCGCCACCGTTGGCGGGCTGCCGGACCGCGGCGGCCAGCCCGGCGTGAACCAGGCGAAGGCCGACCAATTTTTCGCCGAGGCGCAGGCCTTCGCCGACTGGCACGCGAAAGCCGAGGCGGACGCCGCCAGTCTGCTTCCCTTGGGCGATGCGACCGCCGGTGCCGCCGCCGCCATCAAGGCGGTGAAGGCGAAGGTGGACGACTACTTCGCCCGCTGCCGACTCGCGGCGTTCGACGCGCGCGCCGCCGGGCCGCTGAACCGCGCCGAGGCCGAGTTCGTCACGCTTGCCACGCAGGAGTTGACCGTCGGCTCGGCGGACATCGCCAAGCTCCCGCTCGCTCATGTCGAGGCGGGCCGCGCGTTGCCGCTCACCAGTGGCGTGAACCCCGCGTGGTTCGGCGCGGTGGAAAACCTCTGCGCCGCTGCCGTCGGCCCGTTGCTCGACTACGGCAAGCACACCCTCAGCGAGGGCGACTGGAGCGCGTTGCAGTCCATGCTCGCGCCCCACAACGCCTGGGTCGCCGCTAAGCCCGCCACCAGCGTGGAGAAGCTCGGCCTCGCCCGCGTGCGCGAACTGCTCGGCGGCGACGCGAAGAGCGTGCTTACCGCGCTCATCGCGCAGGACGCCGCGCTCGCGACGGAGTTCCAGCAGCTCGGCGCGGTGGAGCAGCTCATCCGCTTCCAGCGCGACCTCGTGCGGCTGCTGAACAACTCCGTCAGCTTCGCGGAGTTTTACGGGCGCCGCAGTTCCATCTTCCAGGCCGGCACGCTCTTCCTGGATGCCCGCGCCTGCCACCTCTGCATCGAGGTCGTGGACGCCGGTAAACACGCCGCGCTCGCGGGCCTCTCCGGCGCTTGCCTAGCCTACTGCGACGTGACCCGCCTCGGCGGCGCGAAGAAGACCATCGTCGCCGTCTTCACCGACGGGGACTCCGACAACCTCATGGTCGGGCGCAACGGCGTCTTCTACGACCGCGCTGGCCTGGACTGGGACGCCACCATCACGAAGCTCGTCTCCAACCCCATCAGCCTCCGCGAGGCGTTCTGGTCGCCTTACAAGAAATTCGCCCGCCTCGTCGAAGCGCAAATCGCCAAGCGCGCCGCCGCCGCCGATGCGGAATCGCAGGCGAAGGTCGGTGCGGCCGCAACGGCCGTGGCCCAAGCAGACAAGACCAAGCCCGCGCCGAAGGAAGCGCCGAAGCAGCTCGACCTCGGGACCATCGCCCTCATCGGCACCGCCATCAGCGGCATCAGCGGCATGATTGGGATGTTCCTCGGCACCTTGCTCGGGCTGGGCATCTGGATGCCCCTGGGCATTCTCGGCATCGTGCTGCTCATCTCCGGCCCGGCGATGCTGCTGGCCTACCTGAAACTCCGGCAGCGCAACCTCGCACCCATCCTCGACGCCAACGGCTGGGCTATCAACACGAAGGCCCGGCTGAACGTCCCGTTCGGGGTCGTGCTCACCCACATCGCCAAACTGCCGGCCAATGCCGAGCGCTCGCTCGACGACCCCTACGCCGAAAAGCCCAACCCGTGGAAGATGCGGCTAACGCTGCTTGCCATCGTCGTCCTCGGCTACTGCTGGTTCCTCGGCAAACTGGATAACTACCTGCCCGAGCCGGTGAAATACCAAACCATCTTCCCACCCAAGGTTGTTCCTCCGCCCGTTATCCCTACCGGCACGAACGCCGTCCCAGCCGCTGTGACCAACAGCCCGGCGGCGAAGTAAGCTCGGCGGCTGGTGCCAGTAGAAAGAGCTGAAGCCGTCGCGCACTACCCGCGCTTTACCCAGCCGAAGAAGCCGAGGTCCTCCAAGTCCGCCTGCAACGCCGCCTGCTGCACCGCGTTCAGGCTCCCGTTCGGCAAACGCGCCGGGCCCACGTCCACGCCGAGCATCTTCATCGTCGCCTTCGCCGCGCCCATGTAGCCGCGCGACGCGAGCAGGGCGATGAGTTGCACGGACTGAAACTGTGCGTCGCGCGCGGCCACGAAGTCCCCACGCTCGAACGCCGCGATGACCCGGTGATAGATCGGCGCGGCGAAGTTGTAGCTACTGCCCACCGCGCCCTTCGCGCCGAGCGCCAGCGCGGCCAGCAGGTATTCGTCACAGCCCCACGGCACACTGAACGCGCCGCCGTCGAAGCGCAGCGTCTGCTGGAACATCATCAGGTCGGCGTTGGTGAACTTGATACCGGCCAGGTTCGGAATGCGGTCGCGCGCCTGCATGAGGAAGTCCGGCATCGGCAGCGTGAACCCCGTGAGCGCCGGGATGTCGTAGTAGAAGAACGGCAGCTCCGGGCAGCCGGCGGCAATCTCCGCGCAGCAGTCCACGAGCGACGCGACGGAGCGTGGCTTGAAGTAACTCGGCGCGAGCGCGGCCACGGCCACGGCTCCGAGCTGCTGGGCCTGGGCGGCGAGCGCGCGGGCATCCGTGAGGCAGTTCGTTCCGACGTGGACAATCACCTTCAGCGCCGCGCCGCGCGTGACTTCCAGCCAGCGCACGGCGAGCGCGCGGCGTTCCTCGACGGTGAGCGAGTGACTCTCGCCCGTGCTGCCGCAGATGAAGGCGAACTGCACGCCGTTAACAGACAGATGAGCCGCTTGCTTCTCGACGATGGCGAGGTTCAGCGAACCGTCCGCGTGGAAGGGTGAGTGCGTGGCGGCGACAAGGCCGGTGAGGGGATAGGTTTTCATGGGTTTGGAAGACTGCTCTTAGCCGTGAAGGGGCGCAGAGAACGCAAAGCAGGAAGGCGGAAGGGTTCTTCCTTTTGTGCTCTCTGCGCCCTTTCGCGGCAATTCATGTGGCCGGAGATTCAGCCTGCTCCAGCCGCTGCCAGCAATACCAGAGCATCCGGGGGAGATGGAATGGTCCTTTGTAGAGCGTGCCCTTAGCGCGCGAGGAGAGGCGGCCATCGCGGTGCAGGTAGCCGAACCATTCGCCGTGCTCGGGGTCGGGGAAGTGTTTGAAACTCCAGTCGTGGACCTGCACGTGCATCGCGGCGTAGCGCGGCTCGCCGGTGAGCTGCCACGCGAGCAGCGTCGCGATGATCGCCTCGTTGTGCGGCCACCAGAACTTCATGTCGTGCCAGTATTCCTGCACGGGCTTGCCGAGCAGGTCCGTGAAGTAGAGCAGGCCGCCGTGCTCCGCGTCCCAACCGCGCGCCCACATCCAGTCGAGGATGGTTGCGCCGAGTTGGATGAGCTTCTTGTCCCCGCGCAACTCGCCTTCGTGCATCACGAACCACGCGCACTCCAGCGCGTGGCCGGGGTTCAGCGTGCGGCCATCGTGGTGGTCCATCACGCTCCCGTCCGGCGCGACGCACTCCAGTAGCGCGCAATGCTCCGGCTTCAGAAAGTCCCGCTCGATCTCTGCGACGCTCGCATCAATCCACTCCGTGCAAGTGCGGCCGCTCACCGTCACGTCGCCGAGGTTCGCGCGCAGCTCCTGCGCGGTGACGATGCCGATCATGTGCGGACCAATGCCTTTCATCGGGCGCGTCGCCTCGAACTTCGGTGGCATCACCCCGGGCGTAAAGCTGTGGTGCAGGTAAGTGGCGAAAAGTTTCACCGCGTCCTCGGCGGCGCGGGCATCGCCGGTGGCCTTCGCGTAAGCTGCGTTCGCAATGGCCGCGAAGGACTCGCTGTAAACGTAGCGCCGCATCCGCAACGGTTGGCCCTCGCGCGTGACGGTGAAGTAGAGCTTTCCGTCCGGCGCGGCGCAGTGGGCGCGGAGGAACTCGATGCAGCTCCGCGCGGCGGCGAGGTAGTCGGCGCGGCTGGTAGGGCGAGACTCCGTCGAGCCCCATTTGCCGACGCAGGAGGCGCGAGCGAAGCGAGCTTCTTGGCCGGGCGTTTCGCTCTCCGAGATGCTCGCTACGCTCGCCTCGCTGCGCTCGATATGGGGCTCGACGGAGTCTCGCCCTACCGGGGTTGTGTTCGCCAGCGTCGCGAACATCCACGCCGCTCGCCCTTGGAACCACACGCTCTTGTCCGTGTCCACGAGGCCGCCGTCGCGGTCGAGGCAGGTGAGGATGCCGCCGTGCTCACGGTCCACGCCGTGGCGCAGCCAGAACGGCATCACGTCGCGCAGCAGCGTGTCCCGGTAGAGCGCGGCCAGCGCGGCGCGGTCCGCCTCGTTCGTCAGTCCCATGTCAGGGCGCGAGCTTGACGGTCAAGCCGGCGAGGGGTTTGCCGGCGGTGTCGGTGAAGCGCAGGCAGCCCTGCCAACTGTTGTTCTCATTGATGACCTTGAAGACCACCACGTTGACACCGGCCTTGAGGGTGAGTCCGGTGGCCTTGTCCGTGTCGGGGTCCAAGGTGCGGGTCTCGGCGAACTTCACGACTTCCTTGCCATTGAGATAGACCTTGCCCTGATCATTGCTGCCCATGCGCAACTGCGCGCCGGTGACTTCCTTCGCCGCGACGACGTAGGCGACGGCGTAAGCGGTGACGTTCTCGTTCATGCCACCGAGGATCACGTTCACGTCGAAGAAGTAGTCCTTGGCCGCCACCTTGCGCCAGGTGAGGGCCTTGCCGCCGACGGTGACGGCGTCGCCGGCCTTGGGCTTGAGCGCGGCTTCGTTGGGCACCTGCTGTTTGTCAATTTCATCACCCCCCGTGTTCTCACCGGCCAGCGGGATGGGCGCGAGCAGGAGCCAGTCGCGGATGAAGCCCTTGTCATCGGGCTTGAGCGGCGCGTCGGCAGCCGGTGCGAGCAGTGCGGCGGAAACGACGGCGATGAAGGTGAGGCGGGCGAGGAGCGGAGTGAACGGGTGTTTCATGGGCGGGAGAATGCTGAGGTGGTGGTGGCTGGTCAATCATCGGCAAGGGGCAATGCAGTCGCTTCCGGCTCTCGGCTCCAACGCAGAGGACGCAAGGGAGCGCGGAGAATTGCCGCTAACCACGTTTGCCTTTTCTCTGCGAAACTTTGCGTCCTCTGCGTCTCGGCGTTGAAAGGGAGCACTTCGCTGCCAACCAGCTCGTCCCCGCTCAATAGTCCGCGATGGAGCCGTCCTTCAACCGCCCGCGCGTGGGCCACTCAGCCTTCGCCGGTTGCTTCGAGAGTTCATCGAGCCGCGCTTCGTTCACTTCACAGCCGAGGCCGACGCCGGTGGGCAGCGAGGCGTTGCCGTCCTTGTCCACCTCCCAAGTTTTCCGAATCAAGTCCTTCGGCGTAATGCTCGGGTAATACTCGTGGATGAGAAACAGCGGCACCGACGCGGAGACGTGCAGGCTGGCGGACATCCCGAGGTCGGTGGTGACCGAGTGCGGCGCGATGGGCACATGGTAAGCCTCGCCGAGCATCGCAATCTTCAGGAGTTGCGACGGGCCGCCGGTGTGCGCCATGTCCACTTGGAGGAAGTCGCCGACGCGCTCTTGCAGGTAGGGAATCACGTCCCAAATCGTCCGCGCCTGTTCGCCGATGGCCAGCGGGATTTTGACGTGCTGCTTGATGCGCTTGAAAACCTCGATGTTCCCCGGCACGGCGGGTTCCTCGATGTAGGTCACGTCGTAGGGCTGAATCGCGCCGGCGAGCTGGATGAGGAACGGCGGCGGCAGCGCGCAGTGCGCGTCGAACATCACCATGCCCGCCGGGCCAACCTGTTTGCGGGCGTTGGCGATGTTGCGGACGTGCCGCTCCATGTCGGCGGGCGTGCCGGAGAATTGCTCCGACCCCGCGCCCACCTTCGTCGCCGTCGACGACGGATAGACGCGGACCTTGTCGCGCGTCGGTCCGCCGAGCAGCCGATAGACAGGCACGCCCCAGAGCTTCCCCGCGATGTCCCACAGCGCCATGTCAATGCCCGCCAGCGTGTGCGTCATGAACGGTCCGCCGCGCATGTCGCGGTGCGAGCGGTAAATCTTCTGCCAGAGGAACTCGATGCGCGTGGGGTTCTCGCCGTCGAGCAGCTCGAAGAGCGACTTCGCCAGCAGCGCGGCTACGTAAGGCTCCAGTTGGTCAATCTCGCCCCAGCCAGTGACGCCGTGGTTGGTCTCGATTTTGAGATAGACCTTCCGCTGCATCGGCGTGGCGGTGAGCTTGGTGATGCGGATGGAACTGGTGCGGTCCGCGACGCTGGCGACCACGGCGTCGGCAGCGGCAAGGGTTCGTGGCAGAGCGATGCTGGCCGCAGCAGCCGGAGCGAGAGCGGTGAGAAGGTCACGACGATTCAACATGGTTTCTGATGGGCTGGGCCGCGTTGGGCCGCGGGGTTGATTAAACTGAGGCTTTCCAAATCTGCGGCGTCCAGGAGCCGGTCTGCCAGCCGTCGCGCGTCTCGAACTCGCGCACGGTCAAGCCGTCGCCGCGCACCTCGACGTGGAAGAAGGCCTGCGCCGGGCCGCTGAAGTGCGACGCGTTGTCCACGTTGAAGACCGCGACGCCGTCCGCCGCCTTGGTCGAGCTGCCGTCCCAGCGGAAGACGTTCCGCACGTGCGTGTGGCCGTAGAAGATGGCTGCGCGTCGGCCCTTGATGGCCGCGTAGAAGGCCGCCACGTCCGCCGGGTCCCACTCCCATTTCGTGTAGTCCACGTCGGGCTTGGCGACGGTGTAGCGTGCCATGTCCACGTGATGCATGAGCACGAGCGGCTGGTCCTTCGGCGTGTGGGCGAGGTCTTCGAGCAGGAACGCGAGGCTGTCCATCGCGGCGTAACGACGCTTGCGATTCACACTGCGATCCGTGCCGACGATGAGGCCGAGCGAGGCGAAGTGGACGCCACCCCACTCCCACGAGCTGTGCAGGCCGTTTTTGCTCAGGCCCTTCAAGTTCTTCCGCGACCGCTGCCGTGCCGCCATCTGCTCGATGGCATGGCCGGTGCCCTGCGGCGCGTCGTGGTTCCCCGCGATCTCGACGACGGGGTGCTTGAGCCGTCCTTCGGTTCCAGTCAGGCCGAACTGCGCGACGTAAGCCGCCCACTCCGTGCGCTGCATGGCGAGCTGGGTCGGCCCGTTCTTGTCGCCGGTGTCAATCACGTCACCGACATGAAGCACGCCGCTGGGCACAGGGACTTTTCCGCCGCCCACGGCCTCGGAAAACTCCGTGCCCGGCAGGCGGTTCAAGGTGTCCACGAGCCGCGACGTGTAACTGGCGGAGTTGGTATCAAGCTGGTCCGGCTGCGTCTTATCCGCGAGGAAATGCGTGTCGCCGATGACGAAGAAACTGGTGAGCGGGGCGGTCGCGGCGCGACTTGGGAAGGCGGCTCCGGCCGCAGTCGAGCTGAGTGCGGCAAGGAACTGTCGGCGGGAAGGCCGGGCTGGGAACGCGGTGCTCATGGCGCAATCGTGTCGCTGCGAGCAGGGCCTGACAAGAGCCGGATGCGCCCATGTGCCGGCGATTTGCAATCGCCGTCAGAAGCAGGCAGCCGTTCGCCCCCGCCTCGTGCGTCCCACGCGCTCGACGGCGGTTGCAAACCGCCGGCACGGAGCCGGTTCACTCCGCGCCCGGCGGCACGAAGGCCACGGTGGACTGGATCGCGTGATAGCACGTGCAGCCGGAGCTGGCCTCGACCTGCACGATGACGCCGCCGGCGGGGATAATGTTGATGAGGCAACCGGGGCGCATGCCGGTGAAGTTCATCAAGGTTCCGCCGGTCGCTGCGTCGCGCATCACGGTGTAGCCGTCGCGGTAGAAGAGCATGCCCGCCGAGGCTGACATCTGGCCGCACGCGCCGTTGGGCGGGACGGACCACGGGATCAGACCCTTCGGGCCGGGCTTCATCACGGTCGCGCCGGAGTGAAGGTCGTAAGCCTTGGGGCGGCCGATGACGTGTTCGCCCACGAGCACGGGGCGGACGCGGTTGCCGATGGCTTCGTTCCAAAGCTGCGCGCCGTCGGTCGCGGACAAGGCGAGCGCGCGACGTTCGCCCTCATCGCCCTTCGGCGCGCCGTAAGCAGAGTAAACGCCGGAGAGCAGCACCACGCCGTTCTTCGCCGTGAGGCACAGGCTGCCCGTCCAGTTGCCGCACTTGGTCAGGTCGTGGTCGCGCGCCCACAGCGGCTTGCCGGTGGCGAGGTCGAGCGCGACGACGGTGCGGAGGTAGGGCGGTGGCGGGCCGTCGGGCTTGGCGGGCTTGGGCTTGCCGAGCTCTTTGTGCGCCTCCATCAGCGTGAGGACGCGCGGCGCGTTGGTCTGGCCGCGATGCTCGACGAGAAACACCTTGCCGCCCTGCACTGCGAAGGTGCTGTTGCGCATCGCCGCACTGTCGTAACGCCACTTCAACGCACCCGTCCGCACGTCATACGCGAAGAGCGTGCGGCTGAACTGAAAGCCCGCCGACGTGCTGCCGATGAGCAAGTCGCCCTCCGCCGCCACGTAAGCCCACGTGCCGGACTTGCCATCGGGGCCGGGCGGCACGGGGAACGACCGTCGCGTCGCGCCCGTGACGAGGTCGAGCTGGTGGCAGTCCTTGTCCGCCGCGACGAAGAGGCCGTGCGGCGAGGCGGCGAGGTTGCCGCAGTCCTGCGTGATGTCGAGGCGCTCGGCCCCCGGGAGCTCGCGCTCCCAGTAAGGCAGGCCGTTGTAAGCATCAAAGCTCAGGAGCAGTGGCGTCTTGGTGAGCTGGCGCGTGCCCTCGACAAACATCCGGCCGCCGAGTTGCAACGGCGCTTCGCTGCGGCGATGGCGGTCGTGCATCTTGTCCGCGCCGGGCTCGCCATACCAGAGCACCTCGGGCCGACCGCGCACGCGCTCGTCGTCCGAGGAGCCGCTGTTGCCGGCGTCGGCGTATTGGTGGGTCCAGTCGCGCGCGCCGGGCAACTGACCGCGAACCAGCTTCGTCCACGCGCCCGCGCCGCCGAGCTGGGCGGGGCTCACCACTCCGGCGGAAGTCCAAGCAGCGTCGGTCGCGGCAGTGCTGGCCAAGAGCACGCCGCCGTGGGGTTTCAGCACGCGGAGCAACGCGCGACCGGTCAACGCGCCTTGGCCAAGCGCCGCAGCGTCCACCACGACTAGGTTCGCGAAGTAAGGCGGATACGGCAGACCGTTCGTCGCGCCGACTGGCACGACATCCACTTCCACTCGCGCACCGTAAAGTCCGGCGGCGGACAGCGCGGTGCGGGCAGCAGCAGCCTTCGCGGCGTCAGGCTCCGCGACGTGGATGCGCAAGCTCGTGCGGCGCGCGAGTTCTTCGGCCAGCCGCGCGGCATCGTTGCCGATGAGCAACGCGAAGCCACGCGTCACGCCCGATTCCTTCACGATGGCTTCCGCTTGCGCCACCACACGTGCGTCGCTGGCCGTCGTGGGCTTGGCGGCCAATACCGGTGCTGGCGTTCCGGGACCGAAGCAGAACAGCCGACCGTTCTCTGTGCTCACCACAAGTTGGCCGTTCGCGACCGCGAGGCCCTTGGCCAGGCCGTCCACCTTGCCGGTCCAGGCGGCCTTGCCCGTCGCGATGTCCACGGCGACGACCGTGTTCGAGCCGCCGACGAGGACGTGGCTGGCGGTGGCGACGAGGAGCTGGAGCTGCGCGCCGTTGAAGGTCCACTGCGCGGCCTCCTTCGGGAGCATGCCCCGCTTCGGCGCGGCGTCACAGGCGGCGCGGTCGAAGGCGGTGATGACGTGGACGCGCTCGGCGGGGCCGCGGCCATACTTTGGTATCGCGGGGCCGGTGAGGCGGAAGTAGTGGCTGCGGGTGGCGACCACTTGCGCGGCTTCCTTCAAGGTGGAGACGTGCCTGCCGTCGGGCGTGTAGGTGTGCAGCTCGTTTTGCGAGCCGAGGTAGAAGAGGTCGTCCACCAGCACGCCGTAGTCGCCGCTGACGACGCCTTTGCTCGGCACGATGAGGTAGGTCTTGACCATCGAGCCGCGCGCCGCGCCGTCCGCGCGGGCGTAGGCCAGCGGCGCGGTGCGACCACACGGGACGTAGAGTTGGTCGGTGGTGGCGAGCAGATAGCCTTGCGGCGCGAGCGCGACGTAGGCCTCGCCGGACTTCGGCGTGGTGGTGGTCTGCCAAAGCCGCTTGCCCGTGGCGGCATCGAACGCGGCGACGCTGGTCTCGCGGGCGGGGAAAATCCCGGTGCCGCAGTAGGCGACGCCAGCGTCCACCAGCACGCCGGTGCGGATGGGCCACAAGGAACTCATCCGTCCCGCGCCGAGGATGCGCGTGGTGCCTGGGCCGGGCCGCGCGCTCCAGACGAGGCGACCGTCCTTCGCATCGAGGCAATAGACCAGGCCGTCATCCGAACCGGCATACACACGGCCTTCCGACACGGTGGGCGCGAGCCGCACCGGACCTTCGGTGAAGAACGTCCAGCGCTTCGCCCCGGTCCGCGCGTCCACCGCGTGGATGCCGTTGTCCACCGAGGAGCCGAAGAAGACGGTGTCGCCGGCCATCGCGACGTGCGTGGCGTCATCGAAGGCGAGCTTGGGCAGTTCGTTGTAGCCCGGCTGGGGATTCGGCCAGGCGCGCCCCGGCTCGGCGGGCGGGGTGTAGGACCAGAGTTCGTTGAGCGGGAACTTCAGCGCTTCGCCTGACACGCCGCTGCGCGCGCGGTCGTGCATGAAGGTGGGCCAGTCCTCGGCGGCGGCGCTGACCGCGAGAAGGACTGCGGCGAGCAGCAAGGTGATACCAATTCCGAATGACATTCGGTGGAATGATATGGGGACCGCGACGCGCGCTGACTCCATCTCCCTTCCGTGGAGGAGGGGACAGGGCTGAGGTGAGGGGTTACGTGCGTCGGCGTGGGCGGCCCCACCCCTCATCCGGCCTGCGGCCAGCTTCTCCCCTCCTCCGAGGAAGGGAGAAGGCTTGTAGCATGGCGTCTGGGTGGAAATCGGACGGTGTTTGCCGGGAGTAGGCGTCCGCCTTTCCCATCTGTGTTCCGCCCCGAATCTGTGTGGTTCTCTCATGGGTGCGGCTGTCATTCCTTCGTCAGCGTTTCATCCAAGTTCAGTAGCGCGTTGCAGACGCACAGCCAGGCCGCGTGTTGCGCGGGGTCGAGTTTGGCGGGCCGGGGGAAGTCGCCGACGGCCACGAGCTGCTTCGCTGCGGCCGCGTTCGCCTGGTAGTGCCGCAGCGAATCCGCGTGCAAGGCCAGCAACACGCGGGCTTCGGTCTCGGTCGGGGGCCGCGCCAGCACGAGGCGGAACGCGCGGGTCAATCGGCTTGCCTCGTCCGCTTCCGCTTCCAAGAGCCGCTGCGCCAGCACCCGCGCGCACTCGACGAGCAGTGTCTCGTTCAGCAACGCCAGCGCCTGCGTCGGCGTGTTCGTCACCGGTCGGCGGGCGGTGCAGACGTCCCGCGTCGGCGCGTCCATGACCGCCAGATACGGGTGCAACACGGAGCGTTTCCAGAACAGGTAAACCCCGCGCCGATACAGCTCCCCGTCGTGGTCCCGCACGTATTTCAAACTCTCGCCGAACGCAAACTCCCGCCACAGGTCTGGCCCCGGCTGATACGGCAACACGCTGCGGCCCTCGGGGGCGCGGTTGCGGTCCAGCAGCCCGCTCGCCGCCAGCGCCGTGTCGCGGATGAACTCGGCGGGCAGGCGGAAGCGCGGGCCGCGCGCGAGCCAGCGGTTCTCCGGGTCGTCAGCGCGGAGGCGGGAGAAGTATTCAGTGTTCAGTGTCCTGTGTTCAGTGGGGCGTTCGGACTTCGGACTGAACACTGGCCCCGACGCCTGCCGATACGTCGCACTCGTTACCATCAGCCGCAGCACGGCCTTCACATCCCAGCCGCCGTCCATGAAGCGCACGGCCAGCCAGTCCAGCAGCTCGGGGTGAGTGGGCGGCTCGCCCTGTGCGCCGAAGTCCTCGGCCGTCTTCACCAAGCCCGTGCCGAAGAGCATCTGCCAAAAGCGGTTCACCGTGACGCGCGCGGTCAGCGGATTCTCCCGCGCCACCAGCCAGCGTGCGAGGGCTAGGCGGTTCGTCGGCGCGTCTGTCGGCAGGCTGCCGAACAGCGCGGGAATGGCCGCTGTGACCGCTTCGCCCCGCTGCCGGAAATCCCCGCGCAGCAAGATGTGCGTCGGCACACGGTTCGTTTCATCGGCCATGATGCGGAGGCGCGACGTGCCTTCCGCCGCCGACCTCAGCCGGTCCTGCGCTGCTTCCGAGGCCCACAGCGCCACGTCCAGCTCGGGATAATGCAGCTCCCGAAACACGCGCCGCACGGCGTTCAGGTCGTTCGTCGCGCGCTTGGCCACCGGGATGTTGACCACGTTCGCCTTGAAGTTCTCCAGCCGGACGCGCTGCACCGAGGACTCAGTGACACTGAAGACCACCTCTCCCTGGCCGTGTGTCGGCGTCACGCGCGCCAGCAGCCGGTGCCGACCCGGAGGCACACGCACATTGAACAGCCGCACCGGCCCCGCCGACTCCGGCTCGCGCCCGCTGACATGCACCAGCCGCTCGTCGAGCCACACGCGCGCCGTCGCGTTCGTGCTCAAGCGGACGCGCACCACCGCGCTCACCGGCGTGACGAGATCGCGCTGGAGGTAGGTGATGTCCCCGCCCGCCGCGAGTTTAACCTCGTTGGTCACGGAGGCGGACAGGGTTGCCCACTTGAACAACCGCGCGGCGGCGCGGTCGCCGTCCACCTGCGCGCGCTCGGGCGGGAGCGGCTCCTCCTCCTTCGCAGGCGCTGGGAACGGACCAGCCTGCCGCCAGTCGCCAAGCTGGAGCGGCACAATCTGGGTGTCGCGCAACCGTTGTTCCCAGGCCGCTTGCGCGCGGTCCCACTCGGGGCGCAGGTCGTAATACAACTTGAGCAACTCCGCGCGGGTCCGGGTTCGCTCGGCCTCCGCTGCGAGGAGCCGTTCCGCGCGGTCGGGTGGCACGAGGCGCAGAATCGGCTCTGCGGTCGCGCTGTTCGCCAGCGGGTTGCCCGGCACTTGGTCGAAGAAGGCGAACATCCGGTAAAAGTCGCGCGTGGTCAGCGGGTCGTATTTGTGGTCGTGACACTCGGCGCACGCGAGCGAAAGGCCGAGCCAGACCGTCGCCGTCGTGCTCACCCGCTCGGCCGCGTAACGCAGGCGATACTCCTCCGCGTCCGCGCCGTTCTCGGAGGTCGTCGGACCGAGGCGGTGGAAGGCCGTGGCGATGACCTGGGCCTCCGTTGGGTTCGGCAGCAAGTCACCGGCGAGCTGCTCCACGGTGAACTGGTTGAAGGGCAGGTTGCGGTTGAAGGCCGCGATGACGTAGTCGCGGTAGCCGTGCATCTCGCGCAAGAAGTCATCGTGGTAGCCATCCGAGTCAGCATAGCGCGCGAGGTCGAGCCAGTGCTGCGCCATGCGTTCGCCGAAGTGTTTCGACGCCAGCAGCCGCTCCACGACGCGCTCGTAAGCCTGCGGCGCGGTATCGGCAAGAAAGGCATCCACCTCTTCCGGCGTCGGCGGTAAGCCGATGAGATCGTAGCTCAAGCGGCGCAGCAACGTGACGCGGTCAGTCTCCGGCGCGGGTTGCCAGCCGCGTTGCTCCAAGGCGGCGAGGATGAAGCGGTCCAAGTCGTGACGCGGCCACGCGGCCAGCTTCACTTCGGGAGTCTTGGGCAACTGCGGCGCGGTGAACGCCCAGCCCGGCGACCACGGCGCGCCTTGCTCCACCCAGCGTCGCAGCAAGGCGATTTGCGCCGCACTGAGTGGCCTGCTGGGCTTGGGTGGCGGCATGACCTCGGCAGGGTCCGTGGCTGTGATGCGCTTGAGCAATTCGCTCGCGTCCGGCTGGCGCGGAACCACGACGGAAGCGCCGGACTTGCCGGCTCCGAACAAGCCGTCCCGCGTGTCGAGGCGCAGGCCGGCTTTGCGTTTCCCACCGTCGGGACCGTGGCAGGCGAAGCAGTGCTCGGAGAGAATCGGGCGGATGTCGCGGTCGAAGTGAAGGGTGCCCGCGTCGGCCTCCGCCGCGTGCGCCTTGCCGCCGAGCGACAGGGCTACCCACAGGCAGAAAGGGAGGATGCTGGCGGCGCGTTTCACGGTGCAGGACCGGCGGTTGCTACGCTGACGCTAATGGCCCACGCGAGCGGCGGCAACCGCTCACCGGCTCCCATTCCACTCCGGCAACGCGTAGCGCTCGCGCACGAGCCGCTGCGTTTCCGCTGCGGGCCAGGTGCCCGGCTCCGCGTCCGCCTGCCACGCTTCCGCGAGGGCGCGCTTCACCGCACTGGCTGCCAGCGGCAAGTTCGCGATGAACTCGCCGTGTGGCCGCGCTTGGCGGTAGTCCGGCTCCCGCGAGGGCGGCGGCAGATACTTCGCCACGAGCGCGAGGTCGAAGCCGAGCAGGAGCGTGCCGTGAAACAACAAGTGCGTGCGCCGCCGCCGCTGAGCGTTGCCGGAGAACTTACGTCCGCGCCAAACCAGATCGGTGTCGCCGCAACGCTCCACCGGTTCGCTCAGTAAGCTGGCCAGCGCGGCGGCGGTGCGGTGGAGGATGAAGTGATTTGCACCCGAGACGGTGGCGAGCGCCGCGTCCGCCGCGAGGTCCAACACCACCGCGTAGTTCCAGCAGCCCGGCCCTTGCAGCACCGTCCCGCCACCGCTGCACCGACGCAGCACCGGCACGCCGTCCGCCGCGCAGGTAGACACGTTCACCTCCCGCGAGACTTCGTTGCCGTAGCCGACGACGACGAAGGGCACGGGTGATTCCCAAAACCGCAGCGCCGCGCCGCCGTGGGCTTCGCAGGCGGTCAACAGCGCTTCGTCGCCGGCGAGGTTCTCAGCCGGCGTGGGCAGGGTGAAGTCGTGCAGTTGCAAGCGCGCTCCCGGTTCAGTGGCCCGGCGTCGGCGCGGCCATGGTGCGTGGAAGCATCCCGTGCGGGTCGAACTTGAGCGCGCGCGGCTCGGTGAGGATTTCCAAATCGCTCCGCCCACGCGCCAGCGGCAGGAACGCCTCGCCGCACTCGACTTCTTCCACGCGCAGGGTGTTCTGAATCCACAGCAGCTTGACGTGCGGCGGCTCGACGAGGCCCACGGTGGCGAGCGCCACGTCGAGCAGCTCGCGGTCGGTGTCGTAGTGCGGCGGGATCATCGCCACCTGCGGGTAGCACGCGGTGGCGACGTTGATGTAGGTGACGCGCTTGTCCATCGCCTCGACCACGCGGGTGAGGCAATACTCGGACTTGCCCAGCCCGGTCGCGTTGCCGTGCGTCTGCTCGGTGAGGCTGCGGATGGCGATCTTCTTGATCTTGGGAAACTCGTGCTCCTCGGTCCAGTGCTCGTAGCGCTTGCGGCCAATGACGTTGGTGTCCATGCCGCAGCCGGAAATCTCCTTGCCGATCTCGTCCACGAGCAACAGGTCGGCGTGGTCGAAGGGCAGGCGGGGAAGCCACTTCCCAGCGAGCGCGAGGAGTTCCTTGTCCTGCGCTTCCAGCTCCTGCGGCAACACGGCGCGGATCAAGCCGGTCTGGTCGTAGGCGTTTTCCACGATGCCGAGGCCCGCGAGAATGCGGCCCTTCTCAATCACCCTTCGCCCCACGCTCTTCACGATTTGGTCGAAGGAGAAGTCCACGAACGCGCGGTGGTAAATCTTCGCGCCCTCGTGCTTGCCCAGGCCGATGAGCAGCATCTTCATCAGGCCGCTCTGGTGGTCGCCGAACAGCTCGGTGTGCGGCTTCACCCGGCCCACCACGACGACGTGGTCGGCAGCGAGGGCGTCGCGCCCGAAGTGGACGGGTAAGCCCTCCGCCGTGCGGTCGAGCACGACGGTTTCCATGCTGGTGCGGACGGGGCAGCCGCAGAAGTTCTCGGTGACGCCGTAGTTGGCAAGGATGGCGCGCTGGCCGTCTGCCGTGCCGCCGCCGTGGCTGCCCATCGCAGCAACGATGAAGGGCTGTGCACCGGCGGCGCGGAAGAAATCCACCGTGGCCTTGAGGATGACGGCGATGTTCGTGATGCCCCGGCTGCCAGCGGTGATGGCGACGTTCTGTCCGGGCTGCACGCGCTGGGCGACGCCGATGCGGGTCAGCTCCGCCAGCACCGTGGCCGCCACGTCGGCGACGAGCGGGCGCTCGAACGTCTGGCGGACGCGGAAGGTGCGTGGGTAGCGGGTGCTCATGGGACAGCCACCGGCAAGCCGTCAGTTCGCCGCTCCGAACAAGTCCGGCGCGGCGCGCGAGACGAGGGCTTGGGCGCGGGTGAGGATTTCAGCGGAGGATTCGCAGGCGAGCGCGAAGTCGGCGAGTTCCACGCACTCGGCGAGCTTCAGCCGGCGGATGATGTATTTGATGGGCGGCACGAGCGGCGGCGAGGTGCTGAGTTCGTCCACGCCCAGGCCCAGGAGCAGCGGGACCATCGCGGGGTCGCTGGCCATCTCGCCGCAGACGCCCACCCAGATGCCGTGCCGGTGCGCGGCCTCGACGGTGAGCTTGATGAGCTTGAGGACGGCGGGGTGCGTGGGGTCGTAGAGGTAGGCGATCTTTTCGTTCAACCGGTCCACGGCGAGCGTGTATTGGATGAGGTCGTTGGTGCCGATGCTGAAGAACTTCACTCGCTTGGCGAGTGAGTCGGCGATCATCACGGCGGAGGGGATCTCGATCATCGCGCCGATTTCGAGGTTCTCATCGAAGGGCACGCCTGCGGTGCGCAGCTCGGCCTTGCACTGCTCGACGAGTTCGTTGGACTGGGTCAGCTCCTCGATGCCGGAGATCATGGGATACATGATCTTCACGTTGCCCTCCGCACTGGCGCGGAGGATGGCGCGGAGCTGGGCGCGGAAGACGGCGGACTCCTGGAGGCAGAAGCGGATGGCCCGCCAGCCGAGGAAGGGGTTCATCTCCGCCGTGTCCTGCGCGAGGCCGACGATGTTCGGGAGCTTGTCCCCGCCGAGGTCCAGCGTGCGGATGATGACGGGCTGGGGTTTTAGCTCGGAGGCGACTTGGCGGTAGGCCAGATACTGCTCCTCCTCGGTCGGGAGCGTGGTGCGGTTGAGGAAAAGGAACTCCGTGCGGAACAGGCCGACGCCTTCGCCGCCGGCGATTTTGACTTCCGCAGCATCGGAGGCTTCCTCGATGTTGGCGGACAGGGTGATTTGCGCGCCGTCGAGGGTGACGGCGGGCTGGTCGTGGATTTCGCGGAGCCGCTCATCGAAGCTCTTCTGCCGCTGCTCGATCTGGCCGTATTCGAAGAGCGTCTGGTCGGTGGGATTGAGGATGACCAAGCCGTTGAAGCCGTCGAGCAGGACGACTTGGCCGGTGTGGAGTTGGTGGCTGGCCTTCTGGAGCCCGACGACTGCGGGGATGCGCAGTGAGCGCGCCATGATGGCGGTGTGCGAGGTCTTGCCGCCTACGTCGGTGCCGAAGCCGAGCACCATCTTCTTGTCGAGGCGCGCGGTGATGGAGGGCGCGAGGTCTTGCGCGATGACGATGCACGGCTCCTTGAGGTGCGCTAGGTCCACCGCGTCTTCGTGGCCGATGAGGTTGTTGACGACGCGCGACGCGACATCCCGCAGGTCCGCGACGCGCTCGCGCAGGTAGTCGTCGGGCAGCGCCTCCAGGGTCTTGGCGAAGCGCTCGGCGACGGTGTGGAAGGCCCACTCCGCGGTGATGCGCTCTTCGGCAATCATGCGGGCGACGCCTTCGAGGAGCGTGGGGTCGTCCAGCACGAGGAGGTGCGCCTCGAAGATGCTGGCGTCCTTGGCGCCCATGGCCTGCGTGACCTGCTCTTGGATTTCGTAGAGCTGTTTGCGGGTGGTAATCAGCGCTTGTTCCAGACGCTCCAGTTGCCCGGCAATGTCGGCCTCGGGGATTTCCTGCCGGGTGATCGGCGCGCGCTGCTGGCCGAGGACGAGAATCTTGCCGACGCAGACGCCCGTGGAGACGGGAATGCCGCGGAATACAGCTTCTCCCATGGCGGCGCGCTCAGGCATGGGCTTCACTTAACGCAGTTGCGGCGGTTTGGAAAACCAAAAGTCCGTCGCCGGGCAAGAAAGTTGGTCAGGAGCGCGGACGCCTACGTCCGCAGCCGGGGACTTCTGCCGAGCGAAATCAGGAAAATGGGGGCAGAAAAATTTGGAACCCTCGGCTTGGGAATCTTTCTACCCCCATCTTTCTGCCCAACCTTCCCCTGCTGCGGACGTAGGCGTCCACGCTCCAAGTCACTTGTCGTTCTTGCCCGGCTTGGTCTTCGCCTGGCTCTGCACCTTCTGATACTGCTGCGCTTCGAGGTTCGCCTTCTTCTGAGCGGTCGCGACTTCCTGCTTTTGGTTGTTCACCTCGGTGCGGGCGGTCTTCACCTTGTCGTCGGCGTCGCGCTCGGCCTGCTGGGCGGCCTTCACGTCGCTGTCGTCCTCGGCGGCCTTCTGCGCCTGGGCTTGGACGGTGGCGACTTGCTTGCCCGCCTCGGCGACTTTCAGCCGCAACTGCTGGAGGTTCGGGTCCGCTTCGATGCGCTCGCGCTCCAGTTCGACGGGGCGGCGGAGGGTCTGGGAAAGCTCGATGGTGAGCTGCTGCTTCTTCTCATCGGGCAGCTTGGAGTCGTCGCGCACCGCTGCCAGGCGGGCGCTGGCTGCCTCGGCTGCCTGGGCGGCGGTCTGATAATCCGCCTGCGCGTGAATCTCCTTCGAGAGCGCCGTCTGGGCTGCCGTGAGGGCGCGTTGGGCGGTGGCGTGCTGGGCGAGGGCGGTGGGCAGGCCGAGCTTCTTCCCGTGCTCGGCGAACGCGGCTTGGCGGGCCTTCTGAATCTTGGCAGCGGCGGCTTGGTGGGCGGCTTCGGCCTTGTCCGCCTCCTTCTCGACCTTGCTCAAGTCCTGTTGAGCGTCCTTGAGTTTGTCCTTGGCAGCGTCGAGTTCCTGCTTGGCCAGCTGGGTGGTTTGGGCCTTGGGGTTCTTGGGGTTCGGCGCGGCGGCTGTTGCGGTGACGTGGCCGAGGGCAACGACAGCGAGGAAGCAAATCAGGCGGTGCATAACGGGCGAATGGACGAGTGCTGGCGGCGGCTAGTTACACCGGTGGCCGCCGAAGTAAGGAGGCGGATTCCTCGATACTCCACACGGCACCGTGTTAACCCAACAGCTGGCAAACCTTAAACCCCTGCCGCAGCGAAGCCCACGGCTCCTCCGCGGAAACGTCAATCGGGTCGGGGTCGCCCGCAGTCTCGGCGGGGAGCTTCGCGGGCGAAAGAATGGCGAGGAAGACCAGTGGCTCCTGATGCGGGTTGTAGGTGGCGTGGATGGTGCCGGGTGGAATGTGCGCTATCTCGCCCGCGCTGAGGATGCGATGCGAATGCCCGACCCACTGCTCCGCGCGCCCGTAGAGGACGTAGATGATTTCCTCGCGGTGCGGATGGTAGTGGAACGGGTGGCAATGCTGCGGGTCCATGTTCGCGCGGACGAGCAGGAGCTTGTCGGCGGCGACGAGGTCCGGGCGGCAGAGCCACTCGTTGTTGGTCCAGGCGTTGGTCTCGCGGAGGGCGTCCGCGATTTGCACGAAGTGGCGGTCGGAGGGGTTCATGGTTGGTTGCTGGCTGATTCGGCTTGGAGCACTTCCCGCATTGCCTCCGTGACGCGCACGTAACCGTTCAGGACAACTGCCAGGCCACCGACCACGCAGAAGTCCACTTCACTTCGCGCGAGCGCGGCCAACAGCCTTTCGAACCGGGAAATAATCGCCTTCGGGTCGGAGTTGGGTTCGGGTGCCATCAAAGTATCGGTGAAGGAAACGGGCCAGGTCTTCCACCAAGGCCAGGTTCTCGGATTGTGAACGCCGCTGGCCCACGGTCTTGCGCGGCGCGAACTCGCCCGACTCGCCAAGGATGCGGCTGGTGCTCATAGGGATAGAGTTAGCGGTTGACCGTGTCCCGGTCAACTTCGCCGCGCCACGATCGAGGCGGGCGCTGCTCCCGCAACGGAGTGGAATGTCTCAGCCGGCCAGCACCGCCAGTGCGCTCCGGCGTTGCGGAGCCGGCAGAGCGACGGCGGGCCTCAGGCGTTGGGAGGGCTGGACTGGTTGGTGCGGTTCCACCACGCGGGCGGGAAATTCTGCGACTTGGGTGCCGACCACCACGCAGACCGCAGAGGCTCCCTGCTCGGGCTGCTCGCGCAAGGTGATGGCCACGCCAAAGTCGGCGGCGAGTCGGCGCAGGAGGCCGCAGAGGAAGCGCGCCGACCGGGGGCGGTCTTCCCGCAAGCGCAGCACCAGGCTGTTCTGCGTGACGTGCAGGCACTCGAAGCCGGGCACCTGCATCCGGGGCAGCAGCGTGCGGGCGCGTTGCGTGAGGCCGTCGAGCCGCGCGACCATCTGCACGAAGCCCCAGCCGCTTGTGTGCAACGGCCGCGCGTAGGCGGACAGGACGGTGTAAACCAACCAATACTCCACATACCACCGCTCCACCTCTTCCCGGCTCATCTCGATCAGGCCGGCCAGGGCATGCAGGCGACGACGCGTCACGTCATCCAGCGCCGGGCCGACGGGGCGCGGCGCGGCGGCTTCCAGCGCGGGATTGACTGCGCGCGGTTGCCACGGAGCGAGGTTCCAATCGAGACCGGCGAAGTCCTCGACCATGTAGTGCATGAGGACGCTCGCGCGGTCGGCGCGGCTGGTGGAGAGGAGGCTCAAGGGGCTGAAATTCGTGGTCATAGGATTCTTAAAGTCGGTTCGTTTAACTGGCACCAGCATCGGGTCAGGGAGGCGAACGGCCCATACTCCAAACGGGTGAGAGCCGGGATGGGTGGCGGCAGAGCGCAGCGGCGAAGCGCGGGTTTCCGAGCGGCACGGACCCGAGGAGGAACCCTCATTCGCACTGGCACTACGGGCGGCGGGTCTTGAGCAGCTCCAGCACGGCTTCGGTGCGGTTGTGGACGCCGAGCTTGGTGAAGAGATTGCGCGTGTGGGTGCGGACGGTTTCGACGCTGCTGCCCAGCTCGGCGGCGATTTCCTTGTTGATGCGTCCGGCGGCCATGTGTTCGAGCACGGTGCGCTCGGTGGTGGTGAGGGCGGCGACGAGGTTCGCGGTGGTGGCCTCGGAGCGGAAGCCCGCGAGCACCTTGCGCGTGACGGGGCCAGAGAGGGCGGCGTTGCCCCGGGCAACTTCGTCGAGCGCGGCGTGGAGTTGCTGGCTGTCCAAGCCTTTGAGCAGGTAGCCGTCGGCGCCTTCGCGCAGCGCGCCTTGGATGTAGAAGTCGTCTTGCTCGCTGGTGAGCATCACGACTTTCACGCGGGGCAACGCGGTCTTGAGCCAGCGGAGCAGCTCGATGCCGGAGTCGCCGCCCAGGTGCATGTCCAGCAACAGCAGGTGCGGCGGGTCGGAAGGCAACGTGCGGCGGGCCTCTGCCGCCGAGGCGCAGACCGCGCCACTGCGGTAGCGCGGCGAACGTTGCAGCACGGCTAGGAGGGATTCTCGGATGGCCGCCTCATCGTCCACGATCGCGACGGTGAGCCGGGCGGAAGGGGCGGGGGCCGCGCTCATGATTCAGCCTCCATGCAGCTCCCGATCGAGTAGTGCGAGCAGTTGGGCGCTGGTGAAGGGCTTCGCCAGGAATGGCACGGGTGCACCGGCGGGGACGGCGAGGGAGCCGTCGGCCAGGCTGGCGCTCACGAGCACGCACTTCACCGTGGGCTGCACTTTGCGGAGCGCTTGGACCACACCGGGGCCGTCCAGGAACGGCATCTGGCAGTCGGCGAGCACCAGTTTGATGTCGTCTGGCTGCCGGCAGAACAAGGCCACCGCCTCCGCGCCATCGCGCGCGCAGACGGTGCGGTAGCCGTAACAGGCCAACGTGGCGCGGGTGATTTCGAGGATGGCGGCCTCGTCATCGGCCACGAGGATCAGTTCGCCGCGTCCGTGTGGAAGTTGCTCGGCATCGGGGGCGGCGGCTCCGGTGATGGCGGGTGCAGGCGGCAGGTAAAGGTGGAAGGAAGTGCCGCGGCCCTCCTCGCTCTCGACGCGCCAGAAGCCGCCGTGGCTCTTCACGATGCTGAACACCGTGGTCAGCCCCAGGCCGGTGCCTTGGCCGATGGGCTTGGTGGTGAAGAACGCCTCGCCCAACCGCGCGCGAACTTCCGGGGTCATGCCGGTGCCGGTGTCGGAGACAGTGAGCCGCACCCATTCGCCGGGGATTGCGCCGGGCCACTGCGCGGCTTGCGCGGCGTCCAGCTCGCAGACCTCGGCGGCCAGGCGGAGCTGTCCGCCGCGTGGCATCGCGTCCCGCGCGTTGACGCCGAGGTTCATCAGCAACTGGTGCAGATGCGTGGGGTCGGCATAGACCGGCGGCGTTTCTGCCGGGCACTGGCTGCGCACGGTGATGTTCGAGGGCAGCGTTTGGCTGAGGATGGCGCGCACTTCCTCCATGAGGTAGCGCAGCGGCACGGCTTGCTTCTCCCCCGCCGTGCCGCGCGCGAAGGCGAGGATTTGCTTCACGAGGCCGGAGCCGCGCCGGGTCGCGCCGATCATGGTCTGGATGATGCGCGCCTCGGGCTTGTCGGCCAGGGTGTCCTTCAGCAAGTCCAGCGTCATCAACAGCGGGGCGAAGATGTTGTTCAGGTCGTGCGCCACGCCGCCAGCCAAGCTGCCCAGCCCCTGCAACCGCTGCATGCGGAGGAAGCGCGCTTCCAACTGCCGCTTCTCGGTCACGTCGCGCAGATGCAACTGCAACGCGGGCTGGCCCTCCCAGGTGAACCGGCTGGCGGAGGCCTCGATGGGGAACCGCCCGCCGTCGGGCCGGAGGCCGGTGGCCTCGAACTGAAAGGCCGCTGTTTCCTCGCCCGCCAAGAGCCGCTTCAGTCGCGCCAACGCCCCTTCCTCGACGCCCACGCGGTTGAAGATGAGGTCGCCCTCCAGCGGCAGCACGTCATCCGCGCCGAACATCTGGTGCGCGGCGGGGTTCGCTAGGCGGAGGACGAAGCCGGCGTCCACCACGACGATACCGTCGGGCGCGCTGGTCACGACTTGGGCGAAGCGCTCGCGCTCGGCGAACAGCAGTCGGTAGCGGTTGAGCTTGGTGATGGTCGTGACGCGGGTGCGCAGCTCGACGTGGTCGAAGGGCTTGGTGAGGAAGCTGTCCGCGCCGGCGGCGAGGCCGGTGAGCCGGGACTCGCGGTCGTCCAACGCGGTGAGCATCACGACGGGGACTTCCCGCAGGCGTTCGTCTGCGCGGAGGCGGCGGCAGACCTCAAAGCCGTCGAGATCAGGCATCATCACATCGAGCAGGATGAGGTCGGGCGGGTGGGCGGCGGCGGCGGCGAGGGCTTCAGGACCGCTGGCGGCGAAGTGAAGCTGGTAACCTTGGGGCCTGAGCAGGTCGCCGAGTAACTCCCGGCCGCGTGGCTCGTCGTCCACGATGAGGATGGTGCTGGGGGGCGGGTTCATCCGTGGAAGGGGAGTTGAATTGGCCGCGAAAGGGCGCAGACGGCGCAAAGAAGTAGAGACGCGCGCTGACGCGCGCTTTCTCCCTTCCTCGGAAGAGGGGAGAAGGTGGCCGCAGGCCGGATGAGGGGTGGGGCCACGAACGCCGACGCGCGGAACCCCTCTCCACGACCCACTCCCCTCATCCGATGAAGGGAGCGGGAGGAGACGCGCGGCGTGGCGTTCGATGCGGACGTCGGCTTCATGGCTCAGGCGACGGGCAGCAGCAGTTCCACGATGACGCCGGGGCCGTCCGGGCGGTTGAACATCCGGCAGGAGCCGCCGTTCTCCCACACGATGGAGGCGACCATCGCGAGGCCCAGGCCCATGCCGCGCACTTCGCCGGTGAAGAGCTTCTCGGCCTGGTAATACGGCGTCCACACATGGGCGAGTTGCTCAGGCGAGAGCGTCAGGCCGTCGTCGGCGACTTGCAGTGAGATGCGGCCGTCGCCGTGGTGGGCGAGGGTGACGGTGACTTTGGGCGAGAGGCGCGGGTGGAATTTTTGCGCGTTCTCAATCAGCTCCATCAAGGCCGTATCCAGCGCCGTGCCGGAGATGCGGAAGCGCGTGCGCTCCAGCTCGGGCGGGACGTGGGTGGTGAGGTCGCGGAGGAGCAGACTCTGGCGGATTTGCTCCACCTTGGCGGGCAGGACCGCGACTTCCGCGTGCCCCGCGAGGCGGCCGATGGCGGGGGCTTGGATGAACTTGAGGATGTCGTGGACCTGCTGGCCGATGCGGTTGGCGCTGTCGAGGGCCGCTTGCGCGAGTTCGGCCACCTCGGCGGCGGGCAGGGGCGCGTTGACGTCGGCGAGGACTTCTAGCGAGCCGGACAGGCCGTTGAGCGGGGTGCGGAGTTTGTGCGACAGGATTTTGTGAAAGTTCCACACGTCGCGCTGGCGGGTGATGAGGCCGGTGACGTTGTGGATGCGCACGAGGCGGTCCGCACCGCCGCCGGGCAGGACCAACTCGTCCACCTGCAACCACAGCGGGGCCTCGCCTTGGTCCTCGGGGCGCACGAGATAGACCAGCGAACGCTCGGCGGCATCGGAGGGCCACTCGGTCCAGCCGGTGGCGGGTTCGAGCCGGTAATGTTTCTGCGCGAGGACGCGGAAGAATTGGCCGTCGAGCGGGGCGTCCGGGGCGAACTCCAGGAATCGGCGGGCCTGCGGGTTCGCGTAGGCCAGTTCGGTGTTCGCGTGGATGAGGCAGTAGCCGTCGGGGGAAAGCTCGGCGATGCGCTCGAACTTGCTGCGCTCGGCCAGCAGGCGGCGGTAGCGGTTCAAGCGCAAGATGCTCTGCACGCGGGCGCGCACCTCGATGCGGTCAATGGGCTTGGTGAGGAAGTCATCCGCCCCCGCTTGAATGGCTGCGAGCCGGGAGTCCCGGTCGTCCAGCGCGGTGACCATCACGATGGGCACTTCGGCCACGCTGGGCGTGGCGCGGATGCGGCGGCAGACCTCGAAGCCGTCCAGCTCCGGCATCATCACGTCGAGCAGGACGAGGTCAGGCCGGTGCTTGACGGTTTGCTCGTAGGCTTCGCGGCCGTCGGCGGCGAACTCGAGCTGGTGGCCCAGCGGGGTGAGCAGGGCTTCGAGCAGTTCGCGACCGCGCGGCTCGTCGTCCACGATGAGGATAAGGTTGCGGGGAGGATTCACGGGGGAGGCGTTGCCGGGCGCGCACTCACGAGACGTTCGATGAGCGCGGCCAGTTGTTTGAGGTTCACGGGCTTGGTCAGGTATTCGTTCGCACCAGCGGCCAGGCAAGCTTCCCGGTCGCCATTCATGGCGAGGGCCGTCAGCGCGATGACGGGGAGGTTGGCAGTTTCCGGTGCGCGCTTCAACCGCCGCGTGGCTTCCAGGCCGTCCATGCCTGGCATCTGCACATCCATGAGCACCACGGCGGGGCGCAGGCGCGCGGCCAGGGCCAGGCCCGTGCAGCCGTCCTTCGCGACCGTGACCTGGCAGCCTTGCGCGCTGAGGTAGGTGAGGAGGGCCTCCTGGTGCGGCGCGTTGTCCTCGATGAGTAGGACGGTGGGGCGACGCGCCCGCAGGAGGGGGAAACTCACCTCGGCAGGCGCAACCGTCGGGGCAGCCGTCGCAGCCGTCGCAGCCGTCGCAGCCGTCGCAGCCGGGGCAGCATCCGCTACGGCCGTGGTGGGCAGGAAGACGGAGAACCGGCTGCCCTTCCCCGGCGAACTGTCCAAGGTGACGCGCCCGCCGTGCAGCTCGGTCAACCGCAGCACGAGGGAAAGCCCCAGGCCGGTGCCAGTGTATTGGCGGGAGAGCCGGCTGTCGAGCTGGACGAAGGGGTGGAAGAGCTTGGTCTGGTCCTCCGCCGAGATGCCGATGCCGGTGTCCCAGACGGTGAAGCGCACGAGGGGTTCGCCGGTGATGGGGGCGACTTCGAGGCCCACCTTGCCGCCGTCGGGCGTGAACTTCACGGCGTTGGTCAGGAGGTTGATCAGGATTTGCCGCAGCCGCCGCTCGTCCGCTGGCAGGGACTCCAGCCGCAGGTCAATGTCCGTGACGAGCGTGAGTTTCTTCTTCGCCGCCAACTGCCGCACGAAGCGGATGGAGGCCTGGCAGAGCGGCTCGATGGCCGTGCTCTCGAGGTGCAGCGTCTCCTGCCCGGCCTCGATTTTGGAGAGGTCCAGGATGTCGTTGATGAGCGAGAGGAGGTGGCGCGCGCTCTCGTCCACCGCCCTGAGGGACTTGGCCTGTTTCTCGTTCAGGTCGCCGTGGATACCTTCGAGGAGCAGCTCGGTGAACCCGAGGACGGCGTTGAGCGGCGTGCGCAGCTCGTGGCTCATGGCGGCGAGGAATTCGTCCTTGAGCCGGACGCTGCGGGCGAGGCTCTCGTTGGCCTCGCGCAATTGCACGGTGCGCTCCTCCACGCGGCGTTCCAACTCCACCTGCCGCTGCTGGTCCGCCCGGCGGTTCTGGAACACCAGCGCGATGATGCCGGCGAAGAGGAACAGCAGGGCGAGCAGGACCAGCAGTTGCAGCCGCGCGGATTGGATGCGGCTGTCATCCACCAAGGACTGCGCCACCCAGCTGACCTCCTCCGTCAGTTTCAGCACGGCCATGAAGCGTTGGTCGAAGACCACGTCGGCGGGGGTGCCGGCGGCGGCGGACGCTCCCGTTAGGAGGCGTGCCTCCGCCATCCGGCGCAGCTCGGCCACCCCCTCCGGTAGCGCAACAATGACTTCGTGACGCGCGTCGAGAGCCGGTGGGGTCCGGGCTGACAGCGCGCTGGCCAGTGCCTGGTCAGCGGCGAGCCGGTGCGCGATACGGAGGGCAATGTCGAAGTTGCCGAAGATTTCGCGTTCTGGCCTGACGGTGGATTTCTGCCCCAACGTCAGGTCCATCGAGAGGTAGGCAGTGGTCAGACGCAGCTCGATTTCCCGGCTGTCCAACTGGAGCTGCTGGTGCCGATCGGCCAGCACGCTGACGGCGGTCAGCGAATAAATCATGAGGGCGCACGCCACGGCGCCGGCGAGGGCCATGAGGAATTCCATGCGCACCTGGCGGGCGCGGTGGCGGGTTGGGGCGGCGGAGGGATTCATCTGGTGGCGTTGATGTGGCGGGTGACCGTGGCGGCCAGCTCCCGGAGGTTCACCGGCTTGGACATATAATCATCCGCGCCCGCCGCCAGGCAGCGCTCGCGGTCGCCGCTCATGGCCAGCGCGGTGAGGGCGATGATGGGCGTGCGCGCGGTCTCGGGCCGGCCCTTGAGGATGCTGGTGGCTTCAAGGCCGTCCATTCCGGGCATTTGAATGTCCATCAGAATGACGGCCGGGTGAATGGCCTGCGCCAGCAGCACCGCTTCCTCACCGTCCTTCGCCGTGACGAGGCAAAAGCCCTTCGCGGTGAGATAGGTCACGATGGTTTCCCGGTTCATGGGATTGTCCTCCGCCAGCAGCACCACCGGACGCGACGCGGCGGCCACCGGCGCGGCGAGCGGCACCACGGCGGGCGCGGGGGCCGGCAGCTCCGGGGTCGTGGGCGAGGGGGGCTCGACCGGCTGGCAAGGGAGGGTGACGGTGAACCGGCTGCCCTGGCCCAGCGTGCTTTCCAAAGTGACGTGCCCACCGTGCAGCTCGGCCAACCGCTGCACGAGCGAGAGGCCCAGGCCGGTGCCGCTGTATTGGCGGGAGAGCTTGCTGTCGAGCTGCACGAAGGGCTGGAACAGCTTGGTCTGGTTGGCCTCCGAGATGCCGATGCCCGTGTCCGTGACGGTGAGACAAAGGTGCTGACCGTCCGCAGCTAACTTCGCTTCCAGGCCGACATGGCCGCCCTCGGGGGTGAACTTGACGGCGTTGGTGAGGAGGTTCACCAGCACCTGCCGCAAGCGCCGTTCGTCCCCGCGCAGCGTCTCCAGCGCCGGATCGAGCTGGAGGCTGAGGCGGAGGTTTCTCTTCGCGGCCTGCGTGCGGACGAACTGGAGCGAGGTCTGGCACAGGCTGTCCACGAAGATCGTGTCCATGATGAGCCGCTCCTTGCCGGCCTCGATCTTCGAGAGGTCGAGGATGTCGTTGATGAGCGAGAGCAGATGGCGGCCGCTGTCGGCGATGTTGGTGAGCGCCCGGAGTTGCTTCTCGTTCATCGCCCCATGCACGCCCTCCATGAGCACCTCGGAGAAACCCAGCACGGCGTTGAGCGGGGTGCGCAGCTCGTGGCTCATGGAGGCAAGGAATTCGTCCTTGAGCCGCGCGGCGCGGGCGAGGCTCTCGTTGGCCGCGCGCAAGGCCAACTCGGCGGCGTGCCCCTCGGTCACGTCGGCGATGATGCCGGCCGCGCCGTTGCACTCACCGGCCTCGCCATGTTGCGTGCGTGCGTGTAATTGCACCCAGCGCGCCTCGCCCGTGCGCGTGATGAGCCGCACCTCCAGCCGGCAGGAATCGGTCTGGCCCGTGAGGAGCGGAGGAAAGATTTTCAACCCCGTCTCCAGATCGTCCGGGTGCAGGAAGTCCGCGTAGCAACGGCCCAGGCTTTCCTCCATCGAGTAACCGGTGATTTCCGTCCAGGCCAGGTTCAAGAGCGTCCATGCACCGTTGGCATCGGTCTGGAACACGACCTCGCGCAGGTTGTGGAGCACCTGCCGGTAGCGGCGCTCGCTGGCGGTGATTTGGAGATTGGCCTGGTCCAGCTCCGCCGTCCGTTGCCGGACGCGCTGTTCCAATTGATCCCGCGCCGCCTGCACCGCCGCCGCTGCCTCGGTCCGCTCATACACGCGGCCCAGTTGGACCCCGATCTGCGCAACCAGTGAGAGCAAGGTCTCATCCGGCTCGGTCACATCCTGCGCGAAGAACTCCAGCACGGCGCAGACTTCTTGGCCCAACAGCACCGGGAAGGCGAACGCCCCGTGCATTCCGCAGTTGCGCGCGGCCTCCAGCCGGGAAAAATTTCCGTCCTCCAAGACATCCACCACCCAGACCGCCCGGCCTTTGCGCCACACGCGGCCCGGCAAGCCCACGCCCGGGGCAAAACGGCTACCGGCCGTAAGCGTCTGAAACTCTGCGAAGCGTTCCGGATGTTGCAGATGCCACAGCCCGGTGGAAACCAACTCGGTCACGGCGGTGGCGGGCACGAGCGCATGGCCCACGGGCCAGCCGGTGAATTCACAGAGGAGTTTGAGGGCGACCTGTAGGGCCTCCGTAGGCGTGGGGGATTCGTTGGCCGCCGTCGCCACGGCTTGCAACAACTCGAGTTGCCGCTGGCGGTCGAACAACACGCGCAACCCATGCTCCGCCGCAGCTTCCGCCTCCAGCCGCGCCTTGTGCTCCCGCGCCAGCCGCCGGTGCAGCCGCGCGTTTTCGTCCTGGGGCTGCGGGTCGATGTCGTTCATACACCGATAATTTTGGGGGCGAAGCGCAGCTCCAACCGGCAGCGCGCCGCGCCGTGGTGCATGCACTCCGGATGCGCGATCTGCACCGTCTCACTGAAATGCGTCGCCGCCCCTTCCGCCAAGCCCTCCGCCAGCGCACACAGCTTGCGCTTCGAGCGGTAGTTCATCACGAGCACGTCCGGCGACGAGGCGTCGAAGTCGAAGTCCGGCGTGTCCGCACCCGGGTAGAGTTTCTTCACCTCGGGATGGATGACGTTGTTCAGCGTGAGGATGAAGGCGCGCGCGGTCTTGTGCGGGGTGAAGAGCTGCGGGTAGTGCCCGGCCAGCAGCGGCAGCATCTCGTTCCCGAACCACTTCACGATGGCCTCCGGCGGGAGCTTCAGCGCGGCGGACGCGGCCCCGACGAGCTTGAACAGCTCCGCATCCGGGTAGTTGCCAAGCGAGGTGTAAGCGCCTTCCAACTGCGCCGCGGCCAGCAGGTC
Source organism: Verrucomicrobiota bacterium (assembly GCA_039796295.1). Classification (GTDB taxonomy): domain Bacteria; phylum Verrucomicrobiota; class Verrucomicrobiia; order Limisphaerales; family SXTU01; genus SXTU01. The sequence continues at coordinate 72,968 of JBDKJY010000001.1, forward strand.
GTCCCAGGTGTTCGCGCCGTATTCCTTGGTGACGACGGTTTCTAGGAGGTTGAAAATAATGCCCTTCATAGTCGTTGACCGGTATTCGCTTCGCTGTGCTAGTGCCTGAGAACAGCCGGAGACTAGTCCGGCGCGTGACCGATGCCAGTTCATTTCCGCCGGCTGAACTCACCGGCGGACTATCGACAGCCGCCGGAGACGCTTGAGCTCGAATTCCGAAATGGGATGGCCACGACAGGGCGCAAAGAGCGCAGAGCCAAGCTTCTGGCAGGCGCACGGGACGGGGAGAACCAATCTTGGCCCCAGTCATTTCCACCTCGGATTCTTTGTGTTCTTTGCGCCCTTTGGTGGCTGAACTTCGAAATTCGGGTTGAGCGAGAGATGGGCTGGCGTGGCAGCTGCCAGCCGAGGAGGGGATGCGGGGTCCAGAGTGAGCGGGCCGCTCAAGCGCAAGCCAAGAGTCGCCGATGGAAACTCCACTTCGCCCAGCCACGCGAGGGAAGCGAGTTGGAGACCGTCGGCCCGCAGCGGCCCGGTTCAGCTCAGGCATGCGGCCCGGTGAGGTCCAAGCCGGTGAAGGGACTGTTCGCGAAACCCTCCGCCGACGTTTTGCCGGACTTGATCGGCGCGGCCTGCGGTGTGGTCGCTTGAGCGGCGTCGAAGACGGGCTTGGCGATGGGTTCGCGCAGTTCAGCTCCGGCGATTTCGCCCTGATCGTTCAAGGTCGGGTCTTTGGCCCGCTTGTTCTTGGGCAAAGGGCTGATCATCACGTTGATGGTCTTGCCCATCAGCTTCGGGGAGAAGTCCGGCTGGCCCCACGGCGCGGCTTCTTTGAGGAAGCGCTCGACGACCTGCTGGCCAATTTCCTTGTGCGCCATCTCGCGGCCCCGGAAGCGGAGCAGCACTTTGACCTTCATGTCCTCGCACATGAACCCGATCGCGTGCGACAGCTTCACGCCGAAGTCGTGCGGGTCAATGTTCGGGCTGAGTTGCACCTCTTTGACCTTGTTGGCGTGCTGGTGCTTCTTCGAGTCCTTGTCCTTCTTGGACTGCTCGTAGCGGAACTTGCCGAAGTCCACGAGCCGGCAGACGGGCGGGACGGCATTGGGCGCGATCTCGACCAAGTCCACGGCGTGGTTCCGCGCCAGCGTGAGGGCTTCAGCGAGGCCGATGACTCCGAGCGCCTGGCCGGAAGGACCGATGACGCGGACCTCGCGGGCACGAATTTTCCCGTTGATACGATAGGACGGGCCGGGCGGGGTGCGGGGGGCGAAGGGGCGGCTCAAAGCGCCCTCTCCTTGTGAAGGTTATCCATGCGAGATGTCAGAACTTACCGTAGCCATGTAGCTAATTGCGCGGATTACTACGGAGTTGCCCCCGGCGGCGCAAGTGAAAATTCGGTGACGGGCAGGCCTTCGCCCGGCGTTTCGTGCCTTCGCCCGCGAAATTCCTTGCCCCCGCCCCGCCTGCCGGAATGATTCCGCCGCCGCACGATGCTTACCACGCTCCGCATCAAAAACCTCGCCCTCGTGGCCGACCTTACGCTTGAGCTGCGCCCCGGCTGCAACGTCATCACCGGCGAGACCGGCGCGGGCAAGTCCATCATCATCGGTGCGCTGAACCTCGTTCTGGGCGAGCGCGCCGACCGCACGCTCATCCGCGCGGGCGCGGAGAGTTGCGCGGTGGAGGCGGTGTTCGACGTGGCCAAACTGCGCGGGCCGCTCGCGTCGCTCCTGGAGGAACACGGCTTGGAACCGTGCGAGGAAAATCAGCTCGGCCTCAAGCGCGTCTTCACCGCTGCCGGCGCGAACCGTCAGTTTGTCAACGGCTCGGCCACCACGCTCACCACGCTCGCTGCCATCGGCGAAGGCCTTGTGGACATGCACGGCCCGCACGATCACCAGTCCCTGCTCCACCCCGCCAAGCAGCTCGCCATCCTCGACGCGTTTGGCGGGCTGTCCGCGCCAGTTGCCGCGTTCGCCGAACTCGTCCGTCGTCGCGCTGCCGTCGAGCAGGAGAAGGCCGCGCTCATCGTGGACGAACAGACTTACGCGCAGCAGCTCGACCTCCTCCGCCATCAAGTCCACGAAATCACCACCGCCAAACTCCAGCCCGACGAAGAAGCCGAAGTCGAGGCCGAGCACCACCGCGCCAGCAACGCCGCGCGCCTGCTGGAGCTGTCGCAAACCGCACTCGGTGCGCTCGACGGCGAGGACAGCTCGCTCCTGAACCAGCTCGGCGCGCTGGGCCGCACTTTGCAGGAGCTTCAGCGCGTGGACCCGACCGCCAAGCCCTTCGCCGAGGCGCAGGAGCAAGTCGCCGTTTCCCTCCGCGAACTTCAGGCGGACCTGTCTCGCTACGCCGACCGCGTGGACCTCGACCCCGCGCGCCTCGCGCAACTGGAGGAGCGGCTCAACCTCCTCCACTCGCTCAAGCGCAAATACGGCGCGTCCCTCACCGAGGTCATCGCGTTCGGCGCAGCGGCGCAGGCCAAGCTCCACAGCCTCGAACAGCGCGACATCGAGCTGGCCCGCCTCAACGACGCGCTCGCCAAACTGGACGGCGAACTTTCCCGTGCCGGTCGCGACCTCACCGCCGCACGCCGCAAAGTCATCCCCAAGCTCACCAAAGCGGTCACGCGCCAGTTGCAGGACCTGGGCTTTCAGCAGAGCGAACTCGGCGTTGCCCTCACCCCCACGGCCCCAACCGCCACCGGTGGGGACGCCGTGGAATTCCAGTTCGCCCCCAACCCCGGCGAGCCCGCCCGCCCGCTCCGCGCCATCGCCTCCAGCGGCGAACTCGCCCGCGTGATGTTGGCCCTCAAGACCGTGCTCGCGGCGGAAGACGAGATTCCCGTGCTGGTCTTCGATGAGGTGGACGCCAACGTCGGCGGCGAGACCGCCAACGTCGTCGGCGAGAAGATGCGGCAGATTGCGCGCGCGCGGCAGGTGCTCTGCATCACGCACCTTGCGCCCGTCGCGGCGGCGGCGGACACGCACTTCGTCGTCACCAAGCAAGTCCGCGACGGCCGCACGCTTTCGGACATCCAGCCGTTGAGTGCGAAGCAGCGCGTGGACGAACTCGCCCGCATGCTCGGCGGCCAAGGGGAAGCCGCGCGCAAGCACGCCGAGGCTCTCCTCGCTGCCCAATGACTGCCCATGAGCGAGCCGGCCCAACCGCCTGAGCCGAAGCGCCCGCGCGAGAACTGGCGCGCGCTCCTCGGCCTCGTGCTTTCCAGCGCCGTCGTCGCCAGCCTGTGCTGCCTGCCCAGCGTCGTGCTCGTGCTCTTCGGTCTCGCGTCCGTCAGCACGGCGGCGGCGCTCTCGGACCGGCTCTATTGGGGTCCGACGCGTTACGTCCTCTACGCCATGAGCCTCGCGCTCGCCGTCGCGGGCCTGGTCCTCTACTTCCGCCGCCAAGGCATCTGCACCCTCGACGCCGCGCGCCGCGAGCGGAACCGCATCCGCAACCTCGCCCTCCTCGTGCTCCTCGGCGGCGTCCTGACCTACCTCGTATGGAACTACATCCTCCTCGACCTCCTCGGCATCGCCGTCGGCCTGCCGTGGAACATGCCCTCGTGGTGGCCTTCCTCCTAAAAAGCAACGGTCCCAGCGGACTACGCATGCGCCCCGCTGGGGGGAGCACAATGGCTGAAATGACGAGGGCGTCTGCTGCGGAGCAGGAAGCTGCAAGCCTTGGTTTTGCCGTCGAACTTGAGCTTTTCTGAGCAATCGTCCAGCTTCCCCGGCCAGCCTCCATGAATATCGATCCGCTCTCGCTTCTGATGCTGCCGCTGGTGTTCGCGGGCGTCATCGTAATCATCACGACCATCAACGTGCTGCGGATGAGGCACCCCGAGCGGATGCTCGTCCCATTGCCCGACGGGGAGGCGGTGCTTGCCGCGCAGCCGAGCTATACCGCTGCGGATGCCTGGGCTCGAGCCAACGGCTTCCAGTGGGCCGGAGCATTTCGCTTTTCCAACATCCTTGTGCTGGGTTGGCAACATCCGCTTCAGGAGCGTTTCTTTTGCATCTATTCCACCGGGGTGGTTACCGTCTGCGAGTTCATCTCCGGTTTCGAGGATGACACCCGGCTGACGACTTCCAACATGCGCGACTCGTTTTTCCTGCCCAGTCGTCCGGGCGTCTTCAAACAGGCATTCCTGAATCGGAGTTACGAGGCGATCTGGAAGATTCACTGCGAAACTGAAGTTTATTTGCATGAAGCGGGTGGTCGGCGTGTTGCGCGGAGGACGCTGAGTTTTGCCCAGTCGCTGATAAACTCAATGGTCCGCCAGATGAAGTATGTGCGGTCGCTTCCCCTGTGGCCGCTGCGGAGCGTTTGGTGGTATTGCGTCAATCGTTACACCAAACCCAACCGGCCGGCCCGTGAGGTGTATTCCATGCTGCGAAGTTGAGCCGCCTCCTTGGCCCTCGGTGAAATCGTTTTGCCGCCCTCCACCCCTTTGCTACCGTCCGCCCCGCGCCATGAGCAACCCAGACACCGCCCCTACGCCGCCGCCCGCCCCCAGCGACTTCATCCGCGACCTCGTCGCGCAGCACGTCGCCGAGGGCCGCTACCCGCGCATCCACACCCGTTTCCCGCCCGAGCCGAACGGCTACCTGCACATCGGCCACGCCAAGAGCATCTGCCTGAACTTCGGCATCGCCCGTGAGTTCGGCGGCATCTGCAACCTCCGCATGGACGACACCAATCCCGCGAAGGAAGAAGTCGAGTATGTCGAGAGCATCCAAGCCGACGTGAACTGGCTCCTCGCCGGCTGGGCCGACGACAAACTCGGCTTGAAGCCCAAGGGCGCAACGCCCGCCGCCCAAACCGTGAGCGGCAAACCCGACTTCCACCTCGGCCCCTCAACTCTCAACTCTCAACTCTCAACCTCCGCCGAGCCCTTCTACGCCTCCGACTACTTCCCCCAAATCCACGCCTACGCCGTCCGCCTCATCGAGAAGGGCCTCGCCTTCGTCTGCGACCTCTCCCCCGAGGACACCGACGAATACCGCCGCACCGCGAAACCTTCCCCCTTCCGCGACCGCTCCATCGCCGAGAACCTCGGCCTCTTCGCCCGGATGAAAGCCGGCGAGTTCCCCGACGGCACCCGCGTCCTGCGCGCGAAGATTGATGTCGCCGCGCCGAACGTCTGGCTGCGCGACCCGCTCCTCTACCGCATCCGCCACGTCGAGCACCACCACACCGGCGCGGCGTGGTGCATCTATCCGATGTATGACTTCGCGCACTGCCTGAGCGACTACCTCGAAGGCATCACGCACAGCATCTGCACCCTCGAGTTCGAGGTCCACCGCCCGCTCTACGACTGGATTCTCGGCGCGCTCGATTTGCCCCGCGCCCTGCCGCACCAATACGAATTCGCCAAGCTCATCCCGAGCTACATGATTGTCTCCAAGCGCAAGCTCATCGCCCTCGTCAACGACGGCATCGTCACCGGCTGGGACGACCCGCGCCTGCCCACCATCAGCGGCATCCGGCGCCGCGGCGTGACGCCCGAGGCCCTGCGCGCCTTCGCCATCGGCGTGGGTGTGACCAAGTTCGTGAGCGTCACCGACATCGCCGTCTATGAGCACGCCATCCGCGAGGATTTGAACAAACGTTCCCTCCGCCGCCTCGCCGTGTTGCGCCCCATCAAAGTCGTCCTCACCAACTACCCCGAAGGCCAAGTCGAAGAACTCGACGCCGTCAACAACCCCGAGGACGAGACCGCCGGCAAACGCAAACTCCCCTTCAGCCGCGAACTCTACATCGAGCGCGACGACTTCGCCGAAGTCCCGCCGCCGAAGTTCTTCCGCCTGAAGCCCGGCGGCGAAGTCCGCCTGAAATACGCCTACATCATCAAGTGCGACGAAGTGGTGAAAGACGCCGCCGGCCACATCACCGAGCTGCGTTGCACCGCCGACCTCGACAGCAAGACCGGCGGCGCGACCGCCGGCCGCAAAGTCAAAGGCACCCTCCACTGGGTCAGCGCCGCGCACGCCGTGGACGCCGAGGTGCGCCTCTACGACCGCCTCTTCACCGCCGCCGAGCCCGACGCCGACGGCCGCGACTACAAGACCGTCCTCAACCCCAAGAGCCTCGAAGTCATCACCGCCAAGCTGGAGCCATCGTTGAAAGCCGCCGACTCCGCCGCGCGTTACCAATTCGAGCGCCTCGGCTACTTCTGCTCGGACAAAGACAGCACCCCGGAGAAACCCGTCTTCAACCGCACCATCACGTTGAAGGATGCGTGGGCGAAGGAAGCGCAGAAGAGATAAGTAGCTGGCACCTCGTTTCACACCGTTCTGCTCCTGTGTCCAAGACTCAAATCCTATTCAGGTCAACCTTGAGCCCTGCCGCTCTCATCTCCTTCGCTGCGTGGATTTGCCAAACTCCTCCTTCCCCGTCGAACGGAATGAACACCACGCCACTGTAATCGGAGGGAACCTCTACACCAGCCTGGTAGATGGCTGCGACGCGTTGTCGGTCAAGCCGCCCAATGAAAAACCCAAGTTCTAAAATGACATTCTGGCGGGCTCGAAATTGATATGAGTCTAAAGGCGACGCTTTCGGGCCGCCTTTGTCATCATCTGTGAGCAAGACAAGAGCGAACGCCACATCGGAGTGGTCGAGGAATTTTTCGATGATAGTCCGCCCCTTGTTCGGCTGCTCGTGCAATATCACCGGAACGAGGCCGAGCTTTTCCACAAGGCGCGCAGCCGCAAGTTTCAGGCTGTCATTGTGTCCATGAACAATGAAGACCCGCTTCGAGTTCTCAGGCCGGGGAACAGACGGATGAGCATCTTCCTTCAAGAAGGGCAGTAGCTCCTGCGCCTTCAAAAGAACCTTCAACCCTCGTTGGACTTTTGCCACATCCGAGGTTCTTAGAGAAGTGCTATCGCGGTGGACTGCCCCGATGGTCAAGAACTCATTTGCGAGCCCAGATTCCTGTAGATTCTTGCGTAGCCACTTTGTCCCCTTACTCATCCACCGCTGGACGGAGACGCCACGGGATTTTTGTGGATACTGAATAAAGTTGTGAGCACGGTTAAGCAGCAACTCAAACTCATTCTTCTCACCGCTTTCGTGTTCTGTGGTCGCCATCTTGTTGGTTTGTTTAGCGCCTTGCTAAGGGGAGAGCAAATGGAAAGACCTTTTGAAACGTGGTGCGACACAAAAAACACCCCGCGCCTCCAGCCGTTGGGTGGCTCGCGTTCCCGTTGTCCGTCTCCCGCGCCCCTGCCGGGGCGCAAATCGTGTGTGTGGGCATGACCGGGGCGTCGGCCTGCTGGCCCTTGCCCCCGGCTAAGCTCCTCCCGCCCCCCGGGACCGGTCCAGCCACCGCCCGCGCCCTTGGCCCAGCCTAAACCGAAGGGTTGGCACCCAGATAGTTGTGCGGGAGTCACTTAGGTGCGTGGCTAGCGTGCTGACGAGCCGGCGGGAGGCACATCAGACCCGGCGGGAAGGCTGAAAAAGTCGGCGGGAAGGCTACAAAAGTCTGCGGGAACGATTAAAAAGCTGGCGGGAAGGACCCAAAAGCCTGCGGGAACGACTCAAGAGTCTGCGGGAAGCGCCAAAAAGTCGGCGGGAGAGGCTGCCGAGCCGGCGGGAAGAGCCAAATTGTCTGCGGGAAAGGGTCCTGAGTCAGCGGGAGAAGGTAAATACCCGGCGGGAAGAGCTGCCGTGTCGGCGGGAACGGCTGCCGGGCTGGCGGAGAGCTCCCCGGTGGAGGGCGAGGAAGCCCCGGCGGTGCGGACCGGCTTGCGGCGGAGTGGCGAAGGGGGGCTAAGTAGTCGTCGAGATGTGCCAGAGGACTGGCGCACTCCAAGCCGCTGGCGCGCCTCCCGAAACCCTCTCCGCCTCACTTCTTCGGCTTGAGGCTGGCCTTCGCCTCCTCCAAGCGCTCCTTCACCCGCGTCAATTCGGGCGAGGGCGGCAGGAGTTCGGCGAGTTCCTGCCAGGCGGCGAGCGCGGGGACTTCGCGGTTCAGCTTCGTGAGTTGTTCGGCGCGGGCGAGGAGGAGGCGGATGCGCTGCTGCGGCGTGGGCTGGTTCGCGAGCGCCTTGTCCCAGGCTTCGATGGCGAGGTCGGGCTTCTCCAGCTTGAGTTGCAGGTCGCCGAGCTTTTCCAGCAGCACGGGACTGGTCTTGGTTTCGGCTTGCTCGTTCAGGTAGCCGAGCATCTCGGCGGCGGAGGTGCCTTGAGCGAGGTTCAGGTTCACCACGCGCAGGTGCGACCACGCGACGAGCGGGCTCCGGCGCTTGATTAAGTCCGCATGCACCTCCGCCGGGTGCCGTCCGAACGGGCGGTAAAGCGGGTCGCCGACGACGGTGGTCTGCCACGAGAGCGAACCTTGCGCCGCGTAAGCCGCCTCGCCAAACGTCCAGCCCGCCGCCGTGAGCCGATGGAAGAAGACGCCCAAGTCCGGCGTGCCGGCGAGAAAGGGTTCTTCCACGCAGCCCAGCGTGGCGGTCGCGCCCTTGGCGAGCAGTGGGCCGCACCAGTTCTTGTCCGCCGAGCGCAGTGTGTGCGCGCTGAAGGAGTGCAGGTGATACGCCACGGCTCCGGGCAGGAACTCGACCTTCTCGCGCGTGAACGGACCGGAAACGCCGTTGTCATACCAGCCCGCGTAGAGGCCGACCTGGCTCAGGGGAAAGCCGACGGAGAAGGTCGGCGCGGTGTCGTCCAGTGTGGTCTCGAAGCCGAAGCGGCGCGTCGTCTCGGCGGCCTTGCGAATCCAATCGTCGCCCATCAGGTAAGGCCCTTCGCGCAGGCCACGGGCATCGAAGTAAGCGCGGCCCCAGAGACCGTCGCGCTCCGCTTCGCGCGCCTTGTCCACGAGGCCGCGCGCGAGGGCGGCGGTGGGGCCATCGAGGCGGGCGACGAGGAGCAAGCCGTTCGTGGGGTGCAGCGCGGCGAGGTTCGTCGCACCGTAGGTGCGGTTGGGCACGACGCTGATGAGCGGGTGGCGTCCGGCGGCGAGCGGGAGCAAGGCGAGTTCGCTGTCCACAGCGGCTTCGTTGCGGCGCAACTCAGGCGGGCACTTGTCGGTGTTGGGTTCGGTGAGCGCGCTGTCGCGAAGGATTTTCAGCGGCACGCCGTAGCAGAGGACGGCGTAGCGGATTTGGGACTCGGTGACGGCGGGCGGGTTGGTGGGGTGGAACGGACGGCTCGTGGCGTCGGCGCGGAGTTTCCAGAGGCCGCGCTCGGTGAGGGCTTTCAACAGCGGCTCCTGCAATTGCTCACGGAACTCCTGGCGCGTCATCGTCTCGCCGGTCGGCAGCGGGAGGCCGATGACTTGGTTCGCCGGCACGCCGCGCGCGGTGAAGTAGTGGGCGGCGATGCCTTTGGAGTCTTCGACGGAACTGTTATAGAGGACGATGGCGGAGCTGCCCAACTCAGCTGCGGTGGACAGCAACGGTGCCAAACAAGCGATGACCAGGAGCGTTCTCATTTCAAGCCGTGAGTTCCACCCTCAACCCATCCCACGCCAGCGCCACGCTCGGGGGCAGCTCCGCTTGGTCGAGGTCGTGGTCATACCAATCAGTCAGGTGCGTGAGATAGGTCTGGCCGGCGTTGATGCGGCGGGCGGCGGTGAGCGCTTCGTCGAGGCTCATGTGTGTCCAGTGCGGGGTCTTGCGGAGCGCATCGAGCACGACGATTTCCACGCCGCGAATCTGGGCAATGACTTCCTCGGGCACTTCCTTACAGTCGCTGCAATAGGCGAGCCGCTTGCGCCCGGCTTGCTCGAAGAGGAAGCCGTGGCAGACCGTTTTCCCATGCGGCAAGGGCAGGGGAGTGATGCGCAGGTCGCCGATTTCAAACGGACCGGTGAACTCGCTCGGGGCGGGGATGAAATAGCCTTCCGCGTGCGGGCCATCGTGGAAGGCGTAGAGAAAGATGCGGCGAAGATGGCCCATCGTGGCCGCGCTGGCGTGGATGGGCAGGGGCTTTTCTCCCGCGACCTGGCAGAAGCGGCGGCAGTCGTCCATGCCCATGATGTGGTCCGCGTGCGCGTGGGTGACGAGCACAGCGTCCAGACGCGTGACGCGCTCGCGGAGGCATTGGAGGCGGAACTCCGGCGAGGTGTCCACGACGAGGCGCGCGGCCGGCGTCTCGACGTAGATGGAGGGGCGGGTGCGGTGGTTCTTCGGGTTGGCGAGGAAGGCCGGGGCGTAGTCCTTGCCGATGCAGGGCACGCCGTTGGAGGTGCCGGTGCCGAGGAAAACGAGCTTGAAGGCCATTGCGGCGCGAGGTTGACCGTCGGTCAGCGGCAAGTCAAAGGCGGCGGAAAGAGAAAGGGCAGGAAGAGGTTGTCTTCCTGCCCAAATCTTGCCGACCGCCCGGGGGCGCTATCGCTCGCGCGGGTTACTTCTTCCCCTTCTTGACGCCACGGCCCTTGAAGGTGAGTTCGGCGACGCCGGACTTGTCGAGGTCGCCGAAGCCGGACTTCACCATCTTGGTGAACTGGCCGTAAGCAGCCTTCGCCAGCGGGAGGTCGAGCTTCGCGTCCTTGGCCACGGAGAGGGCGATGCCGGAATCCTTCGCGGCGTGCGCGCCGCTGAAGAAGCAGGCGTGGTCGCGGTTCACCATGTCCTCGCCATCGGTGGCGAGCACGCGGCTGTTCGCGCCGGTCTGGCTGAAGACTTCCATCACGGTCTTGAGGTCGAGGCCGAGCGAGTGGGCGAGGCCCAAGCCCTCGGCGAGGCCGGCGGTGTTGATGTTCATGACCATGTTGACGAGCGCCTTGAGTTGCGCGGCCTTGCCGGCGGTGCCGATGTAGCGGAGGAGCTTGCCTTCGTCCGAGAGCTTCACGAGCAGCGCTTTGACTTGGTTGAAGGTCGCTTCCTCGCCGCCGCACATGAGGTAAAGGGTGCCGGCGCGCGCCTGGTTGATGCTGGAAGCCATGCAGGCTTCGAGCGTCGCGGCCTTGGCCTTGGTGGCGAGCTTGGCAACTTCGACGTGGACCTTGGGCGTGATGGTGGCGCAGTTGATGAAGACCTTGCCGGCGGCGCCCTGGAGGAGGTTGTCGCGCTTGTTCGTGAAGATGTTGCGCATCGCGTCATCGTCGGTAACGACGGTGATGACCACGTCGGACAACGCGGTCACGCGGGCGAGTGAGGCGCAGGCTTCGCAACCGATTTCCTGCGCGAGCGCCTGGGCAGACGCAGCGCGCATGTCATAGACGGCGGTGACGGGATAACCGACTTCCTTGAGGCGACGGGCCATGTTCGCGCCCATACGACCGACTCCGACGAATCCGATTTTCTCTGGCATAAGTTGTTTGAGTTCGTTGCCGCGCTGGGCGGCGGGTGAATTTGCTGACGGGGCGCGACTGTAGAGGAAGAGGGGTGGCCTCCAAGCCCAAAGTTGGGCGTGTCTGGGTGCGCCTCCTGAATGGGCCCGCGCCAGCCCTAGTCAGAATCTCCGCGTTTCCTATGAGCCTCGTGCGTCTGTCAAAATCACTGCTGCTCGGCCTGTTGGCTGGAGCGGCTGGGCTGCGCGCGGAGGCCGCCGAGTGGTCCCGCGAGCACCTGGAATTTTTCGAGAAGCGCATTCGCCCCGTGCTGGCCGAGCGGTGCTACGAGTGCCACAGCGCGGCCGCGAAGAAGAGCAAGGGCGGCCTCACGCTCGACACGCGCGCCGGGGTTCTCAAGGGCGGCGAAACCGGCCCAACCCTCGTCGCGGGCGACCCGGAGAAGTCCAAGCTCATCGAGGCCGTCCGCTACCACAACCGCGACCTCCAGATGCCGCCGAAGAGTCGCCTCCCGGCGGAGCAGGTGCGTGACTTGGAACAGTGGGTGAAGCTCGGCGCGCCCGACCCGCGCGAGGAGGCCGTCGCACAGTCCACGGCGAAGCGCGCGTTGAGCGTGGCGGAGGGAAGGCGGTTTTGGGCGTTCCGACCGCTGAGGGAGGAAAAAGTAATTAGTGAGGAAGTAATTAGTCCGAGGGCTGTGCGCGCAACGGCTGCTTCCCCACTAAGCACTCAATCACTAATTACTAACCACTCCGCTGTCCTCGATGCCTTCATCAACGCCAAGCTCGCCGAGAAGAAACTCACCCCCGCTCCGCCCGCCGACCCGCGCGCCTTCATCCGCCGCGCCACCTTCGACCTCACCGGTCTCCCGCCGACACCCGAGGAAACCGAAGCGTTCGTCCGCGCGTGTTCCACAATCGGCAATCGCCAATCGGCAATCGCCAATCTCATCGACCGCCTACTTGCCTCGCCTGCCTACGGCGAGCGCTGGGGCCGCCACTGGCTGGACGTGGCGCGCTACGCCGACTCGAACGGCTTGGATGAAAACGTCGCGTTCGGCAACGCGTGGCGTTACCGCGACTACGTGGTGAACAGCTTCAACGCGGACAAGCCCTACGACCGGTTTGTGCAGGAGCAAATCGCCGGCGACTTGCTCCCCGCTGAGGGCACACCGCAGCGGCACGAGCAGTTGACCGCGCTGGGCTTCCTGAGCATCGGCCCAAAGCTGTTGGCGGAGCCGGACAAGGTGAAGCTGGAGATGGACTTGATCGACGAGCAGATCGAGACGCTGGGCCGGGCGTTTCTCGGCATGACATTCGGCTGCGCGCGCTGTCACGACCACAAGTTCGACCCCGTGCCCACGGCGGATTACTACGCGCTCGCCGCCATCTTCAAGAGCACGCGCACGATGGACGACCTCAAGACCATCGCCAAGTGGCACGAGCCCGAAGTCGCCACCGCCGCTGAACGCGCGGTGGTGGAGGCGCACCAGAAGCGCATCGCGGAGCAGAAGGCGGCCATCGCGAAGCTCGTGGCGGCAGCCAACAAATCTCTTGTCACTGACAAGGGCTTGAAGGAGGTGCCGAAAAACCCCGAGACCCAGTATCCAACGAATACCGTCGCCGAGCTGAAGCAGCTCCGCGAGACGCTCGCCAAGTTGGAGAAGGATGCGCCGGAGTTGCCCAGCACGATGGGCGTGATGGACGCGACCAACATCGTCCAGGCGTTGCCCATCCACATTCGCGGCAGCCATCTCACGCTCGGTCAGCCCGCGCCGCGTGGCTTCCCGCAAGTGATGCAAGTCGCCAGCCTGGGCGCGGAAATGCCCGCGCAGCAGAGTGGCCGGCTCGAACTCGCGCGCTGGCTCGCCAGCCCCGACCAGCCGCTCACCGCGCGCGTGATGGTGAACCGCATCTGGCGCTGGCATTTCGGCCAAGGCCTCGTGGGCAGCACGGACAACTTTGGCGTGCTCGGCGACCGGCCTTCGCACCCCGAGTTGCTGGACTGGCTCGCGCGCCGCTTCATCGCGGAAGGGTGGAGTGTGAAGGCGATGCATCGGTTGGTGATGAACTCGGCGACGTATCAGCGAGCAAGCCAGTATTCAGTGTCCAGTGTTCAGTATTCAGTAGAAGCCAAGCCGTCCGCTCGCCTGACTGAACACTGGACACTGAACACTGAACACTCTTCCCGCGCCGCACTCGTGGACCCCGAGAACAAGCTGCTTGCGCACTTCCCCCTCCGCCGCCTCGAAGCCGAGGAAGTCCGCGACTCAGTTCTGTTCGTCGCCGGCGCGCTCGACCGCACGATGGGCGGCAAGACGATTCCCGTGAAGAACCGCGAGTTCTTCTTCAACCACACCTCGAAGGACGCCACCACCTACGACAGCCCGCGCCGCGCGCTCTACCTGCCCGTCGTGCGCAACAATGTTTACGACCTCTTCGAGCAGTTCGACTTCCCCGACCCGGCGGTGCCCAACGGCAACCGCAACGCCACCGTCGTCGCCCCGCAGGCGCTGCTGATGATGAACAGCGACTTGGTGGGGAAAGCCGCGGAGAAGTTCGCCGTCGGCCTGCTCGCGTCCGCCAGCGACGACACTCGCCGCATCGAACTCGCCTACCAGAAAGCCTACGCCCGCCCGCCGACTACGAAGGAGCTGGCGCGCGCAAAGAAGTTCCTCACCGACTTCAAGCCTGACTCCGCCGCCAGCCCGTCCGCGTGGACCGTGCTTTGCCAGTCACTCCTCGCGGCGAACGAGTTCATCTACCTGAACTGACTTACTTGGGTGCTGCTTGCGGGTTGAACCCGCCCTGTTTTCCTCGCACACTCGCGCCATGCTCAAGACCGTTCGCCTGCTGTTCATTGCGGTGTTCGCAGCCTCCGCACTCGCCGCCAGTGCCGCCGCGAAGCGTCCCAACATTCTCTTCATGCTCACCGACGACCAGCGCTGGGACGCGCTGAGCCTCGCGGGCAATCCGCACTTGAAGACGCCGCACATGGACCGGCTTGGCAAGGAGGGCGTGTATTTCAAGAACACCTTCTGCACCACGTCGCTCTGCTCGCCCAGTCGCGCGAGCATCCTGAGCGGCGTTTACGCGCACGCCCACGGCGTGCAGAACAACTTCACCGAGTATCCCGCCAACTTCCGCAGCTTCCCCATGCAGCTCCAGGGCGCGGGCTACGACACCGCCTATTTCGGCAAGTGGCACATGGGCGAGAACAACGACCAGCCGCGCCCCGGCTTCAACTGGTTCGTCACGCACAAGGGCCAGGGCAAATACTTCGACACCGAGTGGAACGTGAACGGCGCGGGCGGCAAGGTCATTCCCGGCTACTACACGCACACCGTCACCGAGCTGGCCGAGGAGTGGCTCAAGCGCGACCACGGCGGGAAGCCGTGGTTGCTGATGGTTGGTCACAAGGCCCCGCACAGCTTCTATTTCCCGGAGCCGAAATACTCGAACAGCTTCGACAACGTCTGGATTCCGTATCCCGAGAGCGCCTTCCGCCTCGCCGACAAACCGCTCTGGCTCCAAGACCGTATCAGCACGTGGCACGGCATCTACGGCCCGCTCTTCGAGTGGCGGAAGGTTTTCCCCGACAGCCGGCCGGAGGCGGTGAAGGACTTCGCCGCCATGACCCGCGCATACTGGGGCACCATCCGTTCCGTGGATGACTCGGTGGGCCGCTTCTACGAACTGCTCAAGCAGCGCGGCGAGCTGGACAACACCATCATCGTCCACATGGGCGACAACGGCCTGCTCAACGGCGAACACGGCATGGTGGACAAGCGCACCATGCACGAAGCCAGCATCCGCATCCCGCTACTCGTGCGTTACCCCGGCCTCACGCCACCGACGCAGCCGAAGGTCGTCGAGCAACAAGTCCTCACCGTGGACATGGCCCCGAGCCTCCTCGAACTCTGTGGAGCCACGCCGCTCCCGAACCTGCACGGCAAATCCTGGGTGAAGCTCGTTCAGAAGGGCGACTCCGCGTGGCGCAAGGCGTGGCTCTACCATTACAACTACGAGAAGCAGTTCCCCTACACGCCCAACGTCCGCGGCGTCCGCACTGACCAGTGGAAATACATCCACTACCCGCACGGCGACGGCTCGGCGGACCGGCACATGGCCGAGCTTTACAACATGGAGTTCGACCCCGACGAGCGACACAACCTCATCGCCAACCCGAAATACGCGCCGGTGGTGAAAGAACTGCAAGCCGAGCTGGCGAAGCAGTTGAAGCAGACCGGCCTCACCCCCGCGACGGACACGATGCCGCTGGACGAAGGCATCAAGAAGGAGCTGCCGGACCAGAAGATTCGGTAAAGCCTGAGTTGCCACCGAAGCCGCCCGCATTCAGCGGAGCGGAACTTCCCGCAAAAGCCATCCGGCAGGATGGCGAGCTTCTGCGAGGCGAGGCGAAGACACTTTCCGAGGCTGAATTTCGGGCTGGGCTGGCCTATCCGAGGCCGCAGCACGATCGGCAATCCAAACGTTCTGGCACCTCCAATTAGCACCCGGCTTCAACCGGGTGTCCGCCGCGCCGGGATTTCCGTAACCGTTTCCCGGTTTCCCGCTGCTGCCAAGCCGTTGAAACGGCTCTTGATCGCGGCGCATCGTTCGCATCATCCACCATTACCAGTAGAACGCGCATGGAGCCCCGGCTTAACGTGTCCAGACAATGGAAGTGTGAGCTTGGGCTTGCGCGTGGGGTGGGCACTGAAGGGTGAACCCAAAACCGCCGCCTGACCCTCCGCTCTTGTCCCTGCCACGTCGTAAGCCGACTGGAAGCTGGCGCTCCGTCAACGGCGTCGTTTCCGGCTGAGACCCCTTTCAGGTGCGCTTGCGCTGTCGGCAGCTCCTCGCCGTCAGCGGTGCCGCCTGCGCCTGCGTGAGTTCCCCGTCCGTGACGCCTGTCATCATCGTCAGTCGTGCGCATTTTGGCGGCTCATCGTCAATGTCGCCACGTCGTTCGCGGGTTGCTTTTGCAAACCCGTCGTCGCGTGGACAATCTTAGCGAGTGAAGACATTACCAAATCGGCAGTTGACGCAGTCGGGATGGTTTCCTAATTTGCCGCTCCCCTTAACGGGGGCGTAGCTCAATTGGTTAGAGCGCTGCCCTGTCACGGCAGAGGTTGCGGGTTCGAGTCCCGTCGCTCCCGCCAGCATCCATTTGCTGGTGGACCTTGGCTTACAAAGGAAAGTTACAACATCCACTTACGACAAGCTCGACCGTGGCAACTTGGTTTCGGCCCGTTCACCGATGGCGAAAACCCTACGAAGCCGTCGCCGAACAACCGCCTAAGCCGAGTCCATGCAGTTGAGCCGCTGATGGAACACGGAGCAGCCGGTGAAAATCTTCCGGCTGTGTATCTGTGTTCTTCACCACCCTTTGGTGGCCGCGTTCACCTCCATGGCAGGTTGCGCTCGGCTCGTTCCTATCCGTGTTCCATCTGTGTTCCACCGTGGCTAAAGAAGGCTTGGCTAAACCCAAATTCCGAAGTTGGCCGCAAAGAACGCAAGCAGGCGCAATCAGGAGAGGAACTTGCCGCTTTAGGCTTGGAACAATTCCAAGCTTCACCCGGTTTTCCGCACTGCCTTCTCTTTGCGTCGCTTTGCGTTCTTTGGAGCTAATCTGTTTCGGAGTTCGGGCTAAAACCTTTCCCTCTCTTTCTACCAATCTCGAGGGGCGCGGGTTGGTAACCCGAAGTAGCTCGCGCCCGCCAGTGACCTTGGTCTGACCAGTGTGGCCGCAATCAGGTTACGCGGTGGGTCACACCGCGCTCCACGCTTCATTCGAGCGCACTGTGAAGACGTGCCTGTTGCGCTCGCTCACTGCCACACGCGGATTGACGCAGCCGCTTCGCGGTCGTATGAAATCCCCTGTCAACCGACCAACCATCGCCATGAAGAACCGACCGTCAGTCCGCTCCGGGAGCCTCGCCCGCCCGCCGGCGGCTTTCACCCTCATCGAACTCCTCGTCGTCATCGCCATCATCGCGATCTTGGCAGGGATGCTCCTGCCGGCGCTGGCGAAGGGTAAGCAGAAGGCTCACGGCACGGTGTGCATGAACAACAACAAACAGTTGGGCTTGGCCTTCGTGATGTATTTCCCGGACTTCGACGGCCGGTTTATTCCACGCAACGGTTGGGGCGGCGTGAACATATCCACCGGTGCGGGCAACACTGACAACACCAACGACACCAAGCTGATCTCGAACTCGGTGTTGGGGCAGTATGTGAAAGGAAACGCCAAGGTTTTCAAATGCCCTGCTGACAAGAGCTATGATGCCGATAGCCGCCTGCCCCGTGTCCGCAGTGTGTCAATGAACCAAGGCGTCGGGTTGGGCACGGGCGCGGAATGGCAGGACTATTTCATCAATGGCGGCACCGGCCCGAACGTGACCTTCCAGACCTACCAGCGTGAGACCGATTTAGCAGGGATGCTGGGCGGGCCGGCATCGCTCTTCACCTTCGTGGACGAGCACCCCTCGAGCATCAATGACGACGGTTTTGCGGTGGCTGTCTCAGCCCCGGGTAGCACCGTGGGATGGCTGGTGGATGTGCCGGCGAACTATCACAACAAGGCCAGCGCGTTTACCTTTGCCGATGGCCACTCCGAAATGCACAAGTGGGAGGAAGCGCGGTGCTTGAGCGTGGTGAATTACCCGAACGGCCCGGTTGGTGCGCAGAATTCGTCGGCGGACGCCATCTGGCTCTCCGCGCGAGCCACCTCTCCACGATGAACTTGGCGCAGGCCGGCAACTCCAAGTCAGCCGCTCCCTCCAACCATCCCACTTGAATGAAGATCCGTATCCTACTCCTCTTGAGCGTGTGTGTGCTGCTGGGTGCCTGCAAGCGGCGCAAAGTTGAGGCTCCACCTGTCCCCGAGACACCGGCGCCGGCCGCACCTGAACAGAAACTACCGGCACCGGTGGCCACTACGCCGCCGGCTGCGGGGGCAGCGCCTGGTCCGCCGACCGTGGCACAGTTTGAATCCGGGGTGGAGTTCGCAGACTTGAACAACGTCATCGCTGGCTTTGAGTTCAGAAACAAGCGGCTACCCACCATGGACGAGTTACAGCGTGCATATTACGGGGGTAAGCGGCCTATCCAAGTCCCCTCCGGCCACACCTTGGTCATCGACCCGCAGTCCAAGAAGGTCAAAGCCGTTCCCAGCCGCTGAGGCTTAGGTCGTCGTCGTGCCTACTGGCTGCCCCAATGCCAGTTCCCAGAAGGTCACCCCGGTCAGTTCCTCCCGTCGGTGGGCCACCGTGATAAGCGACGTGCCCGAGTGGCCCAACTCGGCTAGCTGTGACCGCATCAGCGCCAGCGACTCCGCATCCAGCCCATCCAGCGGCTCATCCAGCAGCAGCACTTGTGGGCGATGCACGAGCGCCCGGGCGAGCAGCACGCGGCGGCGCTGGCCGTAGGAGAGGTGGAGGAAGGGAGCCCGCGCGAGTTCGCCAAGGGAGAGTTGCGCCAAGACTTCGTCCACCCGCCGCCACTGCGCGCGCGTCACCGCGTCCAGCAGGCCGATGCTGGCGAAGTAGCCGGAGGCGACGACTTCCCGCACCGTCAGGGCGTCGCGGTAGGCGGTCTGGAGGTCTGGCCCCACATAGCCCACGCGCGCGCGGATTTCCCAGAGCGTGTGCCGCTGCGGCTCGCCGAAGCGGTGGATGGTGCCGCCCACCGCCGGGTGCAACTCGCCCAGCAGCAACTTAAGGAAGGTGCTTTTGCCGGAACCATTTGGGCCGGTAATGGCCCAGTGCTCACCGGGGCGCATCTCCCAGTCGAGGTTCTTCAAGATCGGCTTGCGGTCCAGATACACGCTCACGTTGCGCAGGCGGAAGAGGAAGTCATCAGCCACCGCAGGGCGCAAAGCGCTGGAACTCGTTGGCCCGCGAAACACGCGAATGACACGAAACTGGGGTGGAGTCGCGTTCGTCCGCCTGGCCGTCGCAAGGTGCCCGTCTTCATTCGCGTGTTTCGCGTGTTTCGCGGGCCCACCTTTCCGCGCGGGAGGGGTAATCATCTGGCCGCCTTCCAGCACCAGCCGCCGCCGGAGCGCGGGAATCAACTCATCTTCGCGATGCGTCGCGAGCAACACGCTGGTCCCACCCTCGGCGGCCCGTTGGACAGCGGCGAGCAGCGTCGCGCGCATCGCCGCATCCAAGCCGTCCGTGAACTCGTCCAGCAGCAGCACACGTGGCTTGCCCAGCAGCGCGCGCGCGATGAGCACGCGGCGGAACTCGCCTTGCGAAAGGGTCTGCACATCGCGCCGCAGTAGCGGGCCAAGCCGCAGTTCGTCCGCCAGTTTCTTCACCGCCTCCAACTGCTCCGCCGTGAGCCGGCGGTAGAGGTAGTCGGTCTGGTGAAAGCCCGTGAGCAGCACATCCCGGCCCGTGCGGACCCATTCGAGGTTCAAGTAACGCTCCTGCTGTTCCGGCGAGACGAACGCGATCTGTTCCCGCACCCCCGCTGCGCTGGTGGACACCTCGCGGTCCAAACCGTAAGTGCGCCGTCCCCCATCCACCGGATCGGGATGCAGCTCGCCGGCGACGAGGCGCAGGAAGGTGCTCTTGCCCGAACCATTCGCGCCCTGCACCGCCCAGCTCTCCCCGCGTCGCCAGCGCCAAGTGATGCCGTGGAGGATGCGTTTCCCGGCGAGGGAGACGCTGACGTTGTCGAGTTGCACGAGGGTCGGAGTCGGCACGGGGGGAATTAAGCGGTCAGCTATCAGCCGTCAGCAATCAGCAAACGCGGTGAGCCGACACTCACCGCAGCTCCCTCGCTGATCGCTTGCTGCTTGCTGACCGCTGACCGCTGACCGCTTACTTCCCCCGTGAGCGCTCCCGCCACCACCGCCCCCGAGCCAGCCCGCTTCCCGCCGGGGCTGCACCATGCCTTTTGGTTCGCCACGTTTAACGCGCTCTCCTTCCCCATCGTCGTCGGCACGCCGATGATCCTCTATGCCAAGACGCTCGGCGCGAGCGCCACCGTGCTGGGCATCATCGCGGGCATGATGCCGCTGCTCGTCATCTTCCAAATCCCGGCGGCCAGCCACATCAGCCGCGTCGGCTACAAGCGCTTCGTCTATGCGGGCTGGGGGATGCGCGTGATGTTCATCGGCGCGCTGGCGGTCGTGCCGCTGTTGACCGGCGTGCTCGATGCCACGGCGCGGCTCGCGCTCGTGCTGTTGCTCCTCTTCGCCTTCAATCTCTCGCGCGGCATCTCCAGCTGCGCGTGGCTGCCGTGGATTACCGCGCTCGTGCCGGAAAGTGTCCGGGGCCAATACCTCACGCGTGACGCGGCGTGCGTGAACCTCGCCAGCTTCCTCGTCCTCGTCCTCGCGGCCTTCACGCTCGGCGAGCAACCGGCGGCGTGGCAATTCGCCGCGCTCTTCAGCCTCAGCGCGGCGATGGGCGGCCTGAGCCTCGTCTTCCTCCAGCGCATCCCCGATGTCGAGCCCCCGGCGGAATCACGCCGCAACAGCAGCGAACCCGTCCCCTGGCGGGCGATGGCGCAGCACCCGCCGTTTCGGAAACTGCTCCGCGTGAACATCGCGTGGCCGCTCGCGGTGGGTGGACTCGGCGCGTTCACCACCGCGTGGCTCAAGACGGAAGCCGGCCTGAGCGAAGGCCATGTGCTGCTCGTGAGCTCGGTGGCGTTCCTCGGCGGCCTGAGCAGTCTGTGGGTGCTGGGGCCGCGGCTGGACCGCCTCGGCAGCCGGCCCGTGCTGATGTTCTGCATGGCGGCGTGGCTGGTCATCGTGGCGGGCTGGTTCGCGCTCGCCGGGCATGTGCTGCATGCCACGATGCCCATCCTGGTGACGCTGCTCTTCCTCATGGGCCTGACCACCGCGCTGGCGAACATGGCCAACGTGCGCCTCGCCATGGCCATCATCCCGGTGATGGGCCGCGACCATTTCTTCGCGCTGTTCTCGGTCGTGGGCAGTCTGGCGATGGGCGTCTCGCCGATTCTCTGGGGCGTGCTGATTGACACGCTGCGCGGGGTGAACGTGACGTGGCACGGCTTCGCGGTGAACCGCTACAGCCTGTTCTTCGCGCTGACCGCCCTCGTCTTCGGCGCGACGTTCTGGCTGTGTCAGCGGCTGGAGGAACCGAAGGCCGCGAGCATGGAAGCGCTGCTGCGCGACATCCTCATCGAGTCGCCCCAACGCGTCTGGGTGCGCCTGTGGCCGAAGGCCTGACGCTGGAGCGCGGCTGTCCTCAGCCGCAGCAACGTCCGTCGCTACGAGCAGCAACTTGATTCCGAACCGCCCTGAACTGATGCAGCTTGCTGCGGCTGGGACAGCCGCGCTCCAGCCCGCCGCGCAAAAACCACGCGCCTCGGCGAACGCCTTGTGCCAACCTCGCCCCGCATGACCACCGCCGCCGAACGCCTCTCGCTCCCCGGTCGCCAACTGCTCGACCGCCGTTGTTTCCTCGGCCACTCCGCCACCGCGCTCGGCTCCATCGCGCTGACGCAGCTGCTGGGACAGGACCGCCTGCTCGCCGCGCCGGGGCCGCTCATCCACCCCGCGCGCCCCAACGCCCCGCGCGCGCCGCACGCGCCGGCAGCGGCCAAGAACGTCATCGTCATCTTCTGCGCCGGAGCGGTGAGCCAGCTCGAGACGTGGGATTACAAACCCGAGCTAATCAAGTGGGACAACCAGCCGCTGCCCGGTGGCCCCGCCGTCACGTTCCAAGGCCCGGCGGGCAATCTCGCGCGACCGCAATACGCTTTCCGCCAACGCGGCCAGACCGGCAAGTGGGTTAGCGACTTGATTCCGCACCTCGCCGGACTCACCGACAAAATCGCCTTCGTCCACTCGCTCACCAGCACGACCAACACCCACGGCCCCGCCGAGAACTTCCTCTCCACCGGCTTCGCGCTCGACGGCTTTCCCAGCCTCGGCTCGTGGGTGACGTATGCGCTGGGCAGCGAGAACCAGGACCTGCCCGCCTACGTCGCCATCCCCGACCCGCGCGGCGTGCCGCAGAACGGCTCGAACAACTGGGGCCCTGGCTTCCTGCCCGCCGCGTTTCAGGGCACGACCCTCAGCTCGAAGGAACCCGTGCGCCACCTCACCGCGCCCGGCGTTTCCCCCGCCGCCGACCAAGCCGCCCGCGCGCTCCTCCAGCGGATGAACGCACGCCACTTGGAGCAAAACGCCGGCGACTCGAAGCTCGCCGCCCGGATCGCCAGCTACGAACTCGCCGCGCGCATGCAGCTCTCCGTCCCCGAAATTTCCGACCTCAGCACCGAGCCCGCGCACCTCCTGAAACTCTACGGAGCCGACGACCCCACGCATCCCGACAAAGCCGCGTTCGCGAAGAACTGCATCCTCGCGCGCCGCCTCATCGAGCGCGGCGTCCGCTTCGTGCAGCTTTTCAACGGCGCTTACGCCAGCGGCGGCAAGCTGAACTGGGACGGCCACAGTGCGTTGAAGGAGCAATACGATGTCCACGCCAACATCCTCGACCAGCCCGCCGCCGCGCTCATCCGCGACCTGCGGCAACGCGGCTTGCTGGAGGACACACTCGTCGTCTGGTGCACGGAGTTTGGCCGGATGCCTTTCTTCCAAAAGGGCGCGCAAGGCCGCGACCACAACCCCGACGGCTTCACCTGCTGGCTCACCGGCGCGGGCGTGAAGCCCGGCGTCAGCCACGGCGTGACTGACCCGCTCGGCCAACGCGCCGTGCAGGACCTCCACCCGCTCTACGACTTCAACGCCACCATCCTCCACCTCCTCGGCCTCGACCACGAGCGCCTCACCTTCGAGCACAACGGCGTGCAGCGCCGCCTGACGAACGTGGAAGGCCATGTCATCCGCGAAGTATTGGCGTAGCGCCCGGGACGCGGCCCGCCGGCCCGCTTTGCGCGTGGGAGGTGAACTGGCCCGGTTGCGCAACACAGTTATGGACTCACCGAGCGCCAAGCGGGCTGGCAGCCTGCGCTCCGCAGCCGCACTCCGAGCTTTGCGTGATTTCCTCACGGCTCACGTCCATGCTTCCCAGCAACCGCACTCGCGCATCGCCACCGCCATGCATCCGCTCCGTCGCCCTCTCATACCAATTCCCAATAGAAGTCGGTGGCATGCTAACCAGCCGCCCCGCCACACGCCTTCTCCCTTCCTCGGAGGAGGGGAGAAGGTGGCCGCAGGCCGGATGAGGGGTGGGGCCGCTTGCGCCGACGCCCGAACCTCTCACCCCGGCCCTCTCCCCTCCTCCGATGAAGGGAGAGGGAATCCGAGCGCGTCGCGGTCACGCAGCCCCGCCACTGGATTTCACTTCGCATGGGTATGAGTTTGTCATCTGTATTCGGCCCCGAAGACGGGTTGCGGACGTGGGCGTCCGCGCTCCAATCGCGTCGGCAGTTTCTCCAGCACGGCGCGTTCGGCCTGGGCGCGCTGGGTTTCCTTCAGGCGGCGGGGGCGTTGAGTGGCGCGGCGGCTCCGGCGGTGCCGCGTGGAGTGTTGCCAGCGTTCCATCATGTGCCGCGGGCCAAGCGCGTCATCTTCCTGTTCATGGGCGGCGGGCCGTCGCAGTTCGAGACCTTCGACCCGAAGCCGCAGTTGAACAAACTCTGGGGCAAGCCGATGCCCGAGAGCCTGACCAAGGGGGAGCGCGTGGCCCAGTTGCAGGGCGCGCCGCTGGTGATTCTCGGCACGCACCAGAAGTTCGCCAAGTGCGGCCAGGCCGGCGTCGAGGTCAGCGACTTGTTGCCGCACATGAGGAAGGTGATGGACGACGTGACGGTCATCCGCTCGATGCAGACCGACGCCATCAACCACGACCCCGGCGTCACGTTCATGCAGACCGGCCACCAGCAGCCGGGCCGGCCGGCGATGGGCGCGTGGCTGTCCTACGGCCTCGGCAGCGTGGCGGAGAGCTTGCCGGCTTACATGGTTTTGCTCTCGGGCCAGGGCAAGGACCAGAACGTCAAGGCGCGTTACTGGACGAGCGGTTTTCTCCCGACGGTGCATCAGGGCGTGCAGCTGCGGTCGCCCGGTGAGCCGGTGTTTTACTTGGACAATCCGGCGGGGATGAACAGCGCGATGCGGCGGCGCATCCTCGACAGCGTGCGCGAGCTGAACCAAGCGCGGCTGGAGACGGTCGGCGACCCGGAGATTGCGACGCGCATCGCGCAATACGAGATGGCCTACCGGATGCAGACGAGCGTGCCGGAGCTGACGGACCTTTCGCGCGAGCCCAAGAGCGTGTTCGACCTCTACGGCGAGGACGCGCGCAAGCCCGGCACGTTCGCCGCGAACTGCCTGCTTGCGCGCCGGCTGGCCGAGCGCGGCGTGCGCTTCATCCAGCTCTATCATCGCGGCTGGGACCATCACGATGGCATCCAAGGGCGCATGATGCAGGAGTGCAAGTCAGTGGACCAGCCGTGCGCCGGACTGCTGCGAGACTTGAAGCAACGCGGCTTGCTGAAGGACACGCTCGTCGTCTGGTCCGGCGAGTTCGGGCGCACGCCGATGGCGCAGGGCGATGCGAAGTCGGAGAACTACGGGCGCGATCACCAGATGCGGGCGTTCACGGCGTGGGTGGCGGGCGGCGGCTTCAAGGCCGGTGCGGTGCACGGCGCGACGGACGAGCTGGGCTACAACGTGGCGGACCGCCCGGTCCACGTGCATGACCTGCACGCGACGATGCTGCGCCTGCTGGGCGTGGACCACCTGCGGCTGACCTACAAGTTCCAAGGCCGCGAACACCGGCTGACGGACGTGGCGGGGAAGGTCGTGCCGGGGTTGATGGGGTGAAGCAGGACACGACGCGCGCTCTGGCTCCCTCTCCCTTCATCGGATGAGGGGAGAGGGTCGGGGTGAGGGGTTACGCGCGTCGGCGTTGGCGGCCCCACCCCTCATCCGGCCTGCGGCCACCTTCTCCCCTCCTCCGAGGAAGGAAGGCGCGCGTCGTGGCGTCCGGATGCTTCGGGCACTGGTGTCAGACTTCCACGTTGCCCGTGAACGAAAAGTCCGCCGGGCCATTCAGCCGCACGTCGGCGAAGCCTTCGCCGCTCGACTGAAAGCTGACTTCCAAGGTGTCGCCGCCCTGCACCAGCACCTTCACCGGCGAGGTGAAGCCCTGCACGCGCGACGCAATCATCGCCGCCGCGCTCACGCCCGTGCCACAGGCCAGCGTCTCGCCTTCCACGCCGCGCTCGTAGGTGCGGACGCGAATGTGATTCGGCCCGAGCACCTGCGCGAAGTTCACGTTCGTGCCCTTGGGCTTGAAGTGCGTGTGGTAGCGGACCTCGGCCCCGATTTGATTGACCATCGCCTGGTCGGCATCGGGCACGAAGATCACCGCGTGCGGAACGCCGGTATTGAGCGAGTGGATCGCGGTGAGGCCGGTGGCAAGCGGAACCTGCTCGTTGAGTCGCAGGCTGTGCGGCGGCGTGAGGTTCACCGTCACGCGCTCGCCTTGGAAACTAGCGGTGATGACGCCGGCAACCGTCTCGAAGGTCAGGCTGCCAGTCGTGCCCGTGCGCCGCTGGATGTAGCGGGCGAAGCAGCGCGCGCCATTGCCGCACATCTCCGCGCGGCTACCGTCGCTGTTCCAGAACTCCCACGCCCATTCGGCCTTCCCCGACGCACACGGCACCAACAGCATGAGTCCGTCCGCCCCGATGCCGCGCTGGCGATGGCACAAGTGCGTGACCTGTTCCGGCGTGAGGTGGAGGTTTCCGGCGCGGTTGTCGGCCAGGATGAAGTCATTGCCCGCGCCGTTCATCTTCGTGAATTCCAAAAGCATGGCGCGGGACGGTAGCGGTGCGCGCCCTAGGCGCAAGGGGCAAGTGGGCAGCGCGAGCAGCGCTTATTGCGCAGTGATCTTGCCCGTCTGCGGGTTGATAACCCACTTCTTGCCAACGAGGGTGGGCGCTCTTCTTTCCTAGGCGCGTTTACTGTAGCTGCGCCTGCATCTTGTGGGCGTCGTAAACCAAGGTGCGACCAGCCGGGGCTTCGGGCAGGCGGGGCAGGAATTTCTTATCCACCATCTCCTGAAGCGAAGCGGGGGGCTTGCCAAAGGCTTCGGTGTATTCCCGAATCTTTGCGTTGAGCTTGGCGAGGTCCAACGGTTCCGGTGCCGTGCTCTTGGCGGCGTCGGCCGAGCTTTCGGCGGGGCTCCGCTGTTTCCGGCAGGCGGAGACCGGGAGCGCGAGGAGGGCGAGCAGGATGAAGAGTTGAAACGGTTTCATGTTCGGGTGACTGGCTGACAGCTGGGTTCAATCGCCGGTGGCGAGGGTCCAAGTGCCTTTGGGCGCGTTGGTCGTGCCGGTGCCCCAAGTCTTGCTCTGTTCGAGGGACTCGACATGGCTGTCGGCGAAGAGCCAGCTGAATTTGTTGTTATGGAAGCTGGCCATGGTCGCCGGGGTGGCGGTGAACGTCGGGTCGCTGAGTTGCTGGTCGGCGGTGTCCGTGACGGTCTGCGCAATGCTGCCGGCATTGTTTGAGGACATGGGCTTCTCCAGCAGTTGCAGAGTGCCGGTGGGGTCTAGGACTTGCAGGAGCCGCAGTTTGCTTGTGGCTGTGGCCTGGTTGAAGAACGTCAGGGCAATGCCGTTGCCGGAAGTGCGTGGCATGGAGTAGGTGCGCGGGAGGTTGCGGTTGAACCGGTCCGAGGGGCATTTCAAGAGCTTCGGGCACTTGGTGGCCGGGTAGTTGGCGGCATTCACCTCCGCCGGAGTCAGCCCACCGCCGCCAATGTAGCTGTGCAGGAGATCGTCCCACGCGATATCCGGGACCGGTCCGTAAACGTAACCAAAAGGCACGACGTCGTCGTTGTCCCCCTGATACAGGTTAAAGGCGGCCCCCATCTGTTTCATGTTGTTGATGCAGCCGGTCTGGAGCGCCTTGATCTTCGCCTTGCTCAAAGCCGGCAACAACATGCCCGCCAAGATCGCGATGATGGCGATGACGACGAGCAGTTCGATGAGGGTGAAGCCGCCGGAGCGGCTAGCCTGCCGGGCTGGGACGATCATGGCGTCAGTGGACTTACCGGCCATGCTCACGTCAAGTGCGGCTTCCACGTTGCGAACGCTCACAGCTTCCGCACGTGGAGATTGCCGAAGTCCAGCCCCGCTCCGGTGTCCTTGAGGCCCAGCGCACCTTTGCCAGCGGCCACAGGCACGCGGGCGGTTTCCTTGTCGTTTAGGAACACGACGGCCTCGGCGCCCTTCACCTGCACTCGGATGCGTCCGCCTTTGCCGGCTTCGATGCCGGTCTTCACCTCGGTGCCTTTGCCATCGCGACCGCGCACGAGCAGGGCCGGGCCAGCATCACCAGTGGCGGTCTTGCCCGCGCGCACATCCATGAGGAACTCCACGTCGCCGAACTCAGCCTCGGTCCAGAGGGTTTGCTTCGCGGCATCCGCGCCCTCCTTCAACACCAACCGCCAGTCGCTGGGCTGCCAGCGGGTCTTGGCGTCGCCGGCGCTTTTCCAGCCGCGCAGGTCCACGCCGGTGTAGAGCGGTGCCCAGCCGGGGTCCAGAGGCGCGACGAGTGCGGGCGCGGGGTTGCCGGAAGGAAGTTCCTTGATGCGGATGTTGCGGAACTCCACGGGCGCGCCTTCGCTTTCGAGGGCGAGGTAACCCTTGCGATAGTTGCACTCATCGCCGCCGGAGACTTCCTTGCCGTTGACGTGCAGGCGGAGCGAGCCGTTGGTGCAGACGATGCGATAATGGTTCCACTCGGGCGAAGGCTTGCTGCGATCCTCGCTGGGGAAGCTGCGGTCGCCGCGATGCTTGCCCAGCGGAATCATCTTCGCGCCGTGGATGGGGAAGACATCGCCGTGCGTGGTGAACCAGTCGGACTTCTTGCCATTCTGCTTCTCGTAGTTCGTGGCGTAGCCGTGGTCGAGCACCTGCACCTCGATGCCGCGCAGGAACGGCACGCCCGGCGCGCTGATGGGCGAGCCCCACATGAAGACGCCGGAGTTGCCGCCGCTGCTGAGGTGCCGCCACTCCACCTCCATGATGAAGTTTTCGTAGTGCCGCAGCGTGCGCAACGCGCCGACGGGCTTGCCGGTGCAATGGATGACGCCGTCCTTCACGGTCCACGTCTCGGGTGCGCAGTTGATGTTCGTCCAGCCGGTCAGGTCGCGACCGTTGAACATGGAGACGAAGCCGTCGGAGTCGGCGGCGAAGAGGGGCAGGGCAAGCGCGGCGAGCGCGAGGGAGAGCAGGCGTTTCATGGCCAGAACCGTAGCGGACGGCTCCCGACTGTCCAAGCCTCTCTCACACCCTTCTGCGTCCGGACGGGCTAATCCGAAGCGGTCACGGGAAAAACGGCTATCAGCCTGCCGTTGTCCTCCCGCGCGTTACCCATTCGTGTCGGTCAGTGCCGGTTAGTGGTTCGTGGTTCATCCGCCCGAAACTCCCCTTGCCTTTGCCTTCCCTTCCGCAACACTCGCGCGCGTTATGAGCAAAACCTCCGCCCCCAAAGCCTCCAAAAAGTTCGCCGCCTACCCGCGCCTCAACCCCCTCGGCGTGGGCAAGGACATCTCCGCCGCCGACCTCATTGACCAAGTCATGCTCGCCTACAACGGCGGTCGCCTGCGCGAGGCCAGCCAACTCCTCGCCAAAAAGATGCTCCCCGCCGACGGCTTCATCGGCATGAGCCTCACCGGCGCGCTCACGCCTGCCGGCTTGGGCAAGTCCTGCCTCATCCCGCTGATGAAGGGCGGCTATGTGGACTGGATCATCTCCACCGGCGCGAACCTCTACCACGACCTGCACTTCGGCCTCGATATGCAGCTCCACAGCGGCACGCCGTTCCTCGACGACACTGAACTGCATCGCGACGGCGTCATCCGGATCTACGACGTGCTCTTCGACTACAATGTGCTGCTCGACACCGACGCCTTCGTCCGCGAGGTCATCCAAGGCCCCGAGTTCCAGCGGCCCATGGGCACGGATGAATTCCATTACCTCCTCGGCAAATACGTCGCCGCGCGTGGCAAGAAACTCGGCCTCAAGGACAGCTCCATCCTCGCCACCGCCTACGAGTGCGGCATACCCATCTTCACCAGCAGCCCCGGCGACTCCAGCATCGGCATGAACGTCGCCGCCATGGCCATGCGCGGCTCGGCGCTGATGCCCGACGTGAACCGCGACGTGAACCAAACCGCCGCCATCGTCTATCACGCCAAGTCCACCGGCCACACCAGCAGCGTGTTCATCCTCGGCGGCGGCAGCCCGAAGAACTTCATGCTCCAGACCGAGCCGCAGATTCAGGAAGTTCTCGGTATCCAGGAAAAGGGCCACGACTACTTCCTCCAAGTCACCGACGCCCGCCCCGACACCGGCGGCTTGAGCGGCGCGACGCCCGCCGAAGCCGTGAGCTGGGGCAAAGTGGACCCCGACAAACTCCCCGACAGCGTCGTCTGCTACACCGACAGCACCATCGCCCTCCCGCTCCTCACCGCCTACGTCCTCTCGCGCGTAAAACCCCGCAAGCTCAAGCGCCTCTACGATGATCGCGACGCCATCCTCGACGTGGTGAAGCGGAAGTATCTACAGACCGGCACCGTGACGAAGGTGCTGACCAGTCGCAAAGTCGCCAAGCGTTCGAGCAGTATCGGGCTGAAGTGAGCGCCCGCGCTGATCGTTGCTCGCGGGGATTACCCCTCCCGTCAGGAGAACCACTGGCATTTTGCCGGCCACCCGCTTAGTCTCCGCCCATGATCCACGCCAATGATGCAACCGCTGGAGCCAGTGTCGCCTTGCCGCCGGACGCGTCCGCCAAAGCGCCGTTGCACGATGTGCAGAGCGGGGGCGACCACCGCGAACTGCGAATTGACAAGGTGGGCGTGCGCGGGCTGCGTTTCCCCATCCAGATCCGCGACAAGGCCCACACTCACCAAAACACCATCGCGACCATCGCGATGGCTGTGGACTTGCCCAAGGAGTTCAAGGGCACGCACATGAGCCGCTTCATCGAGGTGCTCAACGCGCACGGCTCCATCGTCCACGTCGAGAACATCGTGGACATTCTCCATGCCATGCAGCGCAAGCTCCACGCTGACACCGCGCATCTGGAGATGGAGTTCCCGTTCTTCCTCACCAAGTTCGCGCCGGTGTCCGGTCAGGCGGGCGTCATGGATTACACCGCGCGCTTCGACGCCACGGCTTGCGGCAAGGAAATTGACTTCATGCTCACGGTCATCGTGGGCGTGACCACGCTCTGCCCCTGCTCCAAGGCCATTTCCAAACACGGCGCGCACAACCAACGCGGCAACGTCACCGTGGCCGTCCGCTCGGACAAGGTGGTGTGGATCGAAGACCTCATCGCGCTCGTTGAGTCCAGCGCCAGCAGCGAGCTTTACTCGTTGCTCAAGCGGCCCGACGAGAAGGCGGTGACGGAGCGCGCTTACGAGAACCCGGTCTTCGTGGAAGACTTGGTCCGCAACGTGGCACTCAAGCTGAACGCCCACGGGGACGTGACGTGGTATAAGGTGGAGGCGGAGAACTTCGAGAGCATCCACAACCACAACGCCTACGCGTGCATCGAGAAGGGT
Organism: Verrucomicrobiota bacterium; assembly: GCA_039796295.1. Taxonomy (GTDB): domain Bacteria; phylum Verrucomicrobiota; class Verrucomicrobiia; order Limisphaerales; family SXTU01; genus SXTU01. Next base: position 103,765 of record JBDKJY010000001.1, read on the forward strand.
TAAGCAAGCGAGTGCTAGCCTTGGGGCTTGATTTGATTCGCGCCTTTGCCGAATAGTCGCCGCCGTTCGCCAGCGGGCTTCAGCCAGCTAAGTCCGTCGGCCGACGAAAACTGAAATGAGCCGGAGCCGAGTGCAGGTGTTTTATTCGGGGCGCGTGCAGGGCGTCGGCTTCCGCTATACCGTGAAACAGGTGGCAGCGGGTTACGCGGTCACCGGCACGGTGCGGAACTTGGCGGATGGCCGGGTGGAACTGGTGGCCGAGGGCGCGCGGGACGAGTTGGACGCCTTCCGGCAGGGCATCCGGGACGCGGGGCTGGATGGGTTCATCCGGCAGGAAGATGTGCAGTGGGCCGAGGCCCGCAGTGACTTACGCGGTTTTGAAGTAGTCCGTTAAACGCCGTTCATGAAATACGCGATTATCGCCGACATCCACGCCAACTGGGAGGGGCTCCAGGTAGTGCTGGCGGATGCCCAAGCCAACAAGGTGACCCACTACGCCTGCCTCGGCGATGTCGTCGGCTACAACGCAAATCCCAAGGAGTGTCTCGACGTGATCCGCTCCATGGGCATGCCCGTGGTCAAGGGCAACCACGACGAATACTGCTCGGTGGACTCCGCGCTCGAGGGCTTCAACCCCCACGCCGCCGAGGCCGTCAACTGGACCCGCGCCCAGCTCGCCGAAGAAGACATCCTCTGGCTCCGCGAGCTGCGCTACATTCGCCTCGTGGCCAACTTCACCATCGTCCACGCGACGCTCGATGGTCCCAAACGCTGGGGCTACGTGTTCGACAAGCTCGCCGCCGCTGCCAGCTTCACCTACCAGAACACTGGCGTCTGTTTCTTCGGCCACACGCACGTCCCCGTCGCCTTCGTGCGCGACGCCACGGTGCGCGGCGGCACCTACTCGAAGTTCAAGGTCGAGGCGGGCAAGAAATACTTCGTCAACGTCGGCAGCGTCGGCCAGCCCCGCGATGGCAACCCGAAGTGCGGCTACGTCATCTACGACATGGATGAGGGCACGATCGAGTTGCGCCGGTTGGACTACGACATCGCCACCGCACAGGCGAAGATCCGGGCCGTCGGCCTCCCCGAGCGGCTGGCGGAACGCCTCGCACTGGGCAAGTAAGGCGAAGTTGAAAGTTGAAGGTTGAGAGTTGAAAGGCCAGCCTCCGGCCTTCGTTTGAAGGTTCTCATACTCAAACCCAGCTCCCTCGGCGATGTGGTGCAAGCGCTGCCGCTCTTGCGCCTGCTCAAGCAGCATCGGCCCGACGCAGAAGTCCACTGGTGGCTCGCCGCTGAACTCCGCTCCTTGCTGGAGGGCGATGCCGACCTTGCCGCCGTCCTCCCCTTTGAGCGAAAACGCTGGCGCTCGCCCCTCTACTGGCCCAAGGGGCTGGCCCAAATCCGCGCGCTGCGGGCCGCGCGCTACGACTGGGTGATTGATCTCCAAGGCCTCGCGCGCAGCGCGGCCTTTGCGTGGCTGGCGGACGGTGCCTTCACCATTGGCCTCGAACTGGAGCGCGAAGGCGCGCACCTCGCCTACGACCTCGCCGTCCCGCGCCCGAGGGACAAACCCCACGCCGTGGACTGGTATCTCGCCGTTGCCCGCGCGCTCGGCATCCCGGTGCATGACCGCTACGAATGGCTGCCGCCGCGTCCCGCCATCGCCGCGCTGGCCGAAGCCAAATGGCCGGCCAACGGCTCTCGCTGGCTCGGCATCAACCCTGGCGCGCGCTGGGACAATAAGCGCTGGCCCGCCGAGCACTTCGCCGCCCTCGTCCGTCAGCTGGCCGCGCGCGACGCGAACTTCCGCTTCGCCCTCTTCGGCGGTCCCGGGGACTGGCAGCTCACCGAAACCATCCGCCGTGCCGTGCCCGACCGCTGTGTGAACTTCGCCGGACGCACCACGCTGCCGGAACTCATCGAGCTGCTTCGCCGCTGCGAACTGCTCGTGACCAACGACACCGGCCCCATGCACCTCGCCGCCGCGCTGCGTCGTCCGGTCGTTTCCCTCTTCGGCCCGACGCGCCCGGACCAGACCGGCCCTTACGAACAAGAGCACTTCGCCCTCCGTCACCCGCTCCCGTGCGCCCCCTGCCTGAAGAGCCGCTGCCACTGGGTCGCGCCGCTGGACTGTCTGCGCGCCATCTCGGGCACCAGCGTGGCCGACGAAGTCACGCGCCGACTGGAAGAAGGCAAAAGGCAAAAGTAAAAAGGCAAAAGTGCCGAGCGTTCACCGTTCCTCCTTTTACCTTCCTCCCCCATGAGCATCGCCTTGGAACAGCACCAGATTGAGATCGAGGCCAACCTCCGGGCGTGGCAGGGCAAGCCGCTGCTGCGCGAGATTTACGCCGGGTTCTACGAACGCATCGTTCAGCAGATCGACACGTCACTGCCGGGGGCCATCCTCGAGATCGGTTCGGGCGTGGGGAACCTCAAGTCGCGCCTGCCGCAGTCCATTTCCACGGACCTCTTCCCCAATCCGTGGCTGGACCTCGTGTGTGATGGCTATGAGCTGCCGTTCGCGGACGGCAGCTTGTCGCATCTGATCCTGTTCGATGTTTTTCACCACCTGCGCGCGCCGGCGGCGTTCTTCCGCGAGGCGCGGCGGGCCTTGCAGCCGCAGGGGCGCGTCATCGTGTTCGACCCTTACATCAGCTTGGCGAGCTGGCCGGTCTATGGGCTGCTCCATCACGAACCGGTGGCGATCAATGCGCCGATCAACTACGCGACGGAGCTGCCGCGTCCGCGCGACTATTACGCCGCGCAAGGCAATGCCACGCGGCTCTTCTTCCGGGACGAAGGCGCTGGCTGGCCGCCGGGCTGGGAGGTGTTCCATCGCGAGGCGTTCAGCGCGTTTCACTACGTGTTGAGCGGCGGGTTCAGCAAACCGGCGATGTATCCGGCCGGGATGCTCGGGGCGCTGCGCGGGGTGGATGGAGTGCTCTCGTGCCTGCCACGGGTGTTTGCGGCAAGGTGTCTGGTGGCTCTGCGGCCGGAGCGCCAAGGCAAAAGGTAAAAGTGGGGAACGAGACGTCGGCAGGGCTACGGCGCAAGCTCGGCACTTTTGCCTTTTTACTTTTGCCTTCTCTCCGCCTCAAGCGAGGAGCCCCTTGATCAGCTCGCCGCTGATGTCCGTGAGCCGGTAGTCGCGGCCTTCGTGGCGGTGGGTGAGCTGGAGATGATCCACGCCCAGCAGGTGGAGGAGCGTGGCGTGGAAGTCGTGAACGCTCACGGGGTCCTTGGTGATGTTGTAGCCGAAGTCGTCGGTCGCGCCGTGGACGATGCCGGGCTTGAAGCCGCCGCCCGCCGCCCAAATCGTGAAGCAGCGCGGGTGATGGTCGCGCCCGAAGCTCGCGGGCTTAATCTCGCCTTGGCTGTAGGCGGTGCGGCCGAACTCTCCGCCCCAGATGACGATGGTGTCCTTGAGCAAGCCGCGTTGCTTCAGGTCCTTCACGAGCGCGGCCGCGGGTTGATCCACTTCCTTCGCCTTGTTCGGCAACGCACCGGGCAGGCCACCGTGATGGTCCCAGTCGCGGTGGTTCAACTGGATGAAGCGGGCGCCGCGCTCGGCGAGGCGGCGGGCGAGGATGCAGTTGGCGGCGAAGCTCGGCGTGCCCTTCTTCGCGCCGTAGGACTCGAAGGTGGAATCGGGTTCCTTCGACAAGTCCATCAGCTCCGGGACGCTGGTCTGCATGCTGAAGGCGAGTTCGTAGTTCGCGATTTGCGCGGCAATGGCGGGGTCGCCGAGCGTGCCAAGCTGGAGGCGGTTCAGCTCGTTCATCGCGTCAATGGTCGAGCGGCGCGCGGCGGAGCTGATGCCCGGCGGGTTGGAGAGGTAGAGCACGGCGTCGCCCGCGCCACGGAAGGTGACCGCGCCGTGCTGCGCGGGGAGGAAGCCCGGGCCCCAGTAGCGGGATTGCAACGGCTGGCCGCCACCGCCGGATTGCATACAGATGTAGCCGGGGAGGTCGGAGTTTTCACTGCCGAGCCCGTAGCTGGCCCACGCGCCCATCGTGGGGCGACCCGGCTGCTGGTGGCCGGTGCCGAAGAAGGTCACAGCGGGGTCGTGGTTGATTGCCTCGGTGAACATGGAGCGGATGACAGTGGCGTCGTCCGCGAGGCTGGCGATGTGGGGGAGCACTTCGCTGAACTCCGTGCCGGCCTGGCCGTGCGGGGTGAACTTGAAGGGCGAGCCGACGCAGAAGTGGTTTTTCTGTCCGCTGGTCATGCCGGTGATGCGCTGGCCCTGACGCACGGACTCAGGCAAATCCTTGCCGGTCATCTCGACGAGTTTGGGCTTGGGGTCGTAGAGGTCGAGGTGCGAGGGCGCGCCGGACATGAAGAGGTAGATGACGCGCTTGGCCTTCGGCTCGTGGTGGAGGCGCTTGAGCAGGCCGGGCACGGCGGGGCCGCTGCCGGGGAGCGCGGCGAAGGCGGAGGGCTTCAGCAGGGAGGCGAGGGCGAGCGCGCCGAGGCCGGTGGAGTTGCGCTGGAGGAAGGTCCGGCGGTTCAGGAGGGTGGAGTTCATTGGGAAGTCAGGAAGATGGGGGCAGAAAAATGGGGGCTGAGATATTGTTGAGCTGATTTTTCTGCCCTGAGTTTTGGCTCGGAGTTATTGGCTGATGGTTTCGTTCAGGTTCAGGAGGACGTTGGCGAGGGCGGTCCAGGCGGCGAGTTCAACTGGGTTCGCGCCTTCGGGGTTCTTGTAGTCGCCGACCTTCAGCAGCAGGTCGGCGTCGGGTTTCTCGGCGGCGAAGAGTTCGCGCTGCTGGGCGAGGGTCTTCTCCAGCACGCTGCGTTCGAGGGGACTCAGGTTGCGCGCGAGGGCAAGGCGCCAGGCGTAGCTGAGGCGCGCGGCGTCATCGGCTCCGCCCTCCTTCAGCACGCGGGCGGCGAAGGCGCGGGCGGCTTCCACGTAAACGGGGTCGTTCATCAGCACGAGGGACTGGAGCGGCGTGCTGGTGCGGGGGCGGCCGGCGGCGCAGACCTCGCGGTTTGGCGCGTCGAAGGTCAGGAGGCTCGGGTAGGGCGTGCTGCGACGGTGATAGATGTAGAGCGCGCGGCGGTATTGGCTGTCGTCGCGCTGGTGTTTCCAACCTCCACCGGCCATTTCGTTCACTTCCCAGATGCCGGGCGGCTGATACGGGAAGACGGGCTTCCCTCCGAGCTTGGTGTTCAGCAAGCCCGAGATGGCGAGGGCGTTGTCGCGGACGAATTCAGCGTCGAGCCGGCCGCGCGGGCCACGAGCAAGCAGGCGATTCTCCGTGTCCTTGGCGAGGAGAGCGGGCGAGACGGCGGCGCTCTGACGGAAGGCGTGGCTAATCACCATTTGCTTCAGCACGCGCTTCACATCCCAGTCGCGGGCGAAGTCGGCGGCGAGCCAGTTGAGCAGCTCTGGGTGGCTGGGCCATTCACCCTGCGAACCGAAGTCGTTTACCGTCTTCACGAGGCCGGTGCCGAACATCATTGCCCAGAAGCGGTTCACGGCCACGCGCGCGGTGAGCGGGTGCTGCGGCGAGGCGAGCCACTGCGCGAGGTCGAGGCGCGTGAGGCGGTTGGTCGAGGTGGTGGCGGGCTTGGGTAGGAAGGCGGGGAAGGCGGCCTCGACCTTGTCGCCGTTCTTGTCGTAGGCGCCCCGCACCTTGATGAAGGTGTCGCGCGGTTGGGTCATCTCGGCCATGACCATCACGCTGGGGATGAGCTTGTCGAAGTCGGTCTTGGCCTTGCGCGCGTCTTCGGCGGACTTCTTCGTGGCGAGGTAATCGGTGGCCTGCGTCTCGCGGTAGAACTTCCGCAGCTTGTCGGTCTGCTCCTTCGTGCGCTTGGCCTTCTCGATGACCGCGAGCGCGATGGTCGGCCCGCCGGCGAGCGTGGCGACTTCGGCGTCGGTCAGCGCGCGGGGGAAAATGTGCAGCTCATCCACGCGACCGGTGAACGGCGAGCCGCCGCCGCCGCGCCGGCCGATGGCGAAGGGCGCGGTGGTCTTGATGGTGCCGGGGAGTTTGTCCTTGAGCACCTTGGTCGCGATGGGCTGACCGTTGACGAAGAGTTTCAGGCCGGCTGCCTTGCCGGAGCCGTCGTAGGTGAAGGCGAGGTGCTGAAAGGTGTCGGCGGGCAAATCCTTCTCGGTCTGCACGTGGATGACTTCCTCCGGCCATTTGTGGATGAGGTGAACGCTCGCCTTCGCAGCGCTGAACTCGATGTCCCAGCCGCGGAAGTCCGGGCCGTTCTCCATCTTGCCGAGGGGCGCGCCGGTGGTCTTCGCGCTCGTGCGGACCCACAGACCGGCGCTGAACTTGTCGGCCTTGTCGAAGTCGTAGCGCGCGCCGAGGTCGGCGTGACCCTTGCCGGTGAGGAGAAGTGAGTTGCCCTCCACGCCGTCGGCGAAACCGGTCTCGCCCGCGAGCGTGGCCTCAATTTCCTTGCCGTCGTGGGTGACGCCGTGGGCGTTGGTGTTGAGCGGGAAGTGGTCGTAAGGACCGGCGACGCTGCGGGAGTTCGGGTCGGTGGCGATCTTGGTTTCCCAAGCGAGTTGGGTGGCGTCGAGTTTGCCCTCGTGTTCCTTCGCCAGCTTGTCGGCAGCGGCGATTTGCGCGGCAATCTTCTCCAATTCCTTCTCCTGTTCCGGCGACGGCACGGCCATGCGCGGCTCGGGGTTGAGCGTGCGGGTGCCGTCCTTGCCCTTCTCCGGGACGTTGTGGAAGAAGGCATAGAGGCTGTAAAAGTCACGCGCGGTGATGGGGTCGTATTTGTGGTCGTGGCACTGCGCGCAGGCGATGGACATGCCGAACCACGTCGTGCCGAGCGTGCTCACGCGGTCCACGAGGTAGATGTTCAGATACTCGGCGTCGATGATGCCGCCTTCGTCGGATGTCATCACGTTGCGCATGAAACCGCTGGCAATCTTCTGGTCCATGGTCGCGTTCGGCAGGAGGTCGCCGGCGAGCTGCTCGATGGTGAACTTGTCGAAGGGCTTGTTGTCGTTGAAGGCTTTCACGACCCAATCGCGCCACAGCCACGTCTCGCGGAGGGAGTCATTGTGATAGCCGGCGCTGTCGGAGTGGCGCGCGAGGTCGAGCCACGGCACGGCGACGCGCTCGCCGAAATGCGGGGAGGCGAGCAAGCGGTCCACGACGAGTTCGTAGGCGCGTGGGGATTTGTCGGCGAGGAAGGCATCCGCCTCGGCGAGAGTCGGCGGCAGGCCGCTGAGCGCGAGTGTGATCCGGCGGAACAACACTTCGCGCGGGGCTTCGGGCTGGAACTTGAGTTTCTCCACTTCGAGGCGCGCGGCGAGGAAGGCATCTATCGAGTTCGGGGGAGAAGTAATTAGTGATTGAGTAATTAGTGGGGTGCCGGACTTCGTGGCACCGCCGCCCTTACTAATCACTTCCTTACTAATTACTTTCGGGTCCAGCTTCGGCACCACCGGGGCCACGACCGCCTCGAACGCCCAGTGCCCCGCATACTTCGCGCCCTCGGCTACCCAGCGGCGGAAAAGCTCCTTCTGGGCGGCGGTGATCTCCTTATGCACGGACGCCGGCGGCATGAGGTCGTCGGCGTCCTTCGTGAAGAGGCGGGCGATGATGGCGGACTTCTCCGGCTTGCCGGGGACGATGGCGGGCTTGCCCGAGGTGCCGGCCTTGAGCGCTTCCTCGCGCACGTCGAGGCGGAGCTTGCCCTTGCGCGCCTTGTCGTCGAAGCCGTGGCACTTGAAGCAGGTGTCCGACATGATGGGCCGGATGTCGCGATTGAAGTCCACCGGGGCGGGCTTGGTGCTGGGCGCGGCGGCGCGGACGGGCGGCGCGGCGAGCAACAACGCGAGGAAAAACAGCACGGCGTAACGGGTCTTCAGCGGCATAAGCGGTGCGTTTGACCCCAGTGGTTTCCGGCTCATTCAGGGGGAACCGAGGCCGATTTTGAGCCCGCAAATCTACGCGAATCTGCGCGAGCGAAACGCTGAGGGAGGCGGACGGCCGCTCCCCCGTTCGCGGTGATCCGCGGGATTCGCGGGCAACCCAACCGGCCGGCGGCCGTGGGCGGCCGCGCTCCAGGTCACGGGGCGCTCTTGACCAGCTTCCAGACCTTGCCGCCCTTGGTGCCGAGCGCGCCGGTCTGGTTCGTGAGCACGTAGATTTCGCCGTCGTGGTCTTCGCCGAAGGCCCACACGAACGCGCCGAGGTGCCCGGCCGAATGCGAATCCGGCACGAGGTCGCCCAAGCTCCACTTGCCGTCCGCGCCGTGCGTGGCGGTGTAGAGGACGCCTTGCGGGAGGCTGAAATGCTTCGACCAGTCGGCGAAGATGTATTTACCCGTGAGCTGCGGAAGCGCCTTGCCGCGATAGACGTAGCCGCCGGTGACGCTCTTGCCTTTGCCGGTCTGCGGGAAGGCCGCGAGGTTTTCGTAAACGAGGATGGGGTCAATCAGCTTGGCGTTGCCGGGGTCGAAGTATGGCTGGTCCAGCGGCGCGAGTTCCTTCTTCGGGTTGAACCACTCCGCACCCTCGCGGAGGTTCCAGCCGTAGTTGCCGCCCTTGACGATGATGTTCACTTCCTCCCAACGGCTCTGGCCGACCTCGACCTCGAACAACTCCCGTTGACCACCACGGTCGAAGCTCATGCCCCACGGATTGCGGATGCCCCACGCGAAAATCTCGGGTCGTCCGCCGCCCTTGGCGAAGGGGTTGTCCTGCGGGATGCCGTAGAGCTTGCCGGCGGCGGGTTTGTCCACGTCGAGGCGGAGGATTTTCCCGAGCAACACGTTTACGTCCTGACCGTTGCCGCGCGGGCCACGGGCCTTGTCCTTGTCGTCTTTGTTGAGGTCGTTCTTGTGCCCGCCGTCACCGCTGCCGAGGTAAAGGTAGCCATCGGGACCGAAGGCGAGGCGACCGCCGTTGTGGTTGAAGTAAGGCTCGTCAATCTGGAGGAGGATGCGCTCGGTGCCGAGGTCGGCGGTGTCGCCTTTCGCGGTGAACTCGGAGAGGTTCATCGTGTGGTCCCAGTTGGTCGGGGCCGAGGCGCGGAGCGCGGAGCTGTAGCAGACGTAGAACTTGTGGTTGGCGGCGAACTTGGGGTGGAGCGCGAGCCCGAGGATGCCGCGTTCATCGAACTTGCCGGGCGTGATTTTCAACTTGCTGGTGAAATCGGCGAAGGGCTTGAGCTGGCCGTCCGGCGACATGAGGTGAACCGGCCCGACCTGCTCGGCGACGAGCACGCGCTTCCCATCGAAGTGAGTGAGGACGATGGGCGCGGTGAGGTTTGTGGCGAGGAGCTGGAGTGAGACGCCGCTCTTGCCCTCGGCGGCGAAGGCGGTGAGGGAAGCGGCGGCGAGCGCGAGGGCAGCGCACAGCCCGTGGCGGGAAGTAGATTTCATGCGCGGGAGTGTAGGGATGGGCGGGGCGGTGACAAGCCCGGGTGAGGATGCCGCCCCGCGCACGCTTGCCTCGCCTCCCCGGCTCCGGCGAAGCTGCGCGGGTTGAACGAGTTCCTCCAGCGCCACGAGTCCCGCTTGCGCCCGGCGCTGGCCATCGGCGCGGGGCTGCTGCTCGCGGCGGCGTTTCCGAAACTCGGCATCGCGGGGCTGGCGTGGATCGCGCCGGGACTGCTGCTCTTCAGCGCGGCGGGACGGTCGGGGAAAGTCGCTTTCCGCCTTGGCTGGCTGGGCGGCTTCGCCTTCCACCTCGCGGCGTTGCACTGGCTGCTGGCGATTCCTGTGAAGGGCTTCCCGATTCTGGGTTGGCTGGCGTTGAGCGCGTATGCAGCGGTGTATCCGGGCCTGTGGGTGTGGCTGTGCTGGCGGCTCGTGCCGACGAGTGGCGATGCCGTGCCGGTAGCCGGCGGCGGGGTGAGGACACCCCGCCCTACCGAGCCGTTGGATATTACGAGCTGGGGGCAACGCGTCGCGTGGTCGCTCAAGTGCGCAGTGCTCTGGGTCGCTTTGGAAACCCTCGTTAGCTGTCTGCTAACGGGCTTTCCCTGGCTCGCGCTGGGCGTGTCGCAGCACAAGCTGGGGCCGCTGATTCAGATCGCCTCCGTCACAGGCGTGGGTGGAGTGTCATTGCTCGCGGTGTGGTTCGCTGTGGCGCTGGCTGGCGACTTGGTGGAGCTGACGCACCGGCCGGATCGCTTCAAGCAGTGGAAGATGATTTGCTTGCTGCCGCTGGGCCTGGCGGGCTGCGTGATGTTCTGGGGCTTCCGGGAAACCAGTCTCGGCCACCAATCGAAGCGCGTGGAACAGCCGATCATGCTCGCCCTCGTCCAGCCCAGCATCCCGCAGGCGATGATTTGGAACCCGGCGGAGAAAACCAACCGCTTCGCCAAGCTCATGCAGCTTTCCGAACTCGTGCTCGCCACGAAGCCCGACGTGCTGGTCTGGCCCGAGGCCGCGCTGCCGGACCTGAGCGCGGAGAACTTCCGCGCCGTCACCAACCTCGTCGCCACGCACAAGGTCTGGATGGTCTTCGGTGCGGATGATTACGAGTTGAAGCCCGGCGCACCGCGCGACTCGAACCGCGCGGCGGACTACGCGTTCTATAACTCCGCCTTCCTCCTCTCGCCCGAGGGCAAGGTAGTCTCCGCATATCGCAAGCGCCGGCTCGTCCTCTTCGGCGAATACATCCCGCTCGCGGACTGGCTGCCATTCCTCAAGTGGTTCACGCCCATCGAAGGCGGCTTCACGGCGGGCCGTGAGCCGGTGGCGTTCACGCTCGGCGAAAAAGGTCTGCGCGCCGGGATGCTCATCTGCTTCGAGGACGCGCTGGCCCCGACCGTCCGCGAGAGCGCGGCGGATGCAGACTTCCTGCTGAACCTCACCAACGACGGCTGGTTCGGCGAAGGCGCGCAGCAGTTCCAGCACGCCGCTCACAGCGTCTTCCGCGCGGTGGAGAACCGCCGGCCCGTCGTGCGCTGCACCAACAACGGCCTGACCTGCTGGGTGGACGAAAGCGGCTTCACCCACGACCTCGGCGTGGGCGACGCGGCCGACGTGTATGGCCCCGGCTTCCGCGTGGTGAAGCTGCCCGTGCCCGTGAGCGGCTCGCGCGCGCCGACGTTCTACCAGCAGCACGGGAACTGGTTCGGCTGGGGCTGCGTCTTCGTCGCGCTGGGCTTGGTGTGGGTAGCGCGGCGGCGAGCCTCCGCTCGTAATCTGCATCCTCCGCCCCAACGGGATTGAGATTACGATGCCGAGCGAGAGGGGATTAAGCGTTGCCAACCCACCGCGATTTTGGCACCAACTGCACTGTGTTCGCCCGTCTGGCCAAGCTCACGTTGACCCTCCTGTTCCTCGGGAGCATCGCGCCGGTTTGCTTCGCTCCGGACAGCGTCACCATGCGGATCCTTACGGACACCGGCTCGCGCACAGCCTTGCTGGACCCGATGACCTTCAACGCCGGCACGATCAAGCAAGGGCTCACATCGCTGGGGTTCACCGACCCCACTCCACGCCAAGAGCGCTTCGCGATTGATAACAAGGCCAACCCCGCGACCTTGGAATCCATGACTGTCGCCACTTGGCCGCTGCTGCCCGGCCTCACCGCCAAGAGCGCGGTCGCCCCGAGCCAGGGCAACTACTACGCCTTCAACCGACAGGACCCCGTCCATTACTTCGCCAACGTCGAGGAACCCAATGTGCAACGGGCTCCGCTCGTGCGCCCGGTCTTCCAAGCCACCGAGCACACCACCTCCCGCGCCACCCCGCCGGGCATCCGCCCGCCGGGACGCAAGGACGGCTATGCCTGGTTCCCCCCGGAAACGTCTGGCATCGAGAAGCCGCGCTTTGAACGTCCCGCCTACGATTACTCCGGCCCGCCGTTCCTCTTCAGCCTGCCGCCGGAGATGCTCAAGAACCCGCTCATCGCCAACGACCCCAACATGCTTCGCCTCTTTGTGAAGACCAACGAGGCCGGCGCGCGGGCCGCCAAGGACGCCGTCAACGCCACCCGCCACATCCGCCGCATGCGCCCCGCTTCGTTCTGGGACAATGTCGAGGCTCCGAACAATCCGCGCGCCGATTACGCCGATGGCACCGACTACGAGACGCAGGCCCGCAATGCCTCCAAGGTGCTCACCGACCTCCGCGACCCCTCGCTGCCGCCCGTCAACCCGAACGACCCCCGCCCCTCCTTCGACTCGCGGCCAGGCTACAATCCGCAGCGCCAGCGCTGAGTAGCCGCCGAGGCAAGGTGGCGGACCCCGCGTGACCACTCCGACAGTTCCGCCGCCATGTCGTGGCAGCGACCGCCCGAGTCCGCTCCCAGTTCCCCGATGAAATCCATCTGTGTCTATTGCTCGTCCAGCGGTGCCGTGGGCGCCCACTACACCGAGGCGGCAGTCGAGTTTGGCACCCTCCTTGGTCAACGCGGCCTCACCCTTGTCTACGGCGGGGCCAGCGTCGGTTTGATGGGCCAGCTCGCGGTGTCAGTGCAACGCGCCGGCGGACGCGTGGTCGGCGTCATTCCTCAATCACTTCGTGATCGCGAGATCGCCTACGAGGTCGCAGACGAACTCATCGTCACGCGCGACCTTCGAGAGCGAAAGGCGATCATGGAGTCGCGCGCGGATGCCTTCGTCGCGTTGCCCGGCGGCTTCGGCACGCTGGAGGAAGTCCTCGAAGTCCTCACGCTCAAGCAACTCCGCGCGCACGCGAAGCCCGTCATCTTCCTCAACACCGCCGGCTTCTACGACCGCCTCCTCGCCGTCTTCGAGCAGCTCTACGAACAGCGTTTCACGAAGTCAGCCTATCGCGAGTTCTACCACGTCGCCGCGCAACCCGCCGACGCGCTCCACCACCTCGACCGCGCGCACCCCATGCCCGACGTAACGAAGTGGACGTAGCTCGTGCGTTCCGCGAGCGGACGGAGCAAAATGGATTCGCTCACTTTCCACTTCCTCCCACTCCCAGCGATGCCGGACTCGCCCAACCTGCTCGCGCTACGGAAGCAATACTGGGGCTACGCCAGCTTTCCCCGCTCCAGAAGGAAATCATCCGCGACGCGCTCGTCGTCGCCGCCGGCAGCATAGAAAGCGGCAGTGGCGTAGAAGCGATGCGAGTGAATGGCCCCGGCAACCCGGATGCGGGGAAACCGCTCGTCCGGTTTGATGCGGGTGGGCAGGTGTGCGGCGGCGGGCGATGGCAACTCCGGGCTTCAGCCCGACCTCCCGCACCTGACTACTAAGCGCATAGTTACCGCCTTGTTTCGTGAGTTCCGGCCTCTACGCGTATTTTCAACAACAGGGCAGGGAAGGGCGCCCAGCATGAAAACATGGTGCGCAAGGCGGGAGTCGAACCCACAACCTTCGGCTTCGGAGACCGACGCTCTATCCAGTTGAGCTACTCGCGCGACCTGTGGAACGGGTGATAGGAACCGAATTCGCTCGAATTGGCCACCGCCTTCTTGAAAAAGCGGCCCAAACCAACATGCACTACAGAATACCGAGCCTCTTGAAATGCGCCAGACCGAAGTTGGCTACCGAAGCGGCGCATCTCACTTTCTTACAGGGTAGATGGAGGGAATGAGGGGAGAGCAGGTGTCAGCGGTTGTTGCGCCAAAGCGCTTCCAGACACAGAAGCGCTTTATCAGCGCGGCCGGTGTAAAACTGCTTCTGTAATTTGTTTTTCTATCCTCCAGCTTCACCCCTTGGGGGTGAGGCGGAGCGAAGGCGAGCCGAGCGCAGCCGAACCCCCAAGGGGTGAAGCAGCTCCGTGCGCACAAAACTGGTCGGGGGCGGGCCACGTTGGTTCCCTGTTGGGGTGTCGACTAACACATCCAACATCCAAAGCCACATGGCCCACCCCATCGATCCTGAACTCTTGAACAAAGTCCTTCGACTACCACACTGAGCAAGGCCACGACGGCTTTGTCGAAGGCCTCCGCCTCCTCATCAACGAAGCCATGCGCGCCGAACGCCATCACGTCCTCCAAGCCCAACCCTACGAGCGCACCACCACCCGCCAAGGTTACGCCAACGGCTACAAACCCAAAATCCTCGCCAGCCGCGTCGGCCCCATCACCTTCAGCGTCCCGCAGGTCCGTGGCGTCCGCTTTCCGCTGCGCGCCAGCCTTCACAGGCTGGCGCAGGAGTTCTGCGCTACGTGAGTTTCCACGTAACCCGAGGTTTTGGTCGCTGGACAGGATGAAGTCGCCAACTCCTCCACCTGAGCCCAGCCCAGCCGTCCATCGGTCGGGGCGAGCGGCGCAAAAATGGATTTGGACTAGCCGGCGCGTCACGGGGTCGCGCAGTAGTGGCTGTTCAAGCGCGCCACTCTACTTGACCCGGCAAGAACTAGTGGTGCGCCACTCCTGAAGGCTAGCGCAAAAAAACGTTGTCATGGCGGGAGCGGTCTGGCTAGTGTCAACTAGGCAGCAGGATAAAAGCTATTAAACCGGTTAGCACACATAGAAAACGGATATGAAAAATCAGAAACAAATCGCATTGGGTGGGGTTGCAATGATGGCTGGCATGGTCGGCGCATCTGCGCAAGATTCCGCACCGCTCTTTAAGATTGGGAGTGTGGAGGTTCGTCCGCACGCCACGTATTCGGCGGTCTACGATGATAACATTTTCTTGGATCATAAGACCAGTGCTGCCGGAGCAGTCGGCAGGAACGCCGGTCGCGATCACGATTTCATCCACACGTTCACTCCGGGGCTGCGGCTGAATGCGGGCGACGCAGCGCAGCGCCAATCGGCTTACTTCGATGCCAACTACGAAGTCGCCTTCACCAAGTTCACGGACTACACCGGCTCCGACGCAACCGACCACAACGCCTCGGTTGAGTTCGGTGGCAAGCTGAACCGACTCCATGTGGGGGTCGCTCAGACCCTCGCTTCCAGATCGGATGCGGACGTGGCGACCAGCGCGGCTAACGGGCGCGTTAAGCGCAAGACTTGGGAAACCAAAGTTGATGGCGACTACGAGGTCAGCGAAAAGACCAGCCTGAGCTTGAATCTGCTCCAGACAATCGGAGACTACGAGGCGCCGCTGGTTGACTCAGTTGACCGTTCGGCAACGCTCTGGCTGGACCACCAAATCCTTCCTAAGGTTAAAGCTGGTCTCGGCGGCAGCGTTGGTTACCTCCAAGTGGATGGTGATGCTACGAGTCACAACCCCAACAGTTCGTATGTCAACGGCCAAGGGCGGTTGACCTGGCAGGCCACTCAAAAACTCAGCGTCAATGGGTCAGCCGGTTTTGAGTATCGCAATATTCAGCAGCAGGGAGTGAGTGATCCAGTTTCGTTCATCTACCGTTTGAGCGCGGATTGGAAAGCGGCTGAGCGAACGTTGGTTTCCGTCGGTGCTTCCCGCGGAACGAAGGTTTCCAACTCGCAGGGTGCTCAGTTGAATGAGGAAACCTCTTTCACGGCTTCGTTGCGGCATGGTTTGGGTGACCGCGTGTCGGTGGCGGTGGAAGCTGGCTATTCGCAGTCGCACTATGACCAGACGGTTGTGATCGCTGGCGCTTCTGTCCGCGATGACAATTACTTCTTCGCGAAGCCGAGTGTCAGCTACCGCTTCATGGAACGCGCGAACGCGACTCTCTACTATCAGTATCGTCGTAACGATGCGAATCTTGCGGCAAACGGCAACGATTTTTACAACAACCAACTCGGGCTTGAGCTGTCGTATCGCTTCTAGCAGCCCGGTGGATTTTGTGATCAAAAAAATTCCAGCAACGTCCGCCATCCACACGCTCTTGTGGGTGGCGGCGTTGTTTTCGGGGGTCGTATGCGTCGACCTTCAGGCTGAGAACGGCTCTCGCAAAGCGCTAGCTTTGACCCCTTCTGGAACGACCGCCACGAACCTTGCTGTCAGCGGAACGAACACGAGCTACGTGCTCTCGGCCAACGATTTAATCCGGGTGGAGGTTTACAAGGAGGATGACCTGCGCACTTCAACACGGGTTGATCAGGACGGCACGGTCTTTTTGCCGCTGGTCAAAACGGTGAACGTGGGGGGGCGGACCGTGGCGGAAGCGCGGGATAAGATTCGTCAGCTGTATGAAGAAGATTTTCTAAGGACCGCTTTTGTGACCATAACAGTGGTGGAAAGCGGGAGGACGAACGCGCCCGTGGTAAAAGTGAAGCTCGAGAAGTTTACTATACTTGGAGAGGTGAAAAAGCCCGGGAACTTCGAGATCCCGGAAGGAGAAAAAATGGATATCGTTCGTGCGATCGCAATGGCCGATGGATTTTCACCTTTGGCTAAGAAGAGCAGCGTGAGTGTGAACCGTAAAGGGAATGGCAAGTCGGAGAAGTTCGATGTGGATGTTCAGGCAATAATCCGGGAGTCGAGCGCCAAGCCGTTTGAAATCAAAGCGGGGGATGTCATCGAGGTTCGGCAGACCGTTTTTTAAGCATGGAACCACTTGGCCAGCCTAATGGGGAGAACTTGTCTTCAGACATTGCCCAGCAGTTTAGCCGCGAGTTCTTGCGTGCGTTCGTGGAGAAGGCGTGGTTAATTGCCTCGATCATGGCGGCGGCGGCGGCAGTTGGCGTGTGGATTGGCGCGCACAGCCCGGTTGTTTATCAGAGCCGCTCGGTGCTTTCAGTCGAGTTTACCGAGAACACGATCATTACCAGCATCGCGGACGTTGAAAAGAAGGAACGAGGGAGCGCCGATATCCTGAACACCATTGCTAGCAATGTTAAAAGCACTCCAATACTCAAGCGGGTCGTAACCGCGAACAATCTCACCAAACACCCTTTGTTCACGGGGGGCACCAACACCCTAAGTGAGGAGCAGGTGGTGGCGGAGCTTCGTGGAGCGGTGGATGCGCGTCTGCGGCGACAGACCCGTTTGATAGATGTGACGGCCGAGTTGGGCGATCCCGCACTGGCGCAACTGGTTGCGCAGTCCGTGGTGGAGGAATTCATCAATCAGGGCGGCGAAGACCGCCTAGGAGTAGGTGCGAATGCCGGGCAGGTTCTGATGGAGGAGGAGCGGAAGCTTAAAATTCGCTTGATGGCCGCAGAGAAGGCTGTGCAGCAATATTTGCAAACCAACGACATTTCTTTGCTGCAGCAAACCGATATCCTAACCGAAGAATTCAAGACGCTGAGTGACCGTTGCACAGTGGCGAAGACGGAGCGGCTATTGCTCGACGGGGACTGGAATCAAGCGCAATTGGTGGGTGAGAAGATTGACCAATTATTGACCTTACCCTCGGTGGGGCGTGCCCCGGAGGTTGTCGCTTTGAAAGAGAAGCTTCAGATTCAAGAGGCGAACGTCAGCAACTTGGAGCTGCGTTACAAGGACAAGCACCCCGCCATGATTCAGGCGCGCAATGAACGGGCGTCAGCTCGGAAGGCGTTTGATGAAGAGGTTCAGAAGGCTCCGGTGCGGCTCAAACTCCAGCGGGATGCGGCGATTGAGAAGGAAAAAAACTTGGAACAGGCACTGAAAGTGTCCGAAAAGAAGCTCGGGCAGCTCAGTCTCTTGCGGCTTGAGTTGGAGCGGCTTCAACGTGAGGTGGCGTCAGAGCGGCGGCTTTACGACGAGGTGTCCAAGCGATGGCGGGAAGTTGACGTGACGGGTGGGATCAAGAAGAATGATTTGCGGATCGTGGAGTCGGCTAATCGTGGGTATCTCATCCGTCCGAACAAACGGATGATCCTTATTCAGGCGCTAGCCTTTGGTTTGGTGCTCAGTGTGGGCCTCGTATGGCTTCTCCAACAGATGGACAGCAGCATCAAATCGGTTGATCACGCCGAGCGCCTGCTAGGCCTGCCAGTTTTGGGAGCTGTTCCTAAGAACAAGTTGGTGAAGGATGGCAAGAGCCGTCTGTTCATGAGTGACGACCCGCAATCGCTTTGCGCGGAGGCATTCCGAAGTATGCGGGCTTCGCTCGGGCTACTGGGCCGGGAAGAAGACCGGAAGGTCGTGTTTTTTACGAGCGCGGTGCCTTCCGAGGGGAAGTCTTTCTGCTGCGTTAATTACGCGGTGGCGTATGCGCAGCAGGGCAAGCGCACGCTGATCATTGATTTCGACCTTCGGAAACCTACGCTTGCCGAGTCGTTCGGTCAGCAGGCTGATCTGCCAGGGGTGTCAGATGTGTTGCTGGGTAAAGCGACACTGGATGAGTGCTTGCAGAAGACACGATTCGACAACCTGTTTCTCCTCACTGCGGGACGCACAGTGCCCAATCCGGCTGAGATTTTGTCAGGCCAGTGGGCCAAGCAGTTGATCCGTGATGCGTCCGCCAAGTTCGACCATGTGGTGCTCGATAACGCGCCGATCAACGCCGTGAGCGATGCACTGCTGATCGTGAAGGAAGCGCAGACCATTTGCTTAGTCGCTAACGCCAAGAAGACCTCTCATCGTGTCGTGCTGCGTGCGTTGGAGATGCTCCGGCGTGCGGGGGTTAAGCCTTCTGGCGTGGTGCTGAACTTCCTGCCGCAGAGCGCTGGCTCCGGCTACTACTACTACTACTCTGGTAACAAGTATTACGGCCAGAAGGGTGTTTACGGCGCGACCTCTTCAAAGGGTTGAGTGCTCGTGTGGAGTGGCTGGTTGCTTTGGGGTTTCCCTGTCGGTGACTGGTTGATACAATCCCATGCCGATGGACAAGCTGCTCCTGATTGATGACGAGGCGGACGTGCAATACTCGTTCCGCCGCATATTTGGCTCCGCTGAAATTGAGTTGCACACGGCGTCGAGCGGGGAAGAGGGGCTGAAGCTAGTGCCCAAGCTCAAGCCGGATCTCGTTCTCATGGACATCCGGATGGGCACGGGGATGAACGGCTTGGAAACGCTCCGCCGTCTGCGCCAGCACGACGCCCGGCTGCCGGTCATCATGATGACGGCCTACGGGACGACCCAGACGGCCATCGAGGCCATGAAGCTGGGGGCTTACGATTATCTGCTCAAGCCGTTCGATGTGCCCAAGCTCAAGCAGCTTGTGGCCGACGCGCTCTTGGCCGCCCGGGCCATGCGGCAGACGGTTTCCTATCAGCCGCTTCTGGAGTCCGAGGACTACGACCTCGGCATTGTGGGGCGCAGCGCGTCGATGCAGGAGGTCTTCAAGCTGGTCGGCCAGACGGCGGGCACGGACGCCACAGTCCTCATCACCGGCGAGAGCGGCACGGGCAAGGAGCTGGTGGCGCGCGCCATCTACACCCACAGCCGGCGAGCGGAGCAGCCATTTCTCGCTATCAACTGTGCGGCGATCCCGGAGAATCTCTTGGAAAGCGAATTGTTCGGTCACGAGAAGGGCGCGTTCACTGGGGCGACTACGCAGCGCATCGGCAAGTTCGAGCAGTGTAACGGCGGGACCCTCTTTCTCGACGAGATCGGGGACATGAGCCTGCCGACGCAGACCAAGATTCTGCGCGTGCTGCAAAATGGAGCCTTCGAGCGGGTCGGGGGCAACCAGTTGGTGAAGGTGGATGTGCGGGTGATTGCCGCAACGAACAAGCCGTTGGAGGAGGCGGTGGCCGCGCGGGCCTTCCGCGAGGACTTGTTCTACCGACTCAACGTGCTGCGGATTCAGTTGCCCGCGTTGCGCCAGCGGCGGGAGGACATCCGGCTGCTCGTGGATTATTTTCTGCGCAAGTATGCGCGGGCCCGGGCGCGGCCGCCGGGGGCCATCCATCCTGATGCGCTGGCTGCTTTGGAACGGCACCTGTGGCCGGGCAACGTGCGTGAACTGGAGAACGTCATTCAGCGCGCGCTTATTGTGGGTAAGTCGGACGCGCTTATGTTGGCCGACCTGCCTGCCGAGATGGTGCTGGAGCGGGTGCCAGCGGTGGCCGCCACAACTCCGGGGGTGGTTGCGCCCGCACTACCCGCGGCGGGGGAAGCGAAGGAGGTGCCCGCCCTGGCCCGTGCGCTATTCGCGTGGGCGCGGGAGCAACGCACGCTCAAGGTGCTGCCGGCCGTCGAGCGCGAGCTGGTAATTTGCGCGCTGGAAGAAACTCAGGGCAATCAGGTGCAGGCCGCGAAGTTGCTCGGCATCACCCGCGCCATGTTGCGCAAGCGCATCGAAAAGTTCGGCATCCAGCGCGAGCTTTCCATCCACTGACCAAGTGCCCGACGTGTGCGGCTGGATTGCGAATGACGAATGACTTTGGACCGCGCCTTCGCCGACGCCCCGCGCTGGATGTTCCTCCTCATCTTGGTGTTCGCGCCGTGGGCTTATGGCTGCACGGACCGGACGACGCTCACGATTCTCAGCCAGTTTAGCGCGGCGCTATTGGTGCTCTGGCTGGCGGGGTGCGCGTGGCGGCGGCGGTGGCCGCAGTTGCCTTGGCTGTCGGTGGCGGTGGTGACTTTGCTCCTGTTGCAGGGCTGGTGGCTGGTGTGGAACGCCCATTCGTATCACGTATATCGCACCTGGACCACGGTCATCCGGCTGGCGGACACGCCGCCGCTGCCGGGCTGGCCGGGGGCGATTGACCGTCCGCTCGCGCAGCTTTCGATGCTCAACGTCACGGCGCTGGCGGGGTTGTTTCTGTTCGCCGCCGACCTGATGACGCGTCCGGAATGGCGCAAACGCGTTTGGGGCACGATGGCCTTGACCGCTGTGTCGCTCGCAGTCGGTGGCGTGGCGCTGAAGTTGTTTTGGCCGGAGGGGCGGGAGTGGTTGTGGGGGAAGGAAGTGGCGAAGCTCTCGACGACTTTCGCCGCCTACCGGTATCACGGCAACGCGGCCTCACTCCTGAGCATCGGTTGGGCCCTAGTGCTGGGGTTCGCCGTCGTGGCTGCGGGACCGCGCGGGCAACCGCTTCGGCTGGCGGGGTGGAGTCTCGCAGTGCTGGGGATGTTGTTCGGCCAGTTCCTGAACACCTCTCGCGCGGGCTGGGGGCTGGCGGGCTTGTTGGGGGTGTTGATTGGCGCGCGGTTCCTGTGGGCGTGGTGGTGGACGCGCCGGGAGCATTTCGATTGGAAACCAGCCTTGATTCAAGGTGGGCTCATTGTGGCGGTGATCGGCGTGCTGATGTCGGTGGGGTTAAGCTCAGACTGGCGGGAGAAGCTCGTCCGCCTGCGGACGGCGACGGACACCTTGCAGGAGCGCTACCCGACGAAGGTTTATCACGAGCTGGCGCGGGAGACCGGCTGGTTTGGCTACGGTGCGGACTGCTTCCAGATGGCCCTGCCGGTGTATATGGAAGCCTTCGGGTTAGCCGATGAGCGGCACGGTTTTTGGCGGCACGCGCACAACGACTACTACGAATACCTCGCCAACTGGGGCTGGTGGGGGCTGGCACTGTGGGCAGTGCTCATCGGCGGCGGGCTGGGGATGGGCCTGTGGGACCATTTCCGCACGCCGGTGCTGTGGGGCAGCACGCAATGGGTGCTGGGCTTCTGCGGGGGGGCGGCGATTTTGGGCATTCTCCTCCACGCGGCCTGGGATTTCCCGCTCGAAAAGGCCTCCATCCTCCTCTACTTCCTGACGCTGGTGGCGGACGGCTGGGCGCGTCCGAGTCAGCCCGGGGAAAGTTCCGACTCCGGCGAATCAGCGAAGGATTGAGGCCAGGTCACTCCGCCGCCGCATCCGGGCGCGCCAACTCGTCGAGCTGGTGCCGTCCCCGCAAGCCCACGTAGACCAGCCCGCCGACCAAGCTCCAGAACAAACTCCCCGCCGTGCAGAGCAGCGACAGCGACAGCGCCGCCGTGTGCTCCACGCCGATCAACGGCACCGCCAGCATCAGCACAAAGAGGTTCTCTCGCACCCCCAGCCCGCTCGGCGTCAGCGGCAGCACCACCATGCAGGTGATCATCGGCATGATGGTGAACACGTGCCGCAACGCGAGGTCTAGTCCCAACCCCCACACCAGCGATTGCACATGTAGCACGCACACGCCGCACAGCAGTAGCGACACGGAAAAACTCTTCACCAGAAACATCCGGTCACGGCCAAACGGCTTGAGCGAATCGCGCAGCCGTTCCAAGAAATCTCCCTTGGGCAGCCGGCGCAGCCACGCCCGAGCCTGCGGCAAGCCCTTCGATACCCCGCCTCGCAGCGCGAGGAACAGCACCCCCGCGCACCCGACAAACATCACCGTGATGGCCGCCGCCAGCTTCAGAAACAGCGGGTCCGCGCGCAGCAGCGGCAGGTTCGCCGCCATCGCCCCCATCGTGAACACCAGCAGCGCGAACAGCCCGAGGATGCGGTCCACGAACACCGTGCCCACCGCCTCGGCCTTCTTGTGGTGCGTCTCCCGCGCCGCGTAATACGCCTTCATTAAATCCCCGCCCGCCGCGCCCAGCAGAAACGAGTTGAAGAAGTGAGCCACCAGCGAAATCTCCGCCGCGCGCGCGAATGACAAGTCCAGCCCATGCACCCGCAGCACCTGCCGCCAGCGCACGATGCCCAGGAAAATGGTCGTCCCCATCAGCCCCAGCGACAAGGCGAACGGCCCCGGCCGCACGCGCGACATATCGTGCCACACTTCGCGCGGGCCGTGCGTCCACGAGACTTCGAGCCGTTGCCACTTCGTCAGCTCCCGCCACGCCGGCGTGCGCTGATCGCGCTCCCACGCGTCCATCCCTTCCTTCCAGAAGATGCTTTGGAAAATCCACGCCAGCAGCAGGCCGCACAGGGCGAGCTGCACCAACGTCTTGAGCCATGAAGCCACGGGTTTCACGCGCCCCACAGCTTCCGGACGTGCGCCACGCCGCGCTTCACTTCCTCGGTCTTCAACCCCGGGCTGAACTCGAAGACCTTGATGTGCTCCGGCTTCACGAACGGTTTCAGCGCCGCGAAATCAATGCAGCCCGTGCCTGGCTCCCTGTGGTCGCTGCCGGGGAACGCGACATCATGCACATGGAAGCCGCCGAGCCGGTCCGCGAGCTGCCCGAGATGCGTGACGTGGTGCAGGAAGCCGAGGTGCTCCTTGATCTGCGCGTGCCCCGTGTCGTGCCAGTAGCGCACTGTGGCCGAGGGAAACCCTTTTAGGAACTGCGCCATCTCGCTGTCCAGTGGCACTTCCTCCAGCGCTTCGCGATTCTCGATGCCAAGCTGCAAGCCTAACTCCGCCGCGCGCGTCGCGATTTGCTGGAGCGTCTCGCCGGTGCGCTGCATCGGCTCGGCCTTGTGCCGCTGCTGTTGCTCAATGGCGTCGGCGACTAGCGCCTGAAACTTCGGTGACTCGTGCTCCTTCGCCGCGATCATGTCCAGCAGCGTGTCGGTGAAGTCGTCCGGGCCGAACAGGCCGAGGAACCCGCCCTTGGGCTTCATCGCCGTGAGGCTGCCCATGTGGAGCACCACGAGCCGCGCCTTCACCCGCACGGCGAACTCCAGCGTCTTAAAGGTCTGCTTGAGCGCACTTTCCCGCTCGCGGGCGTCAGCGGATGTGAACTGATAGATGTTCGGCGCGGCGTGGCTGACGCCCATCGGCAGCGGGCAGAAGTTGTGCAGCGTCGAGATGCGTATTTCCCCGGCGTCCACGGCGTCCAGAATGCCGGGCACGAGGCTTACCCGGATGCCGTGGCTTAACTCGGCGTAGTCAAACCCGAGCGCCGCGATCTCCTGCAACATGGCGCGGCCATCGGTGTGCCGTTGCGAATTCCAACAGGTCGAGAGCGAATACATTCCAGAGTCAGGCTGCGTGTTCCGGCCAATTAGGCACCGGCGCGCGGCGATAGTTCAAACCCGAAATCCTGCGTGCGCTGGCCGCTGGCTCCTGCTCCCGCCTCGTTCAGTCGAGCGCAGGATTAAGATTCAGATTGCAGGCAGGAGAAATAGAAAAGCCGGACGACGGGGGAAACCGGCGTCCGGCGTGATTAGGGAAGGCGGGCGTCACATATCGGCGTAACGCGCACGGAGCATAGCCGTGAACTTGGCCACTTTCATCTTCTCGCGCTTCTTGGCGCTGGGCTTGATGTAGCGGCGGTGGTTGCGGACTTCCTTCAGCGTGCCTTCGCGGTCGATACGCTTCTTCAGTCGGCGCAACGCCTTTTCCACTGGCTCGCCTTTTTTGAGTTTAATCTCGGTCAAAACTATTTCACTTCCTTCCCAGTCTGCTGCCCGGGGTTGGCTGGCAAAAACTGCCAGTCCTGTCCGGGTCAGGGGCGCGCACCCTAGAAATCAGTCTCCCCTGTGTCAACCGGCAAAACGCCCGCTCGATTGTCCGCTAGGGCGTATTCACCCAGCGGTGGCAGGGGAAGGGTGGGCAAAGGAAGTGGGCGGAGGGCGAAGTTTTCATGGGGGATGCCCTTGCTCGCAATTCCTTTGCCCTTCACGCAGACGTGGGGTGGGCGCAGTCCGAGTCCGCCGGGCCGGGAAAAGAAGGTGCTGCTCCATAGGCGCTGAAGCACATGAACAACCTGCTGCCACGATGGTCAAGTGCGCTGGTGAATTCGCCCTGCTTGTGCGCGCTGGCGATTTGCAAAGCCGGAGCGACAGCGAACCGCCATCGCCTAGTAGCACCGGCAAGTGCCGGCCCGCCGGGCTTTCCTCAAGCGGCGGCGGACTGCTGCACGATCACCTTCAAAGAGTCCGGTCTGGGCGCGGCGGTGAGGGCCACGGCGGCTGCGGTCTCGGCTAACGGGAATGTGTGTGAGACCAGCGGGCGCACATCGAATTGACGGGAGAACACCAACCGGGCCACGGCGGGCTGAAGCGTCGCGTCAGCGGAGTAGCTGCCCAGCAAATCCTTCTCGTCCACGCAGACGCTCGACAGGTCCACCGGCGCGACCGCGCCACGCTTCGTGTGCGCGAAGAGCAGCACTTGGCCCGCACCCCGCACGAGCGCGAGGGCGTGCTGCACGGCGGCGTCCACCGGCACGGCGATGACGGCGGCATCCAAACCGCGTCCCCGGGTGAGCCGGTGGATTTGCGCCGGCAGGTCCGGTGCGTCCGCGCGCAACGCACGGGTGGCCCCGAAACGGCGCGCCACTTGGAGGCGCGGGGCGAGCAAATCCGTGGCGATCACCTTCAATCCCCGCAGCGCCAGGAGCTTCGTGAACATCAGGCCAATCGGCCCCTGTCCGGCGACGAGGACGAAATCACCCGGCAGCACGGCGAGGCGGTTGACGCCCTTGAGGACGGTGTTGACTGGTTCCAACAGCGCGCCTTCGACGAAGGAGTTCTTCGCTGGGATTTTCACGACCCCAGGCAAGCAGAAGGACAGCACGCGCACAAACTGCGCGTAGCCGCCGCCCGCCGGCTCGAAACCGGCGGTGACGCCGGTGCGTTTGTATTGTGGGCACTGCGCGAAGGCGCGGTGGCGGCAAGCGTGGCAGTCCAGGCAGGGCACATGATGGTGCAACGCCACCCGGTCGCCGACACGGAAGCCGTGCACGCGGGCGCCCGCTTTGACGATCGTGCCCGCCGTCTCGTGCCCGAAGATGCGCGGAGGCTCGACGGTGCCGTGGTGGATTTTCTTGATGTCGGTGGGGCATACCCCACACACCGCCACGCGCACGAGCAGTTCGGTCGCTCCAATGCGAGGCACCGGCACCGTCTCGACGCGGAGGTCGTTCACGCCGCGATAGACCACGGCCTGCATTTCACTGGGAATGGTCAGCACGGGACTGTGATAAGGGAGAACGGCTTTCCAATGCAAAGATGTCCCGAAACCAAAATGAACTGTTGACACGCAAATGGCATTCTGGTGCCATCCCTGTCCCTTGTTTGGGAATCAACTTATGTATGCAGTTTTAGAGACGGGCGGAAAACAGTATCGCGTCAGCGCCGGTGACACGCTCGAAATCGAGCGGCTCACAGTCGAGGCCGGCCAACCGGTCACCTTCGACCGCGTGCTTCTCGTGAATGGCGATGGCAAACTTAGTGTCGGCAGCCCGACCGTCGCCTCGGCGACTGTGGTGGCCGATGTGCTCGCACACAAGCGCGGCGACAAGGTCATCGCCTTCAAGATGAAGCGCCGTAAAGGCTACCACCGCACGGTGGGCCACCGGCAGGAACTTACGGTCGTCAAGATCAAGGAAATCAAAGCTTAAGCGCGAGCTGGTCCGCCAGCTCCGCAGGAAAGAAATTTTATGGCACACAAGAAAGGTCAAGGCAGCAGCCGTAACGGGCGCGATTCCAATTCGAAGCGCCGGGGCGTCAAGGCGTTCGGCGGCGAGTATGTCTCCGCCGGCAGCATCATTGTCCGGCAGGTCGGCTCCAAGTTTAACGCAGGCGTGAATGTCGGCACCGGTCGCGACTGGACGTTGTTTGCCCTCGTGGATGGGCACGTCAAGTTCGAGAAGGGCAAGCGCCGCGTGGGTATCACGCCAGTCGTCGCCGCTCCGGAGGCTGCTGCTACTGCGGCCGCCGCGCAGAACTGACTCCGCCAGCACTCATTAACGGGCGAGGCTCCGGCCTCGCCTTTTTTGTTTCCAGGGAACACTTTCAACCACTGATGAACACTGACGGGCATTTACGCGACGGCCCCGATGGGCGTGCTGAGGCCAACGGGGCGTTCTTGGTTGGAGCAACCCGGGGTGTCCGCTTTTGCGTCTGTATCTGAGTTTCATGGCGGTTTTCTTCCCTTATGTTCATTGACGAGATCAAGGTATTCGCCAGCGCCGGTCACGGCGGGCGGGGCTGCATCGCGTTCTGCCGCGAGGCTTACCGGCCTAAGGGCGGGCCCGACGGTGGCAACGGCGGTCGTGGCGGCAGCGTGATCCTCCAGGCGGACCACGACCTGAACAATCTCATCGGGCAGTTCTACGTGCCCCGACTGATCGCGGAGAAGGGCCATCACGGCATGGGCAAGGGGATGGATGGGCCGGCGGGCAAGGACCTCATCGTGAAAGTTCCCTGCGGCACGCTGGTCTGGAAGCTCCCCGACTCACTGGAGGCAGCGGTGTCGGAGGCGGACGAGGAAGCCCCGGCGGCTCCGATCGAGCTTCGAAAGAAGTTCACCCCCCACGACGAACCAATGGTCATCCCGACGGCCAAGCGGCCCTTGCTACGCGTCGCGGGGAACATCATGGCGGAGGAAGTTGACCTTTCGGCGGAGGACGACGTAGGCCCGACCGAGCACGGGCTGGAAGACGTCGAGCTGGTCGCCGACCTGACGGTTCACGGCCAGCAGTTCGTGCTCTGCAAGGGCGGGCGCGGCGGCCTAGGCAACCGCAACTTCGCCACGGCCCGCAACCAGACGCCGCGCTTCGCCCAACCGGGCGAGCCGGGCACCGAGGGCAACTATCGCCTCGAACTGCGGATGATGGCTGAGGTCGGGATCGTGGGTTATCCGAACGCCGGCAAGTCCACGTTGCTCACGGCTATTTCCCGGGCCCGCCCGAAGATTGCCGCCTATCCCTTCACCACGCTCACGCCACAGGTGGGCATCGTGGAATTCGCGGACTTCAAGCGGCTCACCCTCTGCGACGTGCCGGGACTCATCGAGGGCGCGCACGAAAACGTCGGCCTCGGCCACGCGTTCCTGCGTCACATCACGCGCTGCAAAGTCCTCGTCATCCTCCTGGACATGGCCGGCACCGACGGCCGCGAGCCGTGGAACGACTACCAGCAACTCCTGAACGAACTGGAACTTTACAACCCCGTGCTGCTGGAGCGCCCGCGGCTGGTGGTGGCGAACAAAATGGACGAGCCGTCCGCCGAGGCGAACTTGAAGAAGTTCAAGCGCCGCGTTCCCCGCACGCCCGTGCTGTCCATCGCGGCAGCCTTCGACGTGGGCACGGACAAGTTCAAGGCGCTGATTCGGACCGCCGTGGAAGCCGCTGCGGACGCCGAGGAGCGTTTGACCGCACGGGCGGGCCAGCGTCGGAAATAATTCCTCTCGACGCCCCGCGTGCGAGCCGTTAGACAGTCCGCCGCGTCGCTGAAAATCACAGTGCGGCGGCGGCACCGGCCAGCCCCAACAGCGCGCCGGAAATTGTCGGGAACTGGCTAGCCGCCCTCCGACACGACTCTTACAGACAACCAACTAAACGAATACGAACATGGCTGAGAAAAGCATTGAGCAGAAGGTCAAGGACATCATCGTCGAGCAGCTCGGCGTCAACGCCGACCAAGTCGTCAGCGAGGCCAAGTTCATCGAGGACCTCGGCGCGGACTCCCTCGACACCGTCGAGCTGATCATGGCCCTCGAAGAGGAGTTCGGCATCGAAGTGCCCGACGACGAAGCCGAGAAGCTCGTCAGTGTCGGCGACGTCACCCGCTACATCGAGGACTGCAAGAAGTAGTCGGCATCGTTTTCTCGGGGCAGCCGGGCTGATACCAGCACGCTGCCCCTTTTCTTTTATGGCAAGCCACGGGTCGGATCGCAGAGTCGTCATCACGGGTCTCGGCACAGTCACTGCGCTGGGACTCGATATTGACACGTTTTGGCAGAACATCATCGCCGGCCAGTGCGGCGTGGATCGCATCACGTCCTTCGATCCGACGGCCTACGACTGCCAAATCGCCGCCGAGGTGAAGAACTTCGACCCCGTGCCCGCCTTTCCGTCGCCCAAGGAAGTCCGTCGCACCGACCGCTTCGCTCAGCTAGGCATCTACGCCGGCTGGCGCGCGCTTCAGGACTCCGGCATGGACCTCGACAAGCTGGATCGCGATCAAATCGGTGCGTTCATCGGCTCCGGCATTGGCGGGCTGAAGACCCACGACGAGCAGCACACCGTGCTGATGAACAAAGGCCCAGGCCGTATCTCCCCCTTCCTCATCCCGATGATGATCCTGAACATGGCCTCCGGCGTGTTCAGCATGTATTACAAGCTACGCGGCCCGAACCTCGCCACCTGCTCTGCCTGCGCCACCAGCACCCACGCCATCGGCGAAGCCTGGCGCTACATCAAGATGGGCGACGCCCACGCGATCTTCGCCGGCGGCACCGAGGCCGCCGTCTGCGAAATGGGCATCGGCGGATTCGCCGCCATGCGCGCCCTCTCCACCCGCAACGCCGAACCCAAGCGCGCCTCCCGTCCCTTCGACAAGGACCGCGACGGCTTCGTCATGGGCGAAGGAGCCGCCGTCCTCGTGGTCGAAGAACTGGAGCACGCCAAAGCCCGTGGCGCGCGCATATACTGCGAACTCGTCGGATACGGCAACACCGCCGACGCCAACCACCTCACCGCCCCCGCCCCCGAAGGCGAAGGCGCTGCCCGCTGCATGAAGATGGCCCTCCGCAGCGCCGGCCTGCGCCCCGAGGACATCTCCTACATCAACGCCCACGGCACTAGCACGCCGCAGGGCGATGTCTGCGAAACTCAGGCCATCAAGTATGTCTTCGGCGACCACGCCAAGAAACTCGCCGTTAGCTCCACCAAGGGCGCTACCGGCCACTTGCTCGGCGCGGCAGGCGCGGCGGAAATGGCTCTGTGCGCCAAGGCCCTCCAGACGCAAATCGCCCCGCCCACGCTGAACCTCGACAACCCCGACCCGCAGTGCGACCTCGACTACGTGCCGCACACCGCACGTGAGATGAAGATCGAAGCCATCGCGAACAACTCCTTCGGCTTTGGTGGCCACAACGCCACCATCATCGCCAAGCGGTTTGTCGGCTGACCTGCCCTCCGGCCAGTCAGCGGTCGCCCCGTAACCTTCCCTGGGCAGACCCCGTCTGCCTCCCTTGCCAGCCTAGCTGGCAGTAACAAAACAAACGTAAACAACACTATGAAGAAGTTCGTCATCATCGCCCTCGGTCTCCTCACTGCGTCTGCCCTCACGGTCAGCGCTGCGGATAAGAAGGACAAGAAGCCCCTCACCGAAGAGCAGCAGAAGGTCATGAAGGCCCTCGTCGAGACCTACGACGCCAACAAGAACGGCAAGCTCGAAGCCGACGAGATCGCCAAGTTCAGCGAAGAAGACAAGAAGAAGGCCAAGGAAGCTGGCCTCCCCCTCGGTGGCGGCAAGAAGAAGGAGAAGAACTAAGCAGCTTCCTCCCCCGAGCGACCTACGAGGCTGCTCGAAACTAGTTTGACCCGTCCCGCGCTTCGGCGCGGGGCGGGTTTTCGTTTGGGGAAGGCGTCAGGCATGCCTCAACCCCGCGCCATTCTCCGTGTCAAGTATTGCGCCAGCGCCTCGGCATAGGGTTGGTTCGTCACCATCGGGACTAGATCAATGTGATGGCGATGGCAGCCCTGAGTCAGTTCGTCCTGGAACTTCTTCAGGTTATCCAGATAAGCAGCCCGGAACTGCGCGGGATCAATCATCCGGTGCGCCCCGGCCTGCTCCAGCGACTCAAAGCGCGTCCAGTGCGTGAAGGGGAACTCCAGCTCGTCGCGGTCGAGGATTTGGAAGATGAGAATCTCGTGGCGCGCGTGGCGGAAGTGCGCCAGGGCCTTCAGCAGCTCCTTCGAGTCACCGAAGCAGTCCGAGAGCACGATGAGCAGTCCGCGCCGTTGGATGCGTGGCACAAGGTCGTGGAAGACGTTGCCCAGCGCGGTCTCGCCGCCGGGCTTGGCGGACTGAAGTTCGTCGAGCAGCACGCGCAGATGCGGGACGCTGGAGCGCGGCGGGATGTAACGGCGGATTTTGGTGTCGAAGGTGACGAGGCCCACGCTGTCGCGCTGCTGGAGCATGAGGTAAGCAAGCGCGGCGGCGAGGCGGATGGCGTAGTCGGCCTTCGAGATGCCGTCCTGACCCGCGTAGCTCATGGAGCCGCTGAGATCGAGCAGGAGGGTGGCGCGGAGGTTGGTTTCCTCCTCGTATTCGCGGATGTAGTAGCGGTCGGTCTTACCGAAGACCTTCCAGTCCAGCCGGCGGATTTCGTCGCCCTGCACATACTGGCGGTGCTGGGCGAACTCGACGCTGAACCCCTTGTGCGGCGACTTGTGCAGCCCGGAGAAAAACCCCTCGACGACGAGCCGCGCGACGACCTGTAAGTTCGCGACCTTCTGCAACTCGGCCGGCGTGAGGAAGTCGGAGACGTGGGCCATGCGGTTTCCGCCATCTTCGCAGAACATCACGTCGCCAGCAATTGCAGTTCTGCTCAGGTGGCTAGACGCCCCATCGACGCCGCTGCTGTTCCGTCTTTTCCCTTGCTCCCCAAACTATATTTTCCGAGCATCCGAGCGATTATCCAATGGATTGTGTTTCACAACGCCGCTTCGAAAGGCGCAGCTTGAGCATCTCCCCCTGGCCACATGGTTTTTTCCGCCTTTGAATTTATCTTCGTATTCCTGCCCGGGGCATGGGTGGCCTACTGGCTGGCCGCGCGGGTGCTGGGCATGAAATGGGCAGTAGGGATTCTGGCCACGATGTCCGTTGTCTTCTACTCTCAGTGGAAGGTTGATCATGTGGCGGTGCTGCTGGTCTCGGTCTGCGTGAATTACTATTTCTCTCAGCGCCTCGGACCGGATCGGGCCGCGAGCCGGCTATGTTTAGGCATCGGTCTGTCCCTGAACTTACTCGCCCTGTTCTGGTTCAAGTATGCCGTATTCGCCTCGACGATTGGTGTGCAGCTCGGCCTGTGGCGGACGCCGCTGATGGCACAGGCGCTTCCCTTGGGCATCTCGTTTTTCACCTTCACGCAGATCACCTATCTCGTGGACCGGCACAAGGGCATCGCTCCCCCGACCACGTTCCCACGATTCCTGTTGTTCGTGTCGTTCTTCCCGCATCTGATCGCCGGTCCGGTGCTGCATCACGCGCAGATGATGCCGCAGTTTGAAACCAACCGGCTGTCCCTCGAAAAGTTCTGCGGTGGGCTCCACATCTTCGCCATCGGCCTGGCCAAGAAGTGCATCATCGCGGATTCGGTGGCGCCGCTGGCCGAGGCGGGTTTCGCGCAGGCGGCCACATTGAACGGGCATTTCGCCTGGATCGTATTGCTGGCCTACGCGGTGCAGCTCTACTTTGATTTCTCGGGCTACTCGGACATGGCCGTCGGCCTGGGCCGGCTCTTCGGGATTGAGCTGCCGTGGAATTTTCTCTCGCCCTACAAGGCCACGTCCGTGGTCGAGTTCTGGCGGCGCTGGCACATCACGCTCTCGAACTTCCTGCGGGAATACATCTACATCCCGCTCGGCGGCTCCCGCTGCGGCGTCCCCCGTGGCTCGGCCAACTTGCTGGTGACGATGTTCGCGGCGGGCGTCTGGCACGGAGCCGGATGGACCTTCGCCGCATGGGGCGCGCTGCACGGAGTGGCGCTCACGGCCTGTCACCTCTGGCAACGCCAGGAGCGCTTCCGGCTGCCGGACTGGGCGGGCTGGGTGCTGACTCTGGCGACCGTGCTGCCCGGCTGGGTGCTGTTTCGTTGCCGCACAACTCAAGACGCCGGGGCCATGCTCGCCGGGTTGCTCTCGCCGACGGAGGGCCTGCCTTGGGAGGTTGACCGGCAGCTCGGGCGCTGCGGCTTCTACCTGCTGCTGGGGATCCTGCTCGTGCTCTTTTGCCCCAACACGAGACGGCTGGCCGAGACCTTTCGGCCCAATGGATGGCGGACCGCCTGGACGTCCGGATTGCTGGCGCTCGCCGTGGTCTATGAGCTGGCCAGGGGGGCGGACCCCACGTTCCTCTATTTCGACTTTTAAACTTAGCATGCGCGCGCACTGTAGCTTTCTCGCCCTCAGCCTCGTCGGCCTGCTCGCGCCGCTGGTGCTGGGGTTGAACCTGATCACCCCGGTCATGAATCGGTTTGAGTCAGGCGATTTCCTCACGGTGCAGGAGGGGCGCGTCCGGGCCTACGCCCAGACGCTCGACCAGCCCAAGGCCCTCTTCATCGGCGGCAGCAGCACGTTCATGTCCATTGATCCCGGAGTCTATGCCGCCGCCTTGGGACGACCAGTGGTCAACTACGGCCTGAGCGTGAATTCCGGAGCGGAATACATCGCGAAGCAGGCCGGCGACCTAATCCGGCCCGGCGACCTGGTGGTCTTCGCGGCGGAATTCGTCTTCTTCGGAGCGGGCGCGCTGCCTTCTCCCGACCAGTCTGCAAACATTCAGAAACGCATGGCCCGGCTGCTGCCTCCGCCACCGTGGTGGGACATGTCCCGAGCTACTGCACACAGCGGAAAACTGCTGGCACAAATGGAAAATCCGGTGCGGGCAGTGATGCACCAAAGTGTTGGCGGGCTGCATCATCCCCTCCAGCCACGCCAGAGCCATTACGAACCATTTCTTCTCACGGCTCAGGGCTGGCTTCCCCACACCCGCCCCGGCCGCTTCGAGGACAAACGATTCGTTTGGCACGCCCGGCCAAACGCGTCGGAAGTGAAGATCGTCAAGAGTCCCGGCGGGCGCGCGCTCGAGTTGCTTGTCCGAGTTTGTGCCGAGCGGTCCGCCACCCTCGCGGTCATGCCGCCCGCGCGCGTCGTCAAGCCCGAGAACCGGCACGACATCGTCCAGGACATCGAACGCGACTGGTTGAACCACGCCCGAGAACTGGGTGCCGTCGTGCTCTTGGAATCGGGCGCGACCACCCTCGACCTCGAGTTCGGCTTCGACAGCGACTACCACATGAACGACGCTGGAGCGGAAATTATCCGCCAGCGGCTGGTGCCGGTCCTGCGCCGCACGCTAGCGGAAATCAAATACCAATGAGAGCGTGCGGAACGACACCGTCCCTCACGGCAGCGGCTTCACGAAGATGTTCTTGTAGTGGATCTCGCTGCCGGGGTCGTGGCCTTGGATGGCAAAGGTGCCGTTGCCGATGAGCCGGCCCGGCTGGCTCTTCCGTTCGGGCTTCTCCTCCTCGGTGTAGTCCACGATGACCTTGCCGTTGACGCTGGTGATGACGTGCTTGCCGACGACCTTGATGTGCATCGTGAACCACTCGCCGTCCTTCGCGGGCGCTTCCAGATTGTCCTTCACATTGTAAAGGCCGGCGGTCTTCTTCGGGTCGCCGTGGGTGTTGTTGACCTGCACCTCGTAGCCCTTCGCCGGCCAGCCGGGACCGAACTCGGTGTGGAAATAAACGCCGGAGTTCGCCTTGGGCCGGGTGCTGATGTCCAGCTTCAGCTCGAAGTTCTTAAACTTCGCCCCCTGCACATCGCCCACGTAAAACAGGTGCGCGCGCGGGCCTTTCACCACGAGTTCCCCGTCCACCACCTTAAAAGTGTCCGGGGCCTCGTTGGCCTTCCAGCCGGCGAGCGACTTGCCATCGAAGAGAGCAATCCAACCGTCCTTGTCCGCAGCGGTGGCGGTGAGGGTGAAGCCGAGAGCCAGGGCCAGCAGTAGTTTTTTCATGAGTGAGGTCAGGTTGTTTTGAACGCGCGAAGCGTAAGGAGGCGAAGGCGCGGGCGTCAATCGTGGCCCGGCCTCATCAGCCACGAAGCTCATTCCGCTCAACCAAACGGAGAACCCAGCGATCTCGTTTGGCCTACCTTCCAATAGCAGGTTGGAGTCGACCGTGAACTGGCCCTGCATCACCGCCGGGCCCATAGAAAAGGAAAGAGCCGCCCGGCGTGCGCCGGACGGCTCAGATAGGCCGTTCACCACGGGGGTGAAGCGACCTTACGTGCTGGATGCCGAAGCAACCGCACAAGTTCCCCTCGCGGGGAAAGCGTTATTTCTTCTTCGCGGGCTTGGCGGCCTTGCGCTTCTCCTCGATCGCAGCCTGCGCGGCGGCGAGGCGGGCGACGGGGACGCGGAAGGGCGAGCAGCTCACGTAGGTGAGGCCGATGCGATGGCAGAACTTCACGGAGTCGGGGTCGCCGCCGTGTTCGCCGCAGATGCCGAGCTTGATGCCGGGGCGGGTCTGGTTGCCCTTCGCGATCGCGATCTCCATGAGCTGGCCGACGCCGGTCTGGTCAATGGAGGCGAACGGGTTCTTCTTCATGATCTCGGCCTCTTGATACGGTCCGAGGAAGGAGCCGGAGTCGTCGCGGCTCATGCCCATCGTGGTCTGGGTGAGGTCGTTCGTGCCGAAGCTGAAGAACTCGGCAGTCTCGGCGATCTCGTTGGCCGTGAGCGCGCCGCGCGGGACTTCGATCATCGTGCCGACGCTGTAGCTGATCTTCACCTTCTGTTCAGCCTGCACCAGCTTGGCCGTCTCGTGGACGATGGCGGTCTGGAGGTCCAGCTCGCGCTTGAAGCCGACGAGCGGGATCATGATCTCGGGCTTGCACTTGATCTTGGCCTTCACGCATTGCGCGGCGGCCTCGAAGACGGCGCGGGCCTGCATGCGGGTGATCTCGGGATACTTGATGCCGAGGCGGCAGCCACGGAAGCCGAGCATGGGGTTGAACTCGTGCAGTTCATGCACGCGGGTGCTGATCTTTTCAACCTTCACGCGGAGCTTCTCGGCGAGGTCGGCCTGCGCGGCTTGGTCGTGCGGGAGGAACTCATGGAGCGGCGGGTCGAGGAAGCGGATGGTGGCGGGATAGCCATCGAGCGCCTTGAAGATGCCGAAGAAGTCCTCGCGCTGATACGGGAGGAGCTTGGCCAGGGCGGCTTCGCGGGCTTCGAGCGTGTCGGCGAGAATCATCTCGCGCATGGCATCGATGCGATTGCCCTCGAAGAACATGTGCTCGGTGCGGCACAGGCCGATGCCAGTCGCGCCGAACGCGACGGCGTTGCGGGTCTGCTCCGGGTTGTCGGCGTTGGTGCGGACCTGGAGGCGGCTGAACTGCGCGCACCACTTCATGAGCTGGTTGAAGCTCTTGAACTTCTCGGTGGCTTGGGCGGCCTTGTCGTTGTTGATGAGGCCCGAGATGATTTCGGAGGGAGCCGTCTTGATTTCGCCCGCGTAAACGGTGCCGGCGGTGCCATCAATCGAGAGGAAGTCGCCTTCCTTGTAGGTCGTGCCGGCGACGGTCACGGTCTTCTTGTCGTAATCCACCTGGAGCGCCGCAGCGCCGCAGACGCAGACCTTGCCCATCTGGCGGGCGACGAGCGCCGCGTGCGAGCTGACACCGCCACGCGCGGTGAGAATGCCTTCAGCGGCAATCATGCCGCGCAGGTCTTCCGGCGAGGTCTCGACGCGAACGAGGAGCACCTTTTCGCCACGGGCCGCCGCTTGCACGGCGCGGTCAGCGTTGAAGTAAACCTTGCCGGTGGCCGCACCGGGGCCAGCGGGGAGGCCGGTGGCGATGACGGTCGCCTTCTTCACCGCGGCGAGGTCGAAGATGGGCGCGAGGAGCTGTTCGAGCTGGTCGGCCGGGTTACGGAGGACGGCGGTCTCGGCGTCAATGAGCTTCTCCTTGACCATGTCCATGGAGAACTTGAGCGCGGCGGCAGCGGTGCGCTTGCCGTTGCGCGTCTGGAGCATGAAGAGTTGGCCTTCCTGCACGGTGAACTCGATGTCCTGCACGTCTTTGAAGTGCTTCTCGAGCGTCGCGCGGACCTTGAGCAGCTCGGCGTAGGACTTGGGCATCACGTCCTTGAGCTTGAGCACCGGCTCCGGTGTGCGGACGCCTGCGACGACGTCTTCGCCCTGCGCGTTGACGAGGAACTCACCGTAAAACTCGTTCACGCCGTTGGCCGGGTTGCGCGTGAACGCCACGCCGGAACCAGAGGTTTCGCCGGTGTTGCCGAAGACCATCGCCTGCACGTTGACGGCGGTTCCCCATTCGGAGGGGATGTTGTATTTGGCACGATAGACCTTGGCGCGGTCGTTCATCCACGAGCCGAAGACGGCGCCAGCGGCACCACGGAGTTGGTCCCAAGGATTGTTCGGGAACGCCTTGTTCGTGCGCGCCTTCACAAGCGCCTTGAAGCGCTTCACGAGCTCCTGCTGGTCGGCAGCGGTCAGCTCGGAATCAATGATGTCCCGATGATAGGTCTCGTGCTTGAAGGTGTGGATCGTGTGCTCGAACGGATCGTGGTCTTCGCCCTCGCGCTTCTGCACGCCCATCACCACGTCGCCATACATCTGGATGAAGCGGCGGTAGCAATCCCAGGCGAAACGCTCATTGCCCGTGGCCTTGACGAGCGCGAGCACAGACTGGTCGTTCAAGCCGAGGTTCAAGATGGTGTCCATCATGCCCGGCATGGAGTCGCGCGCACCGGAGCGCACGGCGACCAGCAGCGGCATGCCGGTGGTCGCGCCGAACTTCGTGCCCATGATCTTCTCCATGTTGGCGACGCCGGCTTCCATCTGCGCCTGGAGCTCCTTCGGGTAGGAGCGCTTGTTGGCGTAGAAGTAAGTGCAGACTTCGGTGGAAATGGTGAAGCCTGGAGGCACCGGGAGGCCGATGCGGGTCATCTCGGCGAGGTTCGCGCCCTTGCCGCCGAGGAGGGCCTTCATGGAGCCGTCGCCGTCCGCCTTCTTGTTGCCCCACGTGTAAACGTATTTCAGTGCTTTAGCCATAATCAGGATGTGTAGTGTGTCGTTTTCGGGAAAGTCCGCGAAAAATGAGGCGCGACCCTAACAAGCAACGCAAAGGAGTCAACGGGGGAGATGGGCCACCGGAGTGCGATCCCGACCGCGCGTTTCTAGTTCGAACCGCTTTCCCTGATTTCAAGTTGGCAAGGGCTTCGCGCTCCGGTAATTAGCCGCCGTGCCCAATCGCTTGAACGCCCCGTGGTCTCGCCGCCGCTTCACGGGCGCGCTGGCGGGCGCGGCGGCGGGCGCGGCGGCGGTTCCGCTGGTCGCTCTGTCCTCTGCCAGCGCGGCAACCAAAGGCTCGGCCAAGCGCAAACGTGTCGCGCTCATCACCACCATCGTCCGCAAGTTCTCGCACGGGCAGCACTTTGTTGACCGGCTGCTGGAAGTCTACGGCTGGCACGGGGAACACCACACCTCCCAGCTTGAACTCGTTTCGCTCTACGTCGAGCAGTTCCCCGAGACCGACACGAGCGGCGAGCGCAGCAAGCGGCACGGCGTAAAACTTTGCCCCACCATCGCCGAGGCGCTCACGCTCGGCACCTCGCGGCTCGCCGTGGACGGCGTGCTCTTCATCGGCGAGCACGGCGACTACCCGCGCGACGCGAAGGGTCAGCCGCTCTACCCGCGCTTCCGCTTCTTCAAGGACGTGGTGAAAACCTTCGAGCGCACGCGCCATTCTGTGCCCGTGTTTCAGGACAAGCACTTCGCGATGGACTGGCGCGAGGCGCAGGAGACTTACCGCGACGCGCAACGCCTCGGCTTGCCCCTCACCGCCGCTGCGCTCTGCCACCGCACTCCATAAACCCATGAGCCATCCAACCTCCATCAAGTGCCCGGCCTGCAAAAAGACTGGCGACTGGTTCGCCACCCCGTTCGGCCCCTTCTGCTCGAAGCGCTGCAAGCTCGTGGACCTGGGCAAGTGGTTCACCGAAGAGCACGTTGTCTCCGAGCCGCTGCGCCCGGAACACTTCAAGGGCTTCGATGAACTGCCGCCCGGTGAGTATCTGGACAAGCCGGAGTGACCCGCAGCGCTACCGACGCACGCCAGCGGCGACGCTCAAAACTCATAGACCCGGTCGGCGAGCTGGCGACCGTTAAGGACGACGGGAACACGCGCGCCTTGCGGCAGGGCGGGGGCATTCGTCGGGGCGTCGCAGATGACTCGTATCCCGCAGGCTCTGTGCGGCCAGGGCTTGTGGAGGAAGATGTCCACCATCCACTGGGTCGTGCCATAACGAGTGACCCGGACTGAACGCGGCTTGAGCGCAGCGAGTCCGACAGGCAAAGAATCGGACGAATTACGGGGCGGATGGTGACTCACAGACGGGGAATACCAATTGTAGTCTTGGAAGTTCGGCCGTTGCATGAGCTGGTCGCACTCTTTGGCCACCTCCTCCCAGCCGCCCAATTCCTTGACCCGCTCCGCCACGACTGCCCGCACTTTCATTTGCGTGAAGGCGCGTGGAGGCCAATAGACCATCCCGACGACAAGGGTGATGAGGAAGCCAGCGGCCAGAACCAAAGCGAGGATTGTTCGCACGACTACCCCGGCAACCGACTTCGCCGGTGGCATTTCCGGCTCGGCCTTCCGCACCAGCCAACGCACCAGCCAGATCGGGAGAACCAAGACGAGCAGCACGCCCACGACACCCGAGATAGTGTCTAAAAACGGGTCGCTGAGGTTCACGCGACGAGCCTAGCCTCCGCACATGAGAAGTGCCAGCGGACCGTGTGGTCAGGCCGCCTGCGGCTTCATCGGCGCGGTGGGCGGAGCAGCGTTGTCCCCAGCGCCCGGCCCTTTGCCGCTCTTCCAAAAGCGCTCGGGCAGGCAGCCCAGTCCGATGAGGGCGAGCTGGCTGGCGTTGAAGATCATCAGCCACTTGAAGGCCGCGTCCATGAAGCCGTAGCTATGCAGGCCCACGCCGAGCATATTCGTGCCGAACCAGCTCCACGCGGTGACGATGTTGCCGAAGAGCGCGAGGTTCATCAGGCCGCGCTCGCCCACGAGCTTGCCCCAGCGCGCGTGCAGGATGAGGGCGTTCCAGATGACGATGAGCAGCGCGCCGTTTTCCTTCGGGTCCCAGCCCCAGAAGCGGCCCCAGCTCTGGTCCGCCCAGATGCCGCCGAGAATTGTCCCGACAAAGCTCAACAGCGTGGCGAAGCAGACGATGCCATAGACCATTCGGGAAAGGCTCTTCGCCGTGGCTTCGTCGAGCGTGCGGGTGAACACGCCGCGCAGCACGTAGATCATCGCTAGGAAGCCGGCGAGGAAGGTCGAGGCGTAGCCAATGGTGATGCTGGTCACGTGCGTCGCGAGCCAGAAGTTCGTGTCCAGCACGGCGCGCATCATCTCCATGGTGTCGCCGGTGGCGGAGGTCTGCGCGAGGTGGTGCGCGATGATGAGCGTGATGAAGCCGACGGACGACGCGGTGACGCTGCCGATGCCGTTGCGGTAGATGCGCTCGAGCACGACGCCCAGCACGACCGCGCCCCAGCCGACGAAGATGGCGGAGGAGTAGAGGTTGGTCACGGGCGGGCGACCTTCGAGGAACATGCGGAAGAGCAGGCCGACGGTGTGGATGCTCGCGCCGAGGACGACGAGGCGGTAGGCGGCGCGGTTGAGATTCTCGGACCAGTTCAGCCACGAAGCGGCGGCGAGGATGAGGGCGATGACGTAAATCATCATGCTTCGGTAGAACGGGAGGAACTGGTTGAAGAGGCTTTCCTGCCGGCCTTTCATGAGCTCGGTGTCGAGTTTGCCGGTGAGCGAGGCGCGGTAGTCGGCAAGGGCGCGGTTGAAGTCGGCGGGCTTGCCCTGCGCGTAGGCGGACGCCATCGCGGCGTGGGCGTGGACGGTCGCGGGGATTTCCCCGGCGCGGATGCCGTCCATGAGCGCCTGCCCGGTGTTGGCCCAGTCGGACTTCTTCTGGCCGGGCTGGGTGGGCGGGATGAGGAACGGGTAGGCCATCTGCGCCATCATGGCGTAAGGCTCGGCGTAGCCGAGGAACTGGTCGTAAAGTTTCTCATCAAAGGGCTGGCGGGCCTGCTGGGCGCGGATGGCGCGCAGGCCGGCGGGCAGCAGCTTCTCGAACTGCACCAACTCGGCAGCGAAGTCGCGGCTGCTCTCGGGCTGGAGGCTGTTCTTGAGCCGCATGTAGGTCTGGAGGCCGTTGCTCAGGCTCATGAGCGAGCGCTGGTAGGGCGTGCGCAGTTCCTGCTTGATTTGGCCAATTTGCTTGGACTCGCGGTCCATTAGGCCGAGGTTGGGCTTGAGGTCGTTGAAGGTGTAGTAACGCAGGCCGGAGCGCTCGACGCCTTTGGCCTGGAGTTTGAGTTCGCCGAGCAACTCCGGGTGGTGGATGAGGAAGATGGCGCGGGTGTCTGCCAGCTCGGGCTTGCTGAAGACTTCGAGAAGCCACTCGGCGGGCTTGAGCTTCGCGGGGCGTTTCTCGAACTGATACCACT
Organism: Verrucomicrobiota bacterium; assembly: GCA_039796295.1. Classification (GTDB taxonomy): domain Bacteria; phylum Verrucomicrobiota; class Verrucomicrobiia; order Limisphaerales; family SXTU01; genus SXTU01. The sequence goes on from JBDKJY010000001.1 coordinate 144,350, forward strand.
TGCGCTCGGTGAGGGGGGCTTGGAGTGACTCCCACTTGCCCCACTTGCCGTCCGCGCCGTTGCCTTCGAGCGGCACGTCGGTGTTGCCACGGATGATGACGAGGCTGTTGCGCGCGATGGAGTCGAAGGGCTGGACGCGGCCGTTGACGAGCGCGGGGAGCTTGGCCCACTCGCGGAGTTGGAAGTCGTCGGGCTTGTCGGTGCGCGGCTTGAGGGAGAAGGCGGCTTCGACGGCGAAGAGGGCGACAAGGAACCAAGGCCAGTGCTTTTTCATACGAGGGGAGGGTTAGCCACAAAGAGGCACAAAGGGGCGCAAAGAGGTTGCCCGCGAATCACGCGAATTTCCGCGGATAGGGCGGCGAGCTGAAAGGACATGGCCGACGAAAGTGTCTTCATTCGCGTGCATTCGCGTGATTTGCGGGCGAACGATCCGGCTGCGGGATCGTAGAGCGAGCGGGGGACTGCTGAGTCCTCTTCGCGTTGGCCGTTTGTCTTCTCTGCCTTCACTTCTTTGTGCCTTCTGCGCCTTTTTGTGGCTGAGATTTCTTGCCCTTCTCCGCGACGACCGGCGCGGGAGTGGCGCGCTTGCGGGCGAAGCCGACCAGATGAATCGCGAACTGGACGGTCAGCCCGAGGCCGACCATAAGGCACGCGAAGTAGGGTGTGAGGTAGCCCGGGTTCTTCACGATTTGGAAGATGGTCACCGTGTCGCCAGGCTCGAAACTGGCTTGGTAATACGTCAGCCCTTCGTAGCGCAGCGGATTGTTCATGAAGATTTCCGTCTCGCGGCGCTCGCTCTTCGCGGGGTGATCAATGCGCACGCGGCTGCGGAAGTCCTTGGGCAAATCCGTGCCGGGGTAGCGCTCGTGGGTGAAGTTCAGCAGCGTCAGGCTGTAGGGCTTGTAGAAGCGCTTGAAACGCAGCGCGAACTCGTAGGTCTTTCCGTCCACTTCGACCTCTTGCTCCAGCTTGCTGTGGCGCGCGGAGGTGAGCCAAACGCCGAGGGACTTGCCGCCCGCGATGACCTCGACGACGGCGGCGGGCAGGTTGCGGCCGCTCATGTCGGTGACGAGCGGCTGCGGGACGACGGCGGCTTTGCTCATCTTGCCATCGGTGGCGGGGCGGAGAATGGCGTTGGTGGGAAGTTTTTCGTGCAGCTCGGCGCGCGGCCAGAACTGACGGATGCGGAGCTTGAAGGGCAGTTCGTCGCGCGTGATTTCGCCTTTCAAGTCCGCCTCGGGGATCATTGCGGGGCGACCGCCACGGTCCGAATTGTCGCCGATGGCGAGCATGTTCCCGCCCATCGCCGGGGCGAAGAGCAGGCTCGCAGAATAGGTGCGGCCCGCGTGGACGAACGTGGCGCGCTCGGTCTCGCGCTCGCCGCGCAACGGCGCGCCCACCAGCAGCGTGGCGGTGACACCGTTGCTGCCGAGCACATCGAACCACACAGCGGCGCGCGTGTCACGGCCAGCGTTCTCGGCGATGACGGCGGCGACTACGTAGTTGGTGAAGACGCCGTCGGTGGCGGGCACGGGCACGGCGTCAGCGGGCGGGATGTTCATGAGCACGGCGTTGGGCCAGTGCTCGCGGATTTTCACGGTGAAGGGGAGGCTCGCGTGGCGGATTTCGCCCTTCGCAGCGAGATGGGATTCAGGGATGGCGACGACCTCGAAGTCGTTCGGCAGCGACTGGTTGACGAAGGCGAGTTCGTTGACGTGGAAGTCCTCGGAGTAGTTGCGCGTCTCGCCTTCCTCGACGCGCATGGAGCTTTCGGTGGACAGCATGTCGGTGCCGAGCTGTCCGAGTAGCAACAGGATGACGCCGAGGTGGGTCATGAAGATGCCGGAGCGCCGCCAGCTCCAGTGGAAGCGCGTGAAGTGCGCCGTGACCAGGCTGGCGAAGAGCGCGCTGCCGATAGCGTAACCGCCGGGGAGGATGAGCCACGGCAGCTTCGTGCCGAAGAGCGTCGCGCCGACGACGAACCAGCTTTTGAAGAAGCGGGCCTGTGCGTTGTAGAGGCCTTCGTGGACCTGCGCGAGCGTGCCGATGAAGACGAGCACCAGGCCGAGCGCCAGCAGGACGACGGTGAGCTTCAGGGAGGAGAGGAATTTGATCAGGCGGGACATGAAATGGGGAATGGGGAATAGGGAATGGGGAATAGGGCGGAGCGAACGCGCGTCGCGGATGGCGGCTGAAGCTTTGCAATGGTGCGTAGCTCCCACGGGGCTTCTCCCTCTCCCTTCATCGGATGAGGGGAGAGGGCCGGGGTGAGGGGTTGCGGGCGTCGCCGTGGGTGGTCGCCCCCCTCATCCGGCCTGCGGCCACCTTCTCCCCTCGCTGCGCGAAGGGAGAGGGAAAGCAAGCTGCGGACGCGCGACGCGGCTGGGGAGCACTCATTCCCCATTCCCCATTCGCAGTTCGCAATTGCCCTCACTGTTTGGCGGATTTGACGAACGCCACGAACGCGTCCTTTTCTTTGGCGACGACGCTCGGCTCGCCCATCAGCTTGTAAAACCAGGTGCCCGCGCCGGACGGCACGACGAGCACAATCATGCCGGCGGGGTCGCCGTCCGCTGCCGTGGTGCCGGTGAGCTCCACGATGCGCGCGCCAGCGCCAAGCGCCTCGAAGGTCTTGGCCTGTTGGTCCACTTCGTTCGCGGCGGAAGGAGGAAGGCTGATTTGGCCGCGCCAGCGGTCGAGGTTCGCCTTCAAGCCGCCGCCCATGCCGCCGAGGAAGACGGCGGTGACTTCAGCCTTGGCCTTGCCTTCGCCGATGCCGAACTTCGCCGCCTGCATCGCGCCGGGCGCTTGTGATTTCCAGTGGGCGGGGGAAGTCCAGTTGGGCTGGCCGGTGCTGGTGCTCGGAGCGGGGGCGGCGGGGCGGGTGGCGGACGCGGGAGCCTCGCCTTCGTCCGCGCCGGCGTGGAATTTCAGCGTCTTGAGGAAGCCGATGAACGCGGGCTTCTGTGCCTCCACGAGCGCGGCGGGCCCGGTGAGCTTGATGAACCACGAGACGCCTTCCTGCTTCTGCAACGCGACGATGATGCGCTCGGCAGGCTTGTCGGCGCTGGCCGCCGTCGCGCCGGTGATGTCGAAGAGCTTGCCGTCCGCGCCTGCGATGGTGACGGGCTGGACGAGCTTGGGCAGGTCGTCGTCGGTGAGCGGGGGGAGGCCGAGTTGGTCGCGCCAGAGATTTACGAACTGCAAGTCCGAGCCGCCCATGCCGGGGAACGCGATGACCGCCGCTTCAGCGCGCTGGTCGGCCTTGCCCACGATGGTGAAGGTGGCCGCGCGCGAGCCAGCGGCAGGCGTCTCACTCCAACCAGCGGGCAACTTGTCCCAATGCGCGTGCGGGCGCGGCGCGGCGGGCGCGGCCCCGGTGGATGGATGCCCGGCGGGCAGGCCGGGAGGCGCTCCGGTAGCTTCACCGGCCCCGGGCGGGACCTTGGGCACGCGATAGACGGCGATTTCTTCCTTCTGGCAGCCGGTGAGGAGTAGCCCGGCGGTGGCCAAGGCGGCGAGCGTGGGCGTCGGTTTCAGAGTTGGCAAAACGTAGTGTGTCACGAATCGAAAGAGTGTATCGGGCGCGCAGGCTGTTGCCAATCCAAGCGCTCGGCCAAGTGTGACCCCGGCCTCAAAGGGGATGTTCAGGGAAGTTCGGGCGGAACGGTGTTCCGGGCTTGGGTGAAAAAGATGGAGTGGCAGGCCTAGTGTTGCTGCCCCGCGCACGCGGCTCAGCGCCGTGGAGCGCGGACGCCCCGTCCGCAGTTGGTCTGACCCGGAAAAGCAGCGGCGGACGTGGGCGTCCGCGCTCCACCGGTTCGGGGCTACTTCCCTTGCTTGTCAGCCTTCGTCGCTGGCACTTCCGTCGTCGGCCGGCCAGCGCTGCGAATTTTTTCCAGCCGGGCGATCATTTCGGCAACGCGCTCCGGCTGCTCGGCGGCGAGGTTCTTCGTCTCGCTGAGGTCCGTGGCGAGGTTGAAGAGCTGCGGTGTCGGCGGGTTTCTGACTTCGCCCTTGGGGTTTGGCTTGGCCTTGCCGTAGCCGGCGTTGGCGTTTGGCTCGAGGTATTTCCAGTCGCCGACGCGCAGGGCGAACGGTCCCTTCGTCCCGCCGTTGTGGGCGACGAAGGTCTCGCGCGGCGACTTCTGGGTCTGGCCGAGCAGTGCAGGCAACACGTTGATGCTGTCGGTGCACTGGCCGGCGGGAATCTGCACGCCGGCCGCAGCGGCGAACGTCGCGGGCATGTCCAGATGCGCCATGAGCGCGCCGCTCTGCGTGCCGGGCGTGATGCGGCCAGGCCAGCGGGCGATGAGCGGCACGCGGTGGCCACCCTCGAAGATGCCGCCCTTGGTGCCGCGCAACGGGGCGTTCGGGTGGTAGTCTGTCTTGCCCACGTCTTCGTAGCCGTCGTCCATCACGCCGCCGTTGTCGCTGGTGAAGATGAGGAGGGTGTTGTCGGTGAGTTTGAGCGCGTCGAGCTTCGCGAGCAGCTTACCCACGGCGTCGTCGAGTTCGTGGATGGCATCGCCGCGCGTGCCGACGGAGCTGGTGCCCTTGAAGCGCGGGTGCGGCACGCGGGGCACGTGGATGCCGTGCGTGGCGAAGTAGAGGAAGAAAGGCCCGTTCCGGTTGGCCTCGATGAAGTTCAGCGCCTTGCCAGTGAACGTGTCGGCCATGTCCTCGTCTTTCCAGCGCGCTGCGTTGCCACCGGTCATCCAGCCGATGCGGCCAACGCCGTTGACGATCGTCATGTCGTGCCCGTGGGTGTGCTTGAGCTTGAGCAGTTCGGGGTTGGCCGCGCCCGTCGGATCGGTGCCGACCTTGGCTTTGTAACTCACGGTGATCGGGTCCTTCGGGTCGAGGTTCACGACGCGGCGGTTCTCGATGTAAACCGTCGGCACGCGGTCGCCGGTCGCGGCCATGATGAACGCGTAGTCGAAGCCCACGTCGAGCGGGCTGGGTTTGATTTCGCCGTTCCAGTCCGGGCCGCCTTCCGGGCCGAGGCCGAGGTGCCATTTGCCCACGACGCCGGTCTTGTAGCCGGCGGATTTTAGCAGCGAAGCGGCCGTGCTCGTGCCGGGTTGGATGGAGAGCGGCGCGTCGCCAGGCGCGATGCTGGAGCCGGCCTGCTGCCGCCACGAGTAAACGCCGGTGAGGAAAGCGCGCCGCGTGGGCGTGCAGGTGGACGCGGGCGAGTGCGCGTCGGTGAAACGGCAGCCCTGAGCGGCGAGGCGGTCGAGGTTCGGCGTCTGGGCGTGCTTCGCGCCGAAGCACGAGAGGTCCGCGTAACCGATGTCATCGGCGAGGAGGAAGATGATGTTCGGCTTCGCGGGCGCGGCGAAGGTTGAGGCGCAGAACGAGCCGAGCGTGGCGAGGAGGAGTGCGAGTCGCATCATTTGTGACTCGGGACTCTAGGGAACGGCTACGGGGTCGCAATCATTGAGTCAACTCGTGCTAGGTAAGCTCGGCGGCTCCGGAAGAAGAAGAACAGGGCAGTCACGCCAAATGGAATCAGGAGCCCCAAGGCATAGACGGGTCCGAAGACGACAATCAATCCACCCTGCGCGTCGGGCCTGACGTAGAAGGCTAGCACGAAGAGCGCGGCCATCAGAACGAACGCGGCTGACTGACCCACCACGCAGGTCACCAGCGCGGCCCGCGACCTTCGCAACAGCCAGCCAGCCGCCATCGCCACGGCGATCGGGACCGTGGGCCAGACGACGAAGGCCACGAGCATCAAAACGGAAGTTCGAGAATTCCAATCGGCTTTCAGTGCCACTGCGACGACGGCGGCCATCATCATCAGCAGGCCCGTCAGGAGATGAACTTGGAGTAATTTCATGCCGCGAGTCTGCCCCGACCGCGTTCGGGTTCCCAAGCGAATCAGGGATTCCTACGGCATCGTTCCGGTCCAGGCGTCATGCCCGCAGCCGACTGGTCATTCCACCGAAGCCAGCAGGGAACCGGCGATTCGGTTTAGCCACAGTATTTGTGGCGGACTACACCAGCGGTTCTCATGCGGCTCAAGAATCGGTTGGCAGCAGTGCCTGGTTGGCTCACTATTCGGGCATGCCAATCGTCCGCCGCCAGTTCATCCACCGCACCGCCATGACCGCCGCCGCCCTCGCCGCCGGATGCACCACGCTGAAGCCAGCGGCGGAGGCGCTCATCATTGATACGCATCAACATCTTTGGGATCTGACGAAACAGTCGCTCCCTTGGTTGAGCGGCGCGCCGGAGATCCTACGCCACAGCTATCGCACCGAGGAATACCTCGCCGCCACCGCTGGTCTGAACGTGCGGTCCATCTACATGGAAGTGGACACGGCGGAAGCCGATCTGATCAACGAGGCGGAACTCGTGCTCGGCCTCGCGCGCGGCGGCCAGACGCCGATGCGCGCGGCGGTCATCGGTGGGCGGCCGGACGCGCCCGGCTTCGGGGATTATCTTCGGCGCTTCCGGGCCGAGCCGGGTTTCAAAGGCGTGCGCCGCGTGCTTCATTCACCGGCGACCCCCGCTGGCTATTGCCTGAAACCGGAGTTCGTGCGCGGCGTGCGGCTGCTGGGAGAGGCGGGAAAATCCTTCGATCTCTGCATGCGGGCCCCGGAATTAATGGATGCCGTGAGGCTGACCGAACTCTGTCCCGGCACGCGCTTCGTGCTCGACCACTGTGGCAATCCCGATCTCAAGGCCTTCCGTCCGGTGCGGCCCGGCGAGGAACGACCGCGCCACACAGCGGATGACTGGCGGCGGGCCATCGCTGCGTTCGCCAAGCGCCCGAACGTCATCGGCAAAATCTCCGGCATCGCCGCGAGCCTCCCCAAGGGCGGCGGCGCGGACGATCTCGCCCCCGTCGTGAACCACTGCCTCGACACTTTCGGCCCGGACCGCGTCGTCTTCGGCGGCGACTGGCCCGTGTGCCTGCTCGGAGCCACCTATCAGCAATGGGTGACGATGCTCCGGCAGATCATCGCCAGCCGTCCTGCGGAACATCAGCGCAAACTGTGGTCGGCCAATGCTCTGCGCCATTACGCGCTCACCATTTAGCCGCACGGAAATGAAAAGGCGCACCGTTGCCGATGCGCCTGGGAGTCTGCGATGAGGGGGAGAGTTACTTCTTCTCTTCCTTCTTCTCTTCCTTCTTCTTGGCCGGCGGGCGCGGTCCGATGTTCAGCACCGTCGCCTCCAGCTTACCGTCTGCGGTGGTTTTGAAGCCGCCTGAAACCTCCTCGCCCTCCTTCAAGTCGTCCAGCGTGGCAGGCTTGCCACCCTTGTTGATCTTGGTGGTCGCGGTGACTTGAATCACCCGGCCTTTCTCACCGGAGAGCTTCACGGTATTGGCAGCCTTGTCCACGGCCACGGCTTTGCCGTTGAAGGGCAACGTGGCGTCCTTCTTCGCCTTGTCGCCAGCCTTCGCAGCTTCCTTTTCCTTCGCCTTGTCTTGCGCGGAAGCGGTGGCGGGAACGCCCAGCAGGACGGCCATGGTGAACGACGCGATTACGAGTGTTTTGACTAGTGTTTTCATGTTTTCTCCGAGGTTATGTTTTTTTGTTTTTCTTCAGGGTACGGGCGTTTGTTAGCAAAACCCCCCAACGTCCGGCAACAACTTTTTTCGGCCTTAAGGAACCGGCATTGCCAACGCCCGCGTGGCCCTGCTAGAACACGCGGCCTTTGACATGGCACTCATTGTCCAAAAATACGGCGGCACCTCGGTCGGCAATCCCGAGCGCATCAAGAACGTCGCCCGGCGCGTCGCCGAGCATCGCAATCGCGGCGACCAAGTCGTCGTCGTCGTGTCCGCCATGAGCGGCGTGACGGACAACCTCATCAAGCTCGCCAAGGAAATCACCGCGTTGCCCAGCGAGCGCGAGATGGACATGCTCCTGGCCACCGGCGAGCAGCAGACCATCGCCCTCACCGCCATCGCCCTCCAGCAGCTTGGCATCCCGGCCACTTCCCTCACCGGCGCGCAAGCCGGCATCGTCACCGACGGCGTCCACACCAAGGCGAAGATTAAAAACATCACGCCCAAGCAAGTCCACGCCCAGCTCGACGCCGGAAACGTCGTCATCGTCGCCGGCTTTCAGGGCGAGACCGCGGAAGGCCAAATCACCACGCTGGGCCGCGGCGGCTCGGACTTGACCGCCATCGCCCTCGCCGCCGCCGTGAAGGCCGACCTCTGCCAGATTTACACCGACGTGGACGGCGTTTACACCGCCGATCCGCGCATCGTCCCCGGCGCGCAAAAGTTGCCGGAGATCGCCTACGACGAGATGCTCGAACTCGCCGGCGCGGGCGCGAAAGTGATGCAGCTCCGCTCCGTCGAGTTCGCCAAGAAATTCGGCGTCGTGTTTGAAGTCCGCTCCAGTCTGAACGACAACCCCGGAACCATCGTGAAAGAAGAAACGCAAAGCATGGAAGGCATCGTCGTGCGCGGCGTCGCGCTCGACAAGAACCAAGCCAAGGTCACCGTCGTCGGCGTGCCCGACCGGCCCGGCGTGGCCGCCCGCATTTTCAAGGCCCTGGCCGACGGCACCATCGGCGTGGACATGATCGTGCAGAACATCAGCCACGGCACGAAAACCCCGACCACCGACATCTCCTTCACCCTCGACAAACCCGACCTCGCCAAGGCCCGCAAGGTCATGGACGGCCTCCAAGCCGAAGTCGGCTTCGCCGAACTCGTGGTGAGCGAAGGCATTGGCAAGCTCTCCATCGTGGGCGTGGGCATGAAGAGCCACAGCGGCGTGGCGGCGAAGATGTTCGAGACCCTCGCGAAGGAAGGCGTGAACATCGACATGATCTCCACGAGCGAAATCAAAATCTCCGTGGTCATTGACCTCGCGAAAGGCGACGCCGCCATGCGCGCGGTGCACAAGGCCTTCCTCGGCACCTGAAGGTAGAGCGGGCATCCTAGCCCGCCGTCCTCAACTTTAGCGTCGGCCTATGACCGCCGACGATTGCAACCCGGCGCTCACAGAGCGCCGCTACAGCACTCCGAAGCCTCGCTTCCAGTCGCCCGGATGGCATCCGCCCGGCCCGCAGACCTATTTCTGGCAAACCGGATGGCCACCGTTCCTCCCGCAGACCCGTTTCCGGCTGACGGGATGCCCCTCTGCAATCCTGTCGGGGCGTATCCGATCAGGAAAATGCCTTCCACAGTCCCGCAGATCCCCATCTGGCCGGCCGGATGGCCTCCGACAATCCCGATGACCCCCATCCGCTCGACGGAATGCCCCTCTTCGGGACCGAAAGCCCCATTCCGCCAGCCCCAAACCCTGCTTGCGGGTCCGCCAGCACCTTTCCGCCAAACCGGAACGCCCCTTGCAGGTCCGAAAGCACCCTCCCGCTTCCCCGGAACCTCGCTTGCGGCTCCGCAAGCCCCTGTCCGGTTAAGCGGAGCGCCACTTTCGGACCCGCAAGCACCCTTCCGGCTTCTGAAAACCGTGCTTTCGGACCCGAAAATGGCATTCCCGAAACCCGGAAGCCCCCTTTCGGCATTGCAAACAGGGGACTTACGCAAAAGCAGCTAATTTCCACCTTTGCACCCTCCTGAAGGCGGTCAAAAATAGCCAATTCTGCTTGGTGACCCGCCCGATCATGCAGGCGGGAAGGATGGCAAGGGTGAGGGAGAAAAGCTGGACTGAGAAGATGACGCCCCAACGAACTTTGTGGCAGTCTCGCCGCCAAGAGAACCAGACGCATCAACTCAAGGAGAACCATCATGCCGCACTTTGAACACCTGAAGCTGAAGAAACACAAGGGACTCACCGAGGCGACGCTAACTGACCTGGGGAAGGTCAATGTCCTGTGCGGGCCGAATAACAGCGGGAAGACGACGGTTCTCGAAACCATTGCCAGTCAGAACCTCAACTCGATTGGAAGGGCGCTAAACGAAGAGGCCGTCGCTCGAATCGATAGGCGAAGCATGGAAGGGAAACATTGGAACAGTCATCATTTTGCACAGGCCTTCGCCATCACCCTTGATCAAACTGCAAAGCAGAGACCTGTCTGGTTTAGCGGCGAAGGAAATGATTTTTACGAGACTCTGACCGGCTTCTGGACCAAGCGCTTGGGGAATAGTTCAGCCCCAGGATCACCTGGCGACTTACAACGCGCTCTCAACGCTGAGTTCGGCCCGAGACCAGCAGTAGTTTTAGTTCCTGCCAAACGTAATTTGGATCCCACAGTGGGAATCCAAACCTCCCAACAGATTGTGGCAGCCGGCTCTGGGGTGCTAAATTTTTTGTTCTTCGCGAAGAACCAAGATCCCGCTGAACAGGCGCACACGCATGTCAGCAGAATTGCCGCCGGATTCCACGAAATCACTGGCGGCTACAGCTTCTCCATCGTCCCTCTGCCGAATAACCAACTCGAACTAAGGTTCCGCTGGCCGGGCGGAAATTGGGTCAAAGCGGACGACTGTGGTCTTGGCCTCCGCGACCTGCTCATCATGCTCTACTTCGGGATTGCTGCGCCGGAGGATGTCATCCTGATTGAGGAGCCCGAGAACCACCTACATCCGGAACTTCAACGTCGCCTACTGAAGTTTTTGCGAATGGAATCGGACAAACAGTTCTTCATCTCGACACATTCGAGCGTGTTTCTGAACACCGAACTCGCAGACCGTGTTTTTACTTGTCGGCTTCTGCCTGAGGGAGTCCGCGTCGAAAACACAACCAGCCGAGCAGCCGTGCTCACTGAGCTTGGCTACTCTATCGCGGACAATCTGGTTTCCGATCTCGTGGTGTTGTGCGAAGGCCCGAAGGACAAGCCAGTGCTCGAAGAATTCTTCCACAAGTTGGAGCTGACAGACCAATTCAACATCAAGCTGTGGCCACTGGGTGGCGACATCATGGACCAACTCGACCTGACGGTATTCGGAGAGTCGTATCGGGTCGTAGCCCTGCTGGATCAAGACCCGAAGAGCGCGAAAGTCAGGAAGCGTTTCATCGCGAAATGCGAGGAGCAGAAGGTGCCCGTCCATCAGTTGGAACGCTATGCCCTGGAGAACTATTTCACCGTCCCAGCCATCCGCACGGTTATGGGTGGCCAGATGCCATCCGAAATCACCGCCCTTGACCCGGACAAGAAGGTGTCGGAACAGCTACCCTTCGAGCTAAAGAAGAATGGAGGCAAAATTGCCAAGGAAATGACCCTCGACGATGTGAAGGCCACCGATCTCTGGACATTCTTGACGATGGTCCAGCAGCTTCTCGGTCAGGCCCGGAAAACTTAAGCCGAGTTGAGTTTGGCGGGATTGCGGCTTGCCGACGGCAGGTCCCGCTGCGACAAAACTCCCGTATGTTGCGCCGCGCTTTTCTCCTCCTCGCTCTGCTGGCTTCGGCCTTTCCTGCCTTCGCCGCTGAGTTTCCTGCCAAGGACCGCATCGTCGTGCTGGTGACGGTGGACGGCTTCCCCGCGTGGGTGTGGGACGACCCGGCGTTGCCGATGCCCTTCCTGCAAAAGCTCGCGCGGGAAGGCGCGGTGGCCAAGGCGATGAAGATTTCCAACCCCGCCGTCACTTGGCCCAACCACACCACGCTCGTCACCGGGGTCTCGCCCGCGCGCCACGGCGTGCTCTTCAACGGTATGATGATCCGCCAAGGGCCGGACAAACCGCTCAAGCTCGAACCGTGGAAGGACAAGAACGAACTCATCCGCGTGCCGACGGTTTACGACCTCGCGTTCCAGGCCGGCCTCAAGACGGCGCACGTGGACTGGGTGCCGACGACCAACGCCGGGACGTTTCACTTCGAGTTCGGCGAGCGGCCCAACGCGGCGAATCCCATCGAGCGCGAGATGCTCGCCGCCGGGCAAATCAACGCGACCGAGTTGAAGGAGTTCAATCAGCGCAATCCGCCGTGGCGCGACGTGTATTGGACCCGCGCCGGCGTCCACATCGTGAAGCAGCACCGGCCCAACCTCCTGCTCTTCCACCTGCTGAACACCGACGCCATCAACCACCGTTTCGGCCCCGGCACATGGGCGAGCATGTCCGCCTACGCCTTCGCGGACACGTGTCTGCGCGACCTGTTCGAGGCGGTGCAGGCGGCGGGCTTCGCGGACAAGGCCACGTTCGTCATCACCACCGACCACGGCTTCAAGACCGCCAAGCGCATCATCCGCCCGAACGTCGCGCTCAAGCAGGCCGGCCTGCTCCGCGTGCAAGGCCCGACCATCACCACCTGCGACGCCGTCGCGAACACGCTCGGCGGCTCGGCGATGATTTACGTGCCGGACAAAGCCAAGCTCGCCGCGCTCACGCCGAAGTTGAAGGAACTGCTCGGCCAGCTCGAAGGCGTCGAGCGCATCTACGAACCGAGCGAATACGCGGCGCTCAGCCTGCCCTTGCCCGCGCAGAACGACCAGATGGGCGACCTCTTCGTCGTCGCGAAGGACGGCTACGCCTTCACGCACTACCCGACCGGCGACGCCGCCGTGACCGACCTGACGCCGGAGGTTTACGCTGGCCACCACGGCTACCTCGCCGGCGACCCGCAGTTGAACGGCATGTTTGTCGCCTGGGGCCATGGGGTGAAGCGCGGCGCGCAGCTCGGTGAAATCCGTAACGTGGACGTGGCCCCGACCGTGGCTGCGCTGCTGGGCTTGAAGATGCTGAATGTCGAAGGTCGCGTGCTGGCCGAGGCGCTCAAGCCGTAGCGCGGGCAGCCTGCCCGCGCTCCACAGTGGCGTTCGCAACTTCTCGCCCACTTTGGTGTTTGCTACCCTCGCACCGTGCCCGACGCCACCGACCCCGATGCCACGCTGATGCTTCGCGTGAAGCACGGCGACCGCGCGGCATTCGAGGAGTTGGTTGCGCGCTATCAGCAGCCGGTCTTGAGCTTCATCTACCGCACGCTGCCCGACGCGGCGGAGGCGGAAGACCTTGCGCAAGGCACCTTCGTCCAAGTCTGGAAATCCGCCGCGCGCTACGAACCCTCAGCGAAGTTCTCCACCTGGCTCTTCACCATCGCCCGCAACCTCTGCCTGAACGAATTTCGCCGTCGCTCCCGCCATCCCGCCGACTCGCTGGACGCCCCGGCCCACGCCGGCACCGACGAGCCGCGCGGCCATAGCGTCGAGGACAAGCGCCAGGCCGCCGCGCCGGACACGCTCCTGAGTGGCGAGCTGGAGGCGAAGGTGGCCGAGGCTGTCGCCGCCTTGCCGGAGAACCAACGCACCGCGCTCCTGCTCTGGCAACGGGACGAAATGGCTTACGAGGACATCGCCGAGGTGTTGGGTTGTTCGCTCTCAGCGGTGAAATCCCTTATCCACCGCGCCCGCGAGACGCTCAAGGCACGGCTGAAGCCTTACCTGCGGACGGGCGAGTGGGAGCAAACTTCTGCCACAGATGAACACAGATAAGCACAGATTGGGAGCGGACTGCCGACCGGGACACGCCTTGGCTGCATCCGTGTCCAGCAGTGTCCATCCGGGGTTGAAAATTCTCTGCTCCCCAGCCGCGCAACTTTGTTTCCCGCACGGCAATTAACCCACTGGCCAACATGAACAACTCGCTGTTTGAAGAACTCCTCGCGCTCCGGCTCAAGCGCCCGCTGACGCCGGACGAGCTGGCGCGCCTTGATGGCTGGCTCGTCACGCACCCTGCTGACCGCCCGCGTTGGGCGGAGGCAACCGCGCTCGCCGAGGCGCTTCGTCGGCTGCCCGCGCCACAGGTGGCCTCGAACTTCATGGCCCGTGTCTGGCAGGACATCGAGGCCGAGCAACGCCGAGCCGCCCCGGCGCATGCGGCCGTCGGCGGACGCGGATGGTTCCGCTGGCCGTCGCTGGCGCAGCAGTTTGCCTTCGCGGTGATGCTGCTCGCGGTGGCGGTGCTCCTCCCAGGCCGCCGGGGGCGCACCCCCACGCAGGTGGCGCGCAGCATCGAGCAGGTCACCACACTCACGCGGCTGCCGAGCGTCGCGCTGCTCAAGGACTTCGAGGCCATCAGCCGCTTGAACCAATCGGCGGCGGACGTGGAACTGCTGGCGGCCTTTGAACAACCGCGTTGAACCATGCGCCCCGGATTTCAACTTCTCGCGCTGTTGCTGGTGACTTCTTTCGCCCCCGCAGCCGAACCCGTTGGCGGCGAGCGCAACCCCGTCACCGTCTTCCGCACCTTGCTGGCGATGCGGATGGATGCGCGGACGACGGAACTCGCCGCCAAACCCGCCCGCCTGCGCGAGGTGCTCACCACCCGGCTCCGCGAATACGACACGCTCACGCCCGCCGCGCGTGAAGCCCGCCTGCACGCCACCGAGCTGCACTACCACTTGCACCCGTTGCTCACGACGCTCCCCGCTCCCCGCGCCGCCCAGCTCGCGGCGGTGCCGGAGAGTTTCCGCGCGCGGGTCGAGGAGCGGCTCGCGGCGTGGGACAAGCTGCCCGCCGAGATTCAGCGCGAAGTCCTCACCAACGGACGGTTGCTCCAAGCCATGACCCGGCCGGCGATTCCCAATGCTTTTCCCCCGCTGCCACCCGGTCTGGAGCCAACGGTGCCGGACAACGTCACCCATTGGCAGGGCCTCTCGGCGCGGCAGCGCGAACAGTTGCTCGATAGCTTCACGCACTACTTCCGGCTCGACGCCCAGGCGAAGACGCGCGTCGTCGCCGCGCTCGCGGAGCCGCAGCGCGCCGAGGCCGCGCGCACGTTGGACCAGTTCGAGCAACTCCCCGCCGCTGACCGCGCCACCTGTCTCGCCGCGCTCAAACAGCTCGGCCAGATGACGCCGGCGCAAGCGGCGCAGTTCTACGCGAACGCGGAGCAATGGCAGAAGCTGCCGGAGTCGGAGCGCGCTGCGTGGCGCAAGGTGGTGACGGAGTTTCCCCCGCTGCCGCCCGGAGCGGGTCCGCAGCCGCCACTGCCGCCCGGTCTGGTCGAGTCGAAGCGCTAAACGACCTTACTTCTCCGCCGTCACCGGTGGCCGCAACGTGCCGATGAAGGCGGCGAGTTCCCACCGTTGCCCCTCCGTCAGTGCCTCGGCGAAGGACGGCATCGGCGTGCCGTGGATGCCCAGCGTCAGCACGCGGAAGAGGTCCGCCGGCGTGCGCCCGTTGCGCAGTGCCGATGCCCGCAGATCGGCGGGCAGCGCGGGGGCACCCCAAACGTCCTTCAAGCCAGCGGCGGCCACGCCCTTGCCATCCGCGTGCTCGCCGTGGCACGCCACGCAGGCGAGCGCGAAGGTTGCCTTACCCTTCGTCGCACGCGTCGCGGACTCCGCGCTTTGTGCCAGCCACGCGGGCGGTTCCGGGAGCCGCACGGGCGCGGCGTAGTTCTCCGGCTTGCGCCACTTGGGGGAGAAGAACTTGATGAACTCCACTACGGCGCGCACCTCGCGGTCGGAGAGCTGCGTGAAGTAGGGCATCGAGGTGTTCGCGCGTCCGCCCCGGATGGTGCGCATGAGGTCGTCGTTCGTGGGCAACGCGCTGCCGGGCGTGGAGCGATACTTGAAGATGCCGGCGGAGAACTTGCGCGGCTGGGGAATCATCCCCTTGGCCATCTCGCCATCGCCGTCACCCCAACGGCCGTGGCAGACGAGGCAATTGCGCTCATAGACGTAGCGGCCCATCGCGTAGAGCGACTCGTCGAGCGGCGCAAACCCTTCCGCCGCCGCGCCCTGACTGAGCGCGACGCCACACAACAGCGCCGCCCAGCAGCGCCCGATGTCAGCCCGATGCACCCACCCAGCAGAGCAGCGATGCGCTGTGGCAGAGAGCGGAAAATTGGCGGGAACACGGCTGGGATTGCCCGGCGTTTGGCTTGTGCGGGCTTGCCCCACACGGCAGGCTGCGCGCCCTTTGCACTACGACACGAGCAAACCATGAAGTGTTTTGTCACCGGCGGCTCCGGGTTCATCGGAGCGAACCTTGTCCACGAACTGGTCCGGCGCGGCCATTCCGTCCGCGTGCTGGCGCGGCCCGGCGCGGATGTGCGCGGGCTGGAGGGCGTGGATTACGAGTTGCTCGAAGGTGACGTGAGCGACCGCAAGCTCCTCCAGGCCGGCATGAAGGGCTTCGACTGGTGCTTCCATGTCGCCGCTAGCTACCACCTCTGGCTGCCGGACTATGCCCCGATGTTCGCCGCGAACGTCGAGGGCACGCGCAACGTGCTGGAGGCCGCGTTCCTCTCTGACTGCTCGCGCATCGTCTACACCAGCACCGTCGGCTGTATCGGCTTGCCCCGCGCCGTGAACGGCCAGCTCACGCCCACCGACGAGGATACGCCCGTCTCCGAAGCCCAGATGAGCAACCCCTACAAGCTCTCCAAGTGGCGCGCGGAAGTCGTCGCCCGCGACCTGGTGAAGCACGGCCTGCCCATCGTCATCGTGAATCCCAGCGCCCCCGTCGGCCCGCGCGACGTAAAACCCACGCCCACCGGCAAGGTCATCGTGGACTTCCTCAAGCGCGCGATGCCCGCCTATCTCGACACCGGCCTCAACTGGGTCCACGTCCGCGACGTCGCCATCGGCCACATCCTCGCGGCGGAGAAGGGCCGCATCGGCGAGCGCTACATCCTCGGCAATGCAGAAGGCAACTGGACGATGCACGAAGCCTTCGCCGTCTTGCAGGACATCACCGGGGTGCCCGCGCCGAAGGTGGCGCTGCCCTACTTCATCCCGCTGCTGGCGGCGCATGTGGACGAAGCTATTTCCAAGTTCACCGGCAAACCGCCCAAGGCCCCGCTGGCTGGCGTGCGCATGGCGAAATACAAAATGTTCTTCAACCCCGCCAAAGCCATCCGCGAACTCGGCCTCCCGCAAACCCCGCCGCGCGAAGCCCTGCGCGCCGCCGCCGAGTGGTTCCGGCAGAACGACTACCTGCGGCCCTGAACTGGTTGCCGGCGGTTTGCAACCGCCGTCCGTGGTGGTTTCCCCTGCCGAAGAACCCTCGAAGACTACCCGCCGGGCCAAGGTCTGCTCCTCGTGAACAAAGGCTCCCTCTGGTGCGCCCTCGCGCTGCTCGCTGCCATCGGCCTAGACCAGGCCTCCGCCGCCGAACCGGTGCGCTACAATCGCGACATCCGCCCCATTCTCTCGGACAAATGCTTCTTCTGCCACGGCTTCGACGAGAAGAAGCGCGAGGCCGGCCTGCGCCTCGACACGCGCGAGGGTGCGCTCAAGAAGAACGCCATCGTTCCCGGCAAGCCGGACAAGAGCGAACTGCTCAAGCGCGTGACGACCAAGGACGCGAACGAGCACATGCCGCCCGCGAAGTCCAAGCTGCCAGCCATCACGACCGCCGAGGTGGAACTGCTACGGCGGTGGATTGCCGAGGGGGCGCAGTATGAGGCGCATTGGGCGTTTGTGCCGCTCGCTGAGGGGAAAGTCTTCAGTGTTCAGTCTTCAGTGTTCAGTAATCAGTCGCGTCCCTCTGCCAAGCCGGCTCCGAGCGCCAAACTGAACACTGAACACTGGCCACTGAACACTTCCCCCATGGACGCCTTGGTTTCAGCGGGACTCGCAGCCCGCAAACTCAAGCTCCAACCCGAGGCCGACCCCGCCACTCTCCTGCGCCGCCTCACCTTCGACCTCACCGGCCTCCCGCCGTCGCCGAGCGAAGTCGAAGCGTTCCTGCGCGACTATTCCCCAATCGGCAATCGGCATTCGGCATTCGCCAATCTCGTGGACCGGCTCCTCGCCTCGCCCCACTACGGCGAGCGCATGGCCGTGGACTGGCTCGACATCGCGCGCTACGCGGACAGCTACGGCTTCCAGGTGGACCGCGAGCGCGAGATGTGGCCGTGGCGCGATTGGGTCATCAAGTCGTTCAACGAGAACCTCCCGTTCGACAAATTCGTCACCGCGCAGCTCGCCGGCGACTTGCTGCCCAACGCCACCGACGACCAAATCCTCGCCACCGCCTTCAACCGCCTGCACCAGCAGGAGACCGAGGGAGGCAGCGTCGAGGAGGAGTATCGCGTGGAGTATGTGGCTGACCGCGTGCAGACCTTTGCCACGGCGTTCCTCGGCCTGACCTTCGAGTGCGCGCGTTGCCACGACCACAAATACGACCCCATCGCGCAGAAGGAGTATTACGGCCTGTTTTCCTTTTTCCAAAACGTGGACGAGGCCGGCCTCTACTCTTTTTTTACGCCCTCCGTGCCCACGCCCGCGCAGCCGCTCCTCGATGCGCCGGCAAAGGAAAAGTTGGCTTCGCTGGAGAAATCCGTGCGTGACGCCGAGCAAAAACTCGCTGCCATCCGCACGCCGAATCCCGCCGAGTTTGCCGCCTGGCTGAAGGCGCGCCCGATTGAATTCAAAATTCCCGGCGAACTGGCGCGGTTCACGTTTGATGAACTGGTCGGTGGCAACAAGTTCACAAACGCTCTCGGCGGAACGAACTTCGCCACGCTTGCCGGTGAAAACAAACTGGTCTCGGGGCATTCCGGCAAAGCCGTCGAGTTCACGGGTGATGACCCGGTGAATCTACCGCTCGGCAACTTCCAGCGGCACGAGTCGTTTTCCCTTTCGCTGTGGCTCTACACGCCGGATGTGAAAAAGCGCGCCGTGATCTTTCATCGCTCGCAGGCGTGGACCGACGCAGGCAGCCGTGGCTACGAACTCCTGTTCGAGGACGGCAGGCTCAAGTGGTCGCTCATCCACTTCTGGCCCGGCAACGCCATTTCGATCAGCGCGACCGAGGTGATGCTGCCGGGCCAATGGACACACGTCGTCGTATCTTCGGATGGCAGCAGCCGGGCGGCGGGGCTCCGGCTGCACGTGAACGGACAGCAGGCAAACACCGAAGTCATCAAGGACAACTTGACGAAGAACATCACCGGCGGCGGCCACGACTACATTTCGCTGGGCGAGCGGATGCGTGACCGGGGCTTCAAAAACGGGAAGATCGACGACTTCCGAGTGTTCAATCGCGTGCTGTCGAGCCTCGAGTTGCTTTCCCTCCATGATGAAGGAATGGGGAAAGGAATGATGGAATTCCCCGAGCCGGAAGTGAAGGACTGGCTGCGTGATTGGCTTGCGGACCACTATCTCCACACGCTGGATACTGGATATCAAAAGCAGCTCGCCGCGCTCAAGGCCGCCCGCGCCGAGCTGGTGAAGTTCGCCGACGGCGTGAAGGAAATCATGGTCATGCGCGAGCTGCCGCAGCCGAAGAAGTCTTACGTGCTATGGCGCGGCGAATATAACCATCGCCGCGAAGAGGTCGGTCCCATCACGCCCGCCGCGCTTTCGCCGTGGCCCGCTGGCGCGCCGCGCAACCGCCTCGGCCTCGCGCAGTGGCTCACCGCGCCGAACCATCCGTTGCTCGCGCGCGTCACGGTGAACCGCATCTGGCAAAGCCTCTTTGGTCGCGGCCTCGTGAAGACGGCGGAGGATTTCGGCAGCCAGGGCGAGAAGCCGCTTTATCCCGAGGTGCTGGATTGGCTGTCGCTGCGTTTTATCCAGAGCGGCTGGGACGTGAAGGCGTTGATGAAGACCATTGTGATGAGCGGCGTGTATCGCCAGCGGAGCTTCGCCGACGCGCAGACGATGGCCGACGACCCGGACAACCAATGGCTCGCGCGCGGTCCGCGCCTGCGCCTGCCCGCCGAGATGATTCGCGACAACGCGCTCGCCGCCGCCGGCCTGCTCAAGCCCACGCTCGGCGGCCCGCCGGTGAACCCGTATGAGATGAGCGAGTCCTTCAAGCCGGCGAGCCCGACCGGCGGCGACGGCGTGTATCGGCGCAGTCTCTACACGAACTGGCGGCGCACCGGCCCGCCGCCCGCGCTGCTGGCCTTCGATGCGCCGCGTCGCGCCGTCTGCACCGCGAAGCGCGAGCGCACCGACTCGCCGCTCCAGGCGCTGATCCTCCTGAACGGCACGCAATACGTCGAAGCCGCGCGCGTGCTGGGCGAGTCCTTGCACCGCGACGCCAACGGCAACGTGCCCGCGATGATTGAAGCCGGCTTCCTCCGCTGCCTCAGCCGCAAGCCCGACGCGCGCGAGCAGGCCATCCTGCAACAACTCCATCGCGAGCAACTTGCTCACTTCAAGGCGCAGCCTGCGGAGGCGGTGAGCTTGCTGAAGGCGGGCAACACAAAGCACGACGAGAAGATTCCCGCACCCGATGCCGCCGCTGCGACTGTGTTGGCGCAAGCGCTGTTGAATCACGATGCGTGCGTGGTGAAGCGGTGAGTGTTACTTTGAACCCGAATCACACATGAGCAGTGACGCTACTTTCCTGACGGACCGCCGGCAGTTCCTCAACCGCTTCGGTGCCGGCCTTGGCGGCGCGGCCTTGGCCGAGATGCTTTCCGCGAACGTCACTGCCGCACCGACCGCCGACCGCGGCATCCTCGGCGCGACGCACTTCGCGCCGAAGGCCAAGCGCATCATCTACCTGTTCATGTCCGGCGCGCCGTCGCAGCTCGACTTGTTCGACTACAAGCCGCTGCTCAACCAGCGCCATGGCGAGCAGCTTCCCGACTCCGTGCGCGGCGGGCAGCGGCTCACGGGCATGTCGGGCAACCAGTCGTCCATCCCGCTCGTCGGGTCGCCGTTCAAGTTCACCAAGCATGGGCGAGGCGGCACGGAGTTCAGCGAGCTGCTGCCCCACACGGCCAGCATCGCGGACGACTTGTGCGTGGTGCGCTCGATGTTCACCGAGGCCATCAACCACGGGCCCGGCGTGACCTTCCTCCAGACCGGCACGCAGATCGCCGGGCGGCCCAGCTTCGGCGCGTGGTTGAGCTATGGGCTGGGACAGGAAAACGCGAACCTGCCGTCGTTCGTCGTGCTTACTACGAAGGGCAAAGGCGGGCAGCCGCTCGGCTCGCACCTGTGGGGCAGCGGCTTTTTGCCGACCAAGCATCAAGGCGTGGTGCTGCGCGCGGCGAAGGACGCGGTGCTCTACTTGAACAACCCCGCCGGCGTGAGCGAAGACAGCCGTCGTCTGTTGCTCGACCGCTTGCGCGAGCTGCACGAGCACCAATTCGCCGGCACGCCGGACGCGGAGATTCAGAGCCGCATTGATAACTACGAGATGGCGTTTCGGATGCAGTTCAGCATCCCGGACGCGACGGATGTCTCGGGCGAACCGGCGCATGTGCTGGAGAACTACGGTTCCGACGTGAAGACGCCCGGCACGTTCGCCGCGAACTGTCTGCTCGCCCGCCGGCTGGCGGAGCGCGGCGTGCGGTTCATCCAGTTGTATCACCAAGACTGGGACCATCACGGTGGGTTGCCCGGCGCTCTCCCAAAGCTCTGCAAGGAAACCGACCAGCCCGCCGCCGCGCTCGTGCGTGACCTCAAGGCGCGCGGCTTGCTCGACGACACGCTCGTGGTCTGGGGCGGCGAGTTTGGGCGCACGAACTATTGTCAGGGGAAAATCTCAGCGAACTTCGGGCGCGACCACCATCCGCGCTGCTTCAGCGTGTGGCTCGCCGGCGGCGGCGTGAAGGCCGGCACGACCTATGGCGAGACCTGTGAGTTCGGCTACAACATCGCCAACGACGGCGTGAGCGTCCACGACCTGCAAACGACCTTGCTCCACCAGCTCGGCATCGACCACGAGCGGCTCACCTATAAGTTCCAGGGCCGCCGCTACCGGCTGACGGACGTGCATGGTGAGCTGGTTAAGGGGTTGGTGGCGTAGGCGACCAGTTCGCGTTGGAAGACGCTTCAACCTAAAAACCTGTTGTCCCGTCCTTCGCCCGCCGCCTAAGCTGCGCGTGTGGAAAAAGAGTCCGCCCCGCCGATCAAGCTCCCGCTGTTGCAGGGCGTGCTGGCCGTGCCGCTGCCGCAGAGCTACCTCAATTTCGTCGGGCGGCAGATTTTCCACTTTCTTCAAACGATCCAGGGCGTCGGCTCTTTTGCGCTCATCACGCTGGGCGTCACGCTCACCAAGTTCAACGTGGCGTGGCGTGTCACCCACCCGCTCATCCGCGCGCAGGTGGACCGCGCGGGTATGCGGCTGCTGCCGGGCATCGCGTTCTTCGGCCTCGTGCTGGGGCTCGTGATCGTGGGGCAGACCGTTTCGTTGCTGCAAAAAGTGGGCGCGGAGCAATACGCAGGGACGGTGATGGTCACGGTGTTGATCCGCGAACTGGGGCCGCTGGCGACGGCGCTCGTGGTGCTGGCGCGCGTGGGCACGGCCATCGTCATCGAGCTGGGCCTGAGCCGCGCGCAGGGCGAGGTGGAGGCGTTGGAGGCGCTGGGGATTGACCCGGTGCATTACCTGGTGATGCCGCGCGTCATCGGGCTGGCGGCGGCGATTTTCTCGCTGACGGTTTACTTGATCCTCGTGGCGGTGTTCAGCGGGTATCTGTTTGTGTTCCTGCAGGACGTGCCGCTGCTGCCAGGGGATTACTTCGGCCAGATCGCCAGCGCACTGGCGTGGGAGGATTTCGTGCTGCTGGGCCTCAAGACGGCGACGTTCGGCGCGATCATCGCGACGGTGACGTGCTATCAGGGCCTCGCGCAACGGCTGCGGCTGGAGGATGTCTCCGAAGCGACGACACGCGCAGTCGCGCAGAGCGTCGCGGGCTGCGTGCTGGCGGACGCGCTGTTCATCTTGGTTTATCTGCTCCGATGAACTTGGCTGCGAACAACGACGCCGTCGTTAGCCCGCCGCTCATCGAGCTGTCCGGGGTGAGCATCGCTGCGGCGCAGGAGCCGGGCGTGGCGCTGGTGGAGCAGGTGAACTGGCGGCTGCGGGCGGGCGAGTATTGGGCGGTCGGCGGTTTGCAGTGGTCGGGCAAGAGCGACTGGCTCACGACGGTGGCGGGTTTGCAGCAGCCGTCGGCGGGGGTGCATTTCCTCTTCGGGCAGGAGACGGCGACGTTGCCGCAGCCCGAGCTGGTCGCGGCGCGGTTGCGGGTGGGGCTGGTGTTTGAGAACGGCGGGCGGCTGTTCACGCAGATGACGGTCGAGGAGAACGTCGCGCTGCCGCTGCGCTACCACCGGAATTGTTCCCCGGAGGAGGCGCGCGAGGCAGTCGCTGGGTTGCTCGAACTCACGGGTTTGACGGCCTTCGCAAGTCAGGTGACCGGCCAGCTCAACCGCAGTTGGCGGCAACGCGTCGCGCTCGCCCGTGCGCTCGTGCTTCAGCCCGAGGTGCTCCTGCTCGATAACCCGCTCACCGGCCTGGACCCGCGCCAGATGCGTTGGTGGCTGGACACCCTCGACGCACTCAACGCCGGCCACCCCAGCCTCGCGCACCGCCCCCTCGCGCTGGTGGCCACGACCGACGACCTGCGTCCGTGGCAGGCCCGCGCGCGCCAGTTCGCCCTGCTGCAAGGCCGACGCTGGGTGCCGCTGGGCGACCGGGCCGGGCTAGCCGCGAGTGGCGAAACGGCCCTGCACGAATTCCTAGCCGTATGAAATCACGCTCCCCATTCCGCATTCCGCCTTCTGCATTCCCCCTTTAGCCCATGGCCCTCCAAGACCTCACCCCACAACTCCGCACCCGCCTCAGCCGCGTCGAGCACGCCGTGGGTTTGTTCGTCATCTTCGCCACCGGGCTGCTGCTCTCCGGCTTCGGCTACTACTTCTACTATCAGGCGCAGGCCAAGGGCTGGTTCGACCTCAAGGCCCCGTTCTACACCTACGTGGACAGCGCGGCGGGGCTCAAGAAGGGCGACAAGGTGAAGCTCATGGGCCGCGAGGCAGGCGAAATCACCAAGATCGAACCGGTCGCCCCGGACTCGGCGGAATACTTCGAGCGGCAATTTGTCTATGTGCAATTCATCGTGCGCAGCCGCGACGTCGGTTACGTCTGGAGCGACTCCCGCGTGCGGGTGAATGCCGGCGACCTGCTCGGTGGCCGCTACATCGAAATCCTTCCCGGCGGCTGGAACGGCTACACCAACCACGACGGCTCGAAGAAAACCATGCACGCCGCCTACGAGGTCAAAGGCAAGCTCATCACCAAGATGTGGAATGACCAGTCCGGCGCTTACACCAATTGGAACACCGGCTCCACCCCCTACCACATCGTCGCCGACGAATCCCCCGCGCTCACCCAGCGCGCCGAGCAACTTCTTACCCAGGTGGAAGCCGCGTTGCCCAACATCCTCAGCCTCACCAACCAGGTCGCCGCGCTCCTGGCCACCAGCACGCGCACCCTCACCAACCTCAACGCGCGCGTCGCCGAGCTGCAACCCGTCGTCAGCAACGCCAACTTCCTCGTCGCCAGCTTTCACCCCGTCAGCTCCAACGTCCACCGCATCACCGCCAACTTGACCAACCCCGCCGGCTCGCTCGGCACCTGGCTCCTGCCCACCAACCTAAACACCTCCACCGAGCAAACCCTCCTCTCCGTCCGCACCACGCTCGCCGACACGCGCTCCACCATCAGCAACGCCAACCTCGCCCTAGCCGACACGCGCCGCCTCCTTCAGACCACCGACGGCACCATCGCCCACGCCGACACGAACCTCACCACGCTCGCCCTGAACCTCGACCGCTCGCTCTCGAACCTCGCCAATCTCACCAGCAACCTGAACGCGCAAGTCGCGGGCAACACCAACCTGCTCACCGAGATTTCCTCCGCCATCGTCCACACCGACCAGTTGATCCAAGGCCTCCGGCACCACTGGTTTCTGCGCTCCGCCTTTAAAGAGAAGCCGCCCGCCAAGCCTGCCAAGTGACCGGCCTTCGCCGCTGTGGCAACGGCTTGCTACCCCGGTGATTGGCGGCCAGCGCAAAAAAAGGCCGGAAAGACTGAAAAAAACTGTTGTCACGAACCGCTCCTTTGTTAGGATCGCCCGCAATGCACCGTCTTTGGTGAGTGGGTAAACAGTTTTTGCCCGCATGCAAAACGCAACGAAACAAACAGTCAGTCAACAACTCGAAAGAGGAACTAACACACATGAAAGTTAATCAATGGACAATGGGGCTGGCCGCCGCGGGCGTGATCAGCTTCGGCGCGGTTGCTCAAGCAGAAGAAAAGCCGTCGCACCAAGTGCTCACGGCCGTTTCCTCCACCGCCCTGAGCGGCTACGTCAGCACCTCGGTCGGCTGGGAACCCGGCCGCGCCGTCACCACCAAGCGCTACAGCTACGCCAAGGCCGGCGACCAGTTCAACTTGGACGTCGTTGACCTCAAGTTGAGCAGCGCCCTCGCCGAAGGCGAGTGGGCTACTGGCTACAACGTCGAGCTGTGGCTCGGACCTGATGCCGGCCTTGGCATCGGCAACAACACCGGTGCCGGCAGCAACATCGCTATCAAAAACGCGAACGTTGCGCTCAACATCCCCGTCGGCAACGGCATTCAAGCCAAGATGGGTGTCTTCGACACCATCGTCGGCTACGAATCCGCCAACTCCATCGAGAACCCGAACTACACCCGCTCGCGTGGTAACAGCATCGAGCCCACCTCGCACACCGGCCTCCTCCTGAGCTACAAGGTGTCTGACCTCCTGTCGCTCAACGCGGGCGCTGCCAACACCCATGACGCTGTCCTGAATGCCGGTGCGCGTGGTAACAACTCCCAGTTGACCTACTTGGCCTCCGCGAGCCTCACCGCTCCTGACAGCCTCGGGTTCCTCAAGGGCGCGGTGCTCACCGCTGGTGTCGTGGACGGCTTCAAGTCCACGGACGCTGTGACGGCTCCTGATCAGACGCACATCTACGTCGGGGCGACCCTCCCGACCGGGATTGACAAGCTGACCCTTGGCGCTGCCTGGGATCACCTGAACTTCGACAAGTCCAGCACCGACGAGGATGTGCTCGCCCTTTACCTCTCGCTGAAGACCTGCGAAAAATCCACGCTCAACCTGCGCGTCGAGTATGACACTCAGAACACCGGTGTCGGCAACGCCAACGAGTTCCTCGCCACCACGTTGACCTTGGAC
The DNA here is from genome assembly GCA_039796295.1 of Verrucomicrobiota bacterium. GTDB lineage: Bacteria > Verrucomicrobiota > Verrucomicrobiia > Limisphaerales > SXTU01 > SXTU01. Next base: position 170,153 of record JBDKJY010000001.1, read on the forward strand.
TACAAGCTCTGGGCCAATGTTGTGTCCCGCCTCGAGTATCGCTGGGACCACGACCTGAACGGCAGCAAGGGTGCGGCCAAGACGGGTGCTGTTGCCTCCCGCAACAACGCTCAGGCACTCATTGCCCAGATCGCCTACAAGTTCTAACCTAAGCCTCGCTTAGCCACACCCCTTCCGGTCAACCGGGAGGGGTTTTTCTTTTCTGAAGTGGGTCAGTAAACGGTGCGGGAGACTCCTGTCGGCGACTTCCAGTCGCCGTCCAAAGTGCTCGTAGCCAACGAACGGCGGCTGCGAGCCGGCAGCGAGAGGTTCAGGGCCGCGGCTCGATGTGGACGGAGTCGGGCACGCCTTGGCGGCGGAGTTCAGCGGCGGTGAGCTTGCGGCCTTTCACGTCCACCACGCCGGGTTGGCGGTTGCGGAAGGTGATCTCAGCCACGACCACTTCGTTGGTGTAGCGGTCGGTGAAGCGCGCGCGCATCGGACCCCATCGGGGCAGCGGGGCTTGGCCGCCGCCGGTGACGAGGTTTGCGCCATTGATGGCTTTCACCGTGTAGGTGTCGGCGACGCGGTTGGTATCGAGGAACGCGGTGGGGACCACGCGCGACATCAGCGGCGTGCCGGCGCTGTCGCCGGGGTCGTAGGTCAGCGGCGTGCGGTGAATCTCCCGGCCCGCCGCGAACACGAGGTAGGCGAGGATGCCCGACTCCTTGTCTTCAACGGCTTTCCACGAGATGTGGTGCCCGTCCACGCGGTCTTCCACGGTCACATTGGTTACGGCTGGAGGCGGTGTGCCGTCGAGCGGTTGGGTGCCGGCTTGGAGGGAAACGCTTTCCCCGCCGCCGGCCTCGCGAACGAACATTGCTCCTTTCTTCACGTCGGCGTTTCGGAAGGTCGAGGTCGTCACGAAACTGCCGTAGGCCAGTTCGTAGTTGCCGTCCGCCGCCTCGATGTGGTCGGCCATCAGCGCCATGCGTGACGCCAGCGCGCGCTGGGTGCCGAGGATTTTGCAGTGCGACACGCTGGCCAGGCCGTTCACGAAAATGCCGACCGGGCTGCCGGGGAAGTCCTTGTTCTGAATCTCCAGGTGGCTCAACGCGACCGCGCCGTGCCCCATGACCTCGACGATTGCGTTGGTGGAAATCTCCTTGCCCACACGGCGGAAAATGCAGTTCTGGACGAGGTGCGCCTCGCCGCCGAAGACGCGTAGCGCCGTGTCGCCAATGTCCTCGAAGAGACAGTTGTGGATGCCGACGACGCCGGTCTGCGCGGTGCCGGGCCGCAGGTCAATGGCGCGCTCGGTGAGGTTGCGGAAGGTGCAGTTGGCGAGGTTGAGGCGTGTGATGGTCGTCCCGCCCGCCGTGGCGCGCTCGCCCACCCAGACGCCGCGCGACCGGTCGTGGCCGTGGGTGAAGCCAACGCGTCCGTTGATGAACTCGCAGTCCTGATACACTTGGTCGCGCGCCGCGTGGAGCGTGACGCCGGCTTGGCTCTGGCTGTCGAAGCGCACGCGCAGGAGGAGCGCGGTGGCGGTGTTCGTCGTGCCGCCGTCGCCGGCCTGCGAGTTGTGGCCGTAACGCCCGCCGCGCACGGTGAGGTTCAGCAGCCCTTTGCAGTCGCGCTGCGAGCAATCCACGTTCGTGGGCCAGCTCAAGACAGTTTGCTCCATGCCCGCGCCGAAGACGCAGCCGTTGGTGATGGGGCGGAACATCGAGTATTCACCTGCGCCGAGGAAGACGTTTTCCCCCGCGTCGAGCGCGCGCTGGATGACGGGGGCGGGTTTGCCGGTGAGGTCGGAGAAGCGCTTGCCGAAGAGCAGCGGCGGTGGAGCACGCAAGTCGCCCAGCGGCACGAGCACGGGGCGCGCGAGGTTCGCGCCGAGCACGGGGAAACGAGTGCGCTGGTCGCGGGTCGTCGCGTTAAAGACCGGCGCGGCGGTGCGCCACTGGCCACGAAAGATATTCTTCGGCTCGGCGAAGTTGGCGTTCAGCCCGCCTTGCTCCGCCGACCACTCTTGGAGGAACGGGTCGCGTGCCACGATGCCGTCCGCGTAGTGCATGCCCGGCAGCGCGGCGCGCCGACCGATGCTCCACGGGCGCAAGTCGCCGTGGCCGATGATGCGGTTGCGCTGGCCGCCGAGGTAAATGGCCGCGCCACGGAAGGGTGCATTGGCGTGATTGTGGCCCCACTCCTCGTGGTCGTGATACTTGAGCACGTCTGGCAGTCGGAGGTAGCCCGCGTTCCCCGCGTCGCCGCGCCCGGCCAGCGCGGTGGCGACGATGGCGCAGTCAATGCCGTAGTCCACTTCGAGCAACGGGTCCGCCCAAGTGCCGCCTTCCGAGCAGGCTTGTGCGAAGGTCAGCCCCGTGGCGCGCACGACATGGAAGGGCGTCCATGCGGTCTGGCCGCGCACTAACGGGCTGAGGAGGTAGGTGTTGTGGCCGTGGCCGGCGAGGTCCTCGGCTTGCACTCTCACCACGGGTGCCCAGTCCATGTCCCAGCGGCGCTCGCCCTCGGGCGCGGCGATGATGGGTTTGTGCAGGGTCACGCCGCGCACGAAGCCGCTCAACCAAAGTTGCGGCGTCGCGCTGCGAGTCTTGAAGTCCCCCGCGAGCACTTGGCTGCCGCCGTAGTAGAACGTCACCGCGTCCGCGTGAGTCAGGTGCGTGGCCGGGCCGTGGGATTGGTAGAAGGCGCTGTGTTCCAGCTTGCCGGACTTCTGGGTCATCTCGGTCGGTGTGTGCCAGAAGAACTGACAGCCCGTCACGTCCGCCTCCAGTTGCCACGCTGCGGAACCGCCGATGAATTGCACGTCTTTTAACGGGCGGCGCACAACGACGCTGCCGACGCTGGGCGCGTCGAACACCACTGCGTCGCCTTCGTGTGCAGCGTCCACTGCGGCCTGCGCGCTGCCTTGCGAGGTGAAGTAAACCTTCGCGCCCGCCTTCGCTGCCGCCGCCGCGCCCACGGGCAACGCATACGGCAACGGCGGCGGCTCGGTTGCGAGGACGAAGCCCGGCGGCACCTTTGCCTCTGGTTCGGCGGGCTCGACTTTTTTGGCGGTGACGGGCGCGGTGCCCGGGTCGCCGGGCATGACGACTACGCCTGTTCCGCCCCGGACGCGCTTGGCCTTCTTCTCCGGCGGTGGCTTGGGATGCAGCGCCGCCCAGACGCCCGCGCCCGCCAGCGCCACCATGAAGCCCCACAACAGAATTGGCCCCAGCTCGATGTCGAAGATTTTGACCTTCTTCTGCGCCTTTTGCTCCCTGAGCACGTCCTCGAAGCGCGGGCCTTCGCGTTTGACCTTCGCCGCGAGACCGCCGGGCGTGGGCTTGGGCGGCTGGCCTGACGACGGGCGCGGGATCGGCGTGCCCACCTCGTAAAGCAACTCGACGACGCCGAGGGTGAGAATGTCTCCGTCCTCCAGCGCGGCGGTGCTGACGTGGTGGCCGTTGACCATGGTGCCGCCGCCGCTGCGGTCCTTGATGCGGCAGCCGGCGGGGTCAACGGTGATGAGGAGGTGCTGGCCGCCGACGGAATCGTCCGCGATGGCGAGGGTGTTTCCCACCTGGCGGCCAATGGTGACGATGCCGGGGGGCAGCTCAAAGCGCTGGCCCCGGCGCGCGCCAGTCAAGATTGTGAGTCTAGCCATGAGCAGCAGTGGACGACGGGGCGGGAGGCTAGCAAGTGCGGCGCGCATGTCAAAGCGGGGAAACCCCTTGCTCCTGCGCTTGATCCTGATCCTAATCCTGCTCTTCCGTGTCGTGGCCGACGCGGGCGGGCAGGAGCAGGATTAAGAATAGGATTACGAGCAAGAGTCGGCAGCAGACCACGATGGGCAAATACCGGCACGTCCTCAGCATCGGCTTGCAGAACACGATGGTGTATCGGCTGAACTTTCTGTTCCGCGCCACCTTCGGCCTCATCCCGCTCACGGCCACCATCCACGTCTGGCGCACCATTTACGCGGGGAAGGCCGACGGCGGGCAGGTCGGCTCCTACGTGCTGGCGGAGATGATTTCCTACTACCTCGTCATCACCATCGTGGACGCGCTCACCGCCGTGACCGAGGACGACTGGCAAATCGCCGCCGACATCAAGGATGGCAACATCAGCCAATTCCTGCTCAAGCCGATGGACTACCTCACCTACCGGCTCTGCCTCTTCACCGCGAGCCGGCTCGTGTATGCGGCCGTGGCGGTGGTGCCGACCGGCGCGTTCCTCTGGGTGATGCGCGATTACCTCGTGCTGCCGCCGGACACCGCGGCTGCCGCGTGGTTCCTCGTCTCGGTCGGACTGACGGCGCTGTTGCAATTCTTCATGAGCTTCACGCTGGCGCTGCTCGCCTTCTGGGTGCTGGAGGTCGCCACCTTCATCTTCGTCGCCTTCGCCTTCGAATACCTCGCTGGCGGCCACCTCTTCCCTTTGGACATCCTGCCGCCCGCCATCGCCGGAGCGCTGGACTACACGCCGTTTCCCTACGTGCTCTTCTTCCCCGTAAGCATCTGGCTGGGCCGCGTGCCGGCGGAAGCGATCCCCCACGGCGTGCTGGTGCAACTCCTCTGGGTCGTGGCCGCCTACGCCCTCGCCCGCTGCGTCTGGAGCCGGGGCATCAAGAAATACTCGGCGGTGGGAGGCTGACATGAATGGCGAACGGCGAATTGCGAATCGCGAATCCTCGGACGGGCACCGAAGTGGAATTCCCCATTACCTCTCTCTCTACGCCGCGCTCTGGCGCAACTCGGTCATCCGCGAGATGGGCTTCAAGACGAGCTTCCTCCTGTGGATCGTGGTGGAGACCCTGTGGTTCGCGCTCCAACTCAGCTTCGTCAGCGTGCTCTACCTGCACACCGGGAGCATCGGCACCTGGACCAAGTGGCAGGTCGTCGCGCTCGTGGGCACTAGCCAGCTCATCCAGCAACTCTTCACCGCGCTCTTCCTCACCAACCTGACTAACCTCTCCGAGCACATCCGCACCGGGAAGCTGGACTTCATGCTCCTGCTGCCGGTGAACACTCGCTTCCTCGTCAGCTTCCGGCAGGTGGACCTCGGCGGTTTCGTCAGTGCGGCGGGCGCGCTGGTGGTCATCGGCTACGCGCTGCACCGGCTCGGGCACACGCCGGGCATCGTGGAGGTTGTGGGCTATCTGGCGCTCGTCTTGGTCGGCCTGAGCATCCACTACTCGTTGATGGTGATGCTCGCGGCCACGAGCTTCTGGACCGTGCGCGCGCAAGGCATCGTCTGGGGCTACTACAACCTCTTCAACATCGCCCGCCTGCCCGACGAAGCTTTCCACGGTCCGTTCAAGGCCGTCTTCACCTACGCGCTGCCGATGCTGCTCGTGTCAAACGTCCCGGTGAAAGTCCTGGTGGCCAGGATCGGCTCCCCGCTGGAAATACTCCTCCTCGTCACCGTCGCCGCGCTGCTCTTCGCCGCTTCTGAATTCGTTTGGCGCACCGCGCTCCGCCGCTACACCAGCGCCAGCTCGTAGGCCGGTGAAGGGTTTTCCGAACGCGAGCAGGAGGGCCGGGAGGAGCAGGGTGCCACCAAGCCCTCCGCTTGGGCGTTACGCCTTCTCTTCGATCAGCTCGCGCCGGCCGCCGCTGAGGAGTTGCTCGACGAAGTTGGTGGAGTAAACGCCGCGCCGGAAGTTCGGGTCCTGAAGGATGGCTTGCTCGAAGGGGATCGTGGTCTTGATGCCGGTGATCATGTATTCGCTCAAGGCGCGGCTCATGCGCTCCATCGCGTCGCGGCGGTCTTTGCCCCAGACGATGAGCTTGGCAATCATCGAGTCGTAGTAAGGCGGGATGGTGTAACCGGCGTAGGCGTGGCTATCAATGCGCACACCGGGACCGCCGGGGGCGTAATACATATCAATCCGACCAGGCGAAGGGCGGAAGTCGTCGAAGGGGTCCTCGGCATTGATGCGGCACTCGATGGAGTGGCCGCGGGCGACGATGTCGCTCTGGCTGATGCGGAGCTGCTCGCCGGCAGCGATGAGGATCATCTGCTTCACGAGGTCCACGCCGGTGACTTCCTCGGTCACGGGGTGTTCGACCTGGATGCGCTTGTTCATCTCCAGGAAGTAGTAGTTCGCGTGGTCGTCCACGATGAACTCGACGGTGCCGGCGCTGGTGTAGTTGGCGGCTTCGGCGATCTTGAGGGCGGCCTTACCCATCTTCTTGCGGAGGTCGCGGAACTCTTTGCGCTCGAACAGAGGCGAGGGGGACTCCTCAATGAGCTTCTGGTTGCGGCGTTGGATGGAGCAGTCACGTTCGCCGAGGTGGATGAGGTTGCCTCGGTTATCGCCCAAGATCTGAAACTCGATGTGGTGGGGGTTCTCGATGAACTTCTCGATGTAAACGCCGGCGTTGCCGAAGGCTTTCTCGGCCTCGGAGCGGCAGGTGTGGAAGCCCTTGATCATCGAGATGTCATTGTGGGCCACGCGCATGCCGCGACCGCCGCCGCCGGCGATGGCTTTGATCATGACGGGGTAGCCGATCCGCTTGGCCACGGTCAGGGCTTCCTGTTCGTTCTCGATGGTGCCCTCGGAGCCGGGCGGGGTGGCGACGCCGGCTTTCTTGGCGAGGGCGCGGGAGACTTGCTTGTCCTCCATTGCGTTCATCGCCCGGGAGCTGGGGCCGATGAAGCGGATGTTGCAGCTCTCGCAGACATCGGCGAAATGGGCGTTCTCGGACAGGAAGCCGTAGCCGGGATGGATGGCATCCACGTCGGCGATCTCGGCGGCGCTGATGAGGCGGTCAATGCGGAGGTAGCTCTCCTTGCTGGGGCCTTTGCCGATGCAGATGGCTTCGTCGGCCATCTGGACGTGCATGGAGTTGGCGTCGGACTCGGAATAGACGGCGACGGTGCGGATGTTGAGTTCCTTGCACGCGCGGATGATGCGGACGGCGATTTCGCCGCGGTTGGCGATGAGGACTTTCTCGAACATGGCGAAGGTGGTTTTGGGTTTCGGGTTATGAGTTTCGGGTTGGGAGTCTCGGTTCGTTCAACTCAAAACCCGGACTCAAAACTCAAAACAGTCGGCTCAGAGCGGGCGGATCTTAAACAACGCCTGACCGAACTCCACCGGCTTGGAGTTCTCCGCGACGATGGCGGTAATGACCCCACGGGTCTCGGCCTTGATTTCGTTCATCACCTTCATCGCCTCGATGATGCAGACGACGGTATCAGGGCCGACTTCCGTGCCGACTTCCACGTAGGGGGCGGCCTCGGGGGAGGGGGAGCGGTAGAGGGTGCCGATCATCGGGGACTTGATCTCGGCATCGGCGGAGGCTGCGGCAGGCGGGGCCACCAAGGCGGCGACCGGAGCGGCCGTGGCGTATTGCGGAATCCCGGGCGCATCCTCGTAGGCGACGGGGCCAGCGAGGTTGCCGCGCTTGAGGCGGATTTTGAATTCCTGCTTCTCGAGTTCAAACTCCGAGATGGAGTTCTTCTTCATCAGGTCAATGATGGCTTTGATGTCTTTTAGGTCCACAGAGTCCTCCAGGTTGAGGGTTTTGAGACGAGTTGAAAGGGGCGGCTCAAGCGGCTCAAGCTCCGTCGGTTCAAGGCTGGCTGCACGTTCAACATTTCAATGGAGGCGGAGCGTAGGGAGCGAGGTTGGGAGCGTCAAGCGGACATTCAGCTCGGAGACATCGCCGGGAAACCGTGCAGTTCCTTTGGCCGAAAGCCCACTCAGGAGGGCGTTAACTGTAAAGCCGCTTGGAAGGCCAAGTAGTAGGAATGCTCGCCAAACCCGGCAAGTTGTCCTTTGCAGACTGGGGCAATCAACGACCGATGCCGGAACTCTTCCCGTGCATGGATGTTGGAGAGATGAACCTCAATGGTCGGGACCGCGACCGCCGAGATGGCGTCCCGGAGCGCGATGCTGGTGTGGGTGTAAGCGGCGGCGTTAAGCACGATAACGGCGAACTTTCCCTGCGCCTGCTGAATCCAGGTGACGAGTTCGCCCTCGTGGTTCGACTGGCGGAAGTCCATGGTAACACCTGCTTTTGCGGCCAGTTCGCGGAGCTTGGCCTCGATGTCCGCCAAGGTGGTGCGCCCGTAGATTTCCGGCTGGCGTTGGCCGAGTAGGTTCAAGTTCGGACCGTTCAGGAACAGGATGTTCATCGCGGCGGAGGTTAAGTTTGGGGCGGAACGGTGTCGAACCCATTTCGCGCCACTGCCCAGAGCCAGCCGAAGAGGAAAAACGCCGTCCAGGCCAGTGCTGGGACGTAGAGTCCGAACTCGACGAAGCTTTGCAGCGCCCAGCCCAGCAGCCCCAGCCAGACCGCGAACAGGGTCCAGTCACCGCGCGTTATCCGGTAAAGCGCCGCGAGCGAGGCCCAAATGAACCCGGCGAAGGTGAACAAGCCGACCACGCCGGAGTCGGAGGCTTGTTGTAGGTAGTCGTTGTGGACGAGCCGGCTCATCTCCGCGTCGGGGCGCTTGGCTTGCCGATAGACCGCGTAGAAGGTGCCGGGGCCGCTGCCAAGGAGCGGGTGGTTCAGTGCCGTTTGCCCGGCGACGGACCAGTAGTCGAAGCGGGCGTTCGCACTCCGTGCCCCACCGGCGAAGTAGTCTTGGTATTTCCACGCAAAGCCCGCTAGCCCGCCCGCTACCACCGCGACCACCAGCCCGGTTTTGAGCGCCTTGGGCAAGGGCAGGTTCAGCAACGCCACCCCGCCGAGCGCCAGCGCGATGAGCCAACCGGCCTTCGACCCCGACCAATACAGACACGCCAGCCCCATGTAAGCTACCAACCCCACGAGCACACCGCGCGTGACGTTTTGCAGCCGTCCGCTCACGCCCCAGACCGTGAGCAAGGCCCCGGGCAGCAGGAGTAGCACGACTCCGGCGAGGGCGTTCGGATAGACGAGCGTCCCGAAGATGCGGTCCTTGGCGAGCTTGGGGAGCAGGTCGGGATTGATGGTGCAGGAGCCGTCCGGCTTGCGGACGAGGAGTCGGCTACCTTCCAGTCGCGCCAGCTCTTCCGGTGGCACGTCCTTCCAGCCGGTCTTCTCGTTCTCGTAGAAGAACTCCCGACTCGACGCCAAGCCGCCGTATTGCTGCCGGAAGCCGGAACCCAGCACCACGAGCAATCCTACCAGCAAGCCCAGCCAAACTCGTCGCGCCCCGGCGGAACTTCCCGCGCTCAGCCCCAGCCCGAAACACACCACCGTCGCCACGAACTGAGGGAGCACGATTTTTGTCAGCCCGGCGTCCACCGTCGTGGTCGCCGCCACCAGTTGCCACGCCAGCCAGACGCCCGGCAACCATAGCGCCCAGACCGGCACGCCTGCGGGGCGTCGCCAGTTCCGCGCGCCCAGCACCACGACCCCCGCCAGCACGCCGTAACCCCAGACCGCGGGCCAGGTCTCAACGAGGAGTTCCGCCCAACCCGACGGCGGGGCCACGACGTGGTCCAGGATGACGGGATTGCCGAGCTTGAGCAGGACGAAGGCGAGGAAGACGCCGGCCACCGTCGGCCACCAAGTCCCGTGCGGCGCAGGAACAGCAGCCGGTCTGGTGGGGGCGGATGGCATTTCGGCGAACGCTAGCAATCACCCCCGCCGCTAGCCAGCCCGGAGGAAGCCATTCGCAGGCAAATCCCGCTTCACCGAGGAAGAAAGTCGGATGTGCCTGCGTCCGCTCACTTCCGTAGTTTCGCCAGGAAACCGGGGTCCGTTCCCGCCAAGTCGGCCTGGCGTTGGTTGGCCAGCAGTGCGCCATACACGCGGATATCCCGGGCCAGCATGCCCACGCGCTGCCGGAATGCGTCACTGACCACCGTGCCATCGCGCACATCTTCCTTGTCCGTGAAGGTCACGCCATACGGCAGCGCCCAAGCATAACATTGCCGCGCCACCGTGCGGATTTGATCATGGACGGTCAGCCCCTTCTCGAACGAGCCGACCACGCTGGCGAAAAGCTTGCCGGTATATTCCTTCCAGAAATGGTCGAGGAAGTTCTTCAGCGCGCTGCTCATGCTCCCGTGGTAATCCGGCGTGACCAGCACCAGCGCGTCCGCCCGTTCCACGCGGGCCTTGAGGGCGGCGAAGTCCGGCGCGCTCCACGAGCTGTCGGGGTTGAAGAGCGGCAGCGGCGTCGCCTCGTAGTCGAAAATGTCCACCCCACAGCCCGCCGCGCGCAACTGCTCGGCCACGAACTGCCCCACCACGCGAGTGGAGCCCTTCTGACTCGTGGTGCCGATGACGAGGAGAACGTGCGGTGTTGTCATGGCGGGAAGCTGTAGCCGGAACCCGTCCCCGGTGCAACGTCCGGCCCACCCATCCTTTCAGGTGTGCCCGGACAGTTTTGGCCCTCGGGAAGGCCAAACAACCGCGTCCTCCGAACCTTTCAGGGCGTCCCAAACCCATTTTGGGACGCGCCTCCACCGAATCCATACGCCAAAAATCCATTTTTGGGCGTCCGGCAGGAAGATTCGGGTGTCCACAAATCATTCTTAGGCGTCCCAAAATGGTTCAGCGACGCCCGAATTTCATTTCTGGACGCCTAAATTTCATCGCTTGGCGCTGGGAAACGGTTACCGGGCATCGCAATTCCAGTTTTCAGCGCGTGTTTACCCCCGGAGCACGTGTGGGCATTGAATATCCCCGTCCCCGCGCCCATCTCCCCTCCACTCATTCCTCACATGAAAGCCCGCCCCTCCCGCCTTGGCCGCCGCGCCTTCCTCCAAGCCTCCGCCGCGACCGCCGCCACCCTCGCCACCGCCCCGGCCTCCGCCCAGACCCAGTCGCGACCCGTCGCGCGCAAGTCCCTCATCGCCGAGGAAAACGCCCGGCCCGGCTCCCTCGACTGGCAGCTCACCCGCGTTCGCCTAGACAAGACCGGCGGTTTCCGCGCGCCGGCCATCGAGGGCTATTGCTCGCGGCAGAGCGTGAAGGCCGGCGAAACCCTAGACTTCATGATCAGCGTCAACCCCGACGCGAAGTTCCTCTTCGAAGTTTTCCGCACGGGTTACTACGGCAGACGCGGCGCGCGCCTCATGATGACCGAAGGCCCCATCCCGGGCACCCAGCAGCCCGACCCGCCCATCGGCGAGAACCGTCTCCGCGAGTGCCAGTGGGCGCCCGTGGTCTCCTTCAAGATCCCCGCCAATTGGCCCAGCGGTGTTTACCTCACGCGCCTGACCACCGTGCCGGACAAAGCCACGGACCCTTACTGGCAGAGCTACATCATCTTCATCGTCCGCGACGACCGGCCCGCCGACTTCCTCTTCCAGTGCAGCGACAACACCTGGCAGGCCTACAACCGTTGGCCCAACGATTACTCCCTCTACACCGACCCGCGCGGCGCGCACGCCGTCGGCACCCGGGTGAGCTTCGACCGGCCTTACGGGAAGTATGCGCAGATTTACGAGCACCCGCTCTCCCTCGGCTCCGGCGAGTATCTGCTGTGGGAATTCCCCCTGGCCTACTGGCTGGAGGAACACGGCTACGACGTGACCTATTGCTCGAACCAAGACTGCCTCGAAGTCGGGAACCTCACCCGCTGCAAGACCTTCCTCAGCGTCGGCCACGACGAGTATTGGGATCCGCGCCAATACGATGCCGTGAAGGCCGCCATCGCCGGCGGCACGAACGCCCTCTGGCTCTGCGGCAACTCCGTCTTCGGCGTCACGCCCTTCCAGCCCTCCTCCCGTGGTCAGAACCAGCGCATCCTCCAGCGCACCGGCATCTACGCCGGCCTCACCGACGCGGAAATCGAGGCGTCCCTCAGTGTCTTCACGAAGGATTGGAAGCGCGACACTCGCAACGAAGCAGACATCATCGGGGCTCGCAGCATCGTGCCTTTCAACGGCGGCGGCGACTGGGTCTGTGCCAAGCCGGACCACTGGATTTTTGAAGGCACCGGCATGAAAAAGGGCGACTCCGTGCGCGGCCTCGTCGGCTGGGAACACCACGGAGCCCCCGCGAACATTCCCGGTCTCGAAGTCGTGGGCGAAGGCACCGTCTGGCGCGGCGGCACGACCCCGGCGCACTGGACCGCGACGATTTTTCCCGGCCCCAAGGGAAACATCGTCTTCAACGCCGCCACCATTTGGTGGACGCAGGGCTTAAGTTCCCCGCCCGGCCACATCCTCCCCTGGAGCCACTGGAGCCGCCCCCACGGCCCTGACCCTCGCGTGCAACGCATCACGGAGAACCTGCTGAAGCGGGCGAGCCGGTGAGCGGCTCGCAGCGCGTGTCGCTCGTGCAGAAAGTCAGGTTTGCCACGCGCCCCGCCCCCCGGCATTGTCCGCCCCAGTCAACCATTCACACGCACCATGAAACGCCTCCTCCTCGCCCTCGCCCTCGCCACCCTTGCCCTCACCACCCGCGCTGCTGACCCCGCCATCGGCGTCGGTGCCAAACCCATTGCCGGCGCGGAAATCCTCATTGATGGCTCGCGCAAGCTGCTGGATGACAAGTGGATTTACTGGCAGGGACCGCGCTTCGCCTCCGCCCTGCCCATCAAGTGGAAGATCGTCGAAGACCCCGTGGACAAGGGCGGCACCGTCGTCCAGACCGACGACCCCGTCGCCCTCGGCGGCAAATACGGCACCGCCGACATCGTCACCAAGAAGCCTTACCGCGACTTCCGCCTGCACATCGAGTTCCTCGTCATGAACCCGCGCGGCAACAGCGGCGTGTATCTCCAGAACCGCTACGAAATCCAGATCATGGAAGGCGACAAGACCAAGCACGGCATGGGCGCCGTCATCAACGAAACCGAGTCGCCCTACCACGCCTTCGCCGGCCTCGGGAAATGGAACAGCTACGACATCGTCTTCCGCGCCGCCCGCTTCAAGGACGGCCAGCGCACCGAGAAGGCCCTCGTCTCCATGTATTTCAACGGTCAGAAGGTCCACACCAACATCCCCATCAACCAAGTCTGGGGCGGCGCGAACTCCGGTGTGGACGGCGGCAACGACAAGGGCCAGGGCATCACCGACACGCCCCAGGGCCTCAAACTCCAGTGCGAAGGCCACGACGTGCGCTACCGCAACACTTGGCTCAAGGAACTCGACCTCAAGGACGCGAACACGGACTTCTGAAGCGCCGCCTCGTGACGGGTAGCACCTTCCCGTGCCCGTGAACAAACGCGCCCTCGGAATTTTCGCCGTCTTCCTGCTTCTTGTGGGCTTGGTCACGGTGCAGGTGGTGTCCACCGTCACCAAGCCCGTGCCGCTGCCTCCCGCCGTCACGCTCCCGGATGGCTCGACGCTGCGGCTCGTGAGCGTTGGCTACGGCACTGAACACTTCCTCCCCGGTAAATGGTGGCAACGCTATGCGCGTCACCTGCCGCTCGCGTGGCAAAGCCGCCTGCCGATGGCCTCCGGTCCCGCGATGACCACCAGCGTCCCCTCGCTCGGCCTGTGGTTGGATTGGGACAAGCTCGACCCCAACGTGAACTGGGATTTCGCGCTGGCGGACGAACACGACGTGGAAGCCCGGTTGCAACCCAGTGCCACCGCCAATTCCTTCGCTGCGGGCACCACCGGACCGCGATCCGGGTTCATGGGCCGGGCCTTCACCACCTTTCCCCGCCGCAGCGCGACGATGGAGCTGCGCCTCTACGAGCCGCAGTCCGGCGGCGGGCGCGTGTTGCTTGCTTCGTTCCGTTTTCCAAACCCGGTGCGCGAGAAATTCCCCGAGTGGAAGCCGCTCCCTTTGCCCGCGACGGTCAAGCACGGCGACTTGGAAATCACCCTTGAACGCCTGAGCTTTGGTGCGTCCCAGGACCACCCCTGGCGCCCGGCAAAGACCTCCGAGGAGAGCCATGCGCTGGGAGAATTTCACGTCACCGACCGCGGCGCGTTGGGGCACTGGGTGCCCGACGGGGTGCAGATGAGCGACGCGACCGGCAACGAGCTGCGCGCGCGGAGCTGGTCCCGCAACATACTAGTCGGTCGTCCCAATTATCTGTGGAATCCGCACCTCTGGCCGAGCGAGGCGGCATGGAAGTTGCAATTCGATTTCAGCCGCTCCGAAGGCGCTTACTTCAGCACGAACGAGCTATTCGAGGTTCCCGCCCTGGCCGTGCCGCCGATGGATGGCGCAACGGAATCAAGCTTCACCACCAACCGGCTCGGACACACCCTCCGCGTGCCTGGGCTGGCGCAAGGGAGCTGGAAGTTCCCCGGACGCAAAAGCTCCTTGGGGACGGCGGATAGAATACGCCTCGAAGTGGAGGTTTCGCCCGACCTCGGTCGCAAGCGCTTGACCGTGGTGCGGGCCAGCGACGACCAAGGGCGTAGCTTGAAAGGTTGGATGTCTGGTCGCCACGAGCACGCCCATTATTTCGCTTACGAAGTCCAGCCGGACGCGAAGTTCCTGAACTTCACCGTCGCCATCCATGAGGTCATTACCGCCGAGTTCCTCGTGAAGCCCGAGCCGTTCGTGCCCGCCAAGGCTGGCCCGCCGTGAACGGCCTAGCCATGAACCTGTAGCAGTGGTCTGTGACCGCCGAGTGGCGCGTCGGGAGGTTGAGGTATGCCGCCCACTGGCTTGCCGCCACCGGTTCAAGGGCCGAAATCGCGGCCATCGGCGGGCCGTGGGTTCTCTCCAGAAAGTCCTGCTGACTCCCGGCGAATCCTGTGCATAGTCGCCGCCGTCAATTAAACGCGATGAACTTGCTCCGACCTTCCGCCGCCGCACTGCTGGCTGCCGCCCTTTTCTCCGCCACCGCCAGTCACGCCGCCGCGCCCCAGCCCACCGCCGCCGACCTCGCGTTCTACGAGCAGACGGTGAAGCCCATCCTCGCGGGCGCGTGCTTCGAGTGTCACAGCCACGAGGCGAAGAAGTTCAAGGGCGGCCTCGCGCTGGATTCTGCCGCCGCCATCCTCAAGGGCGGCGACACCGGCCCCGCCCTCGTCCCCGGCGACGTGGAGAACAGCCTGCTCATCAAAGCCATCCGCTACACCGACGCGGACCTCCAGATGCCGCCGAAGAACAAGAAGCTCGGCTCCGACCAAATTGCCGCGCTGGAGCAGTGGGTGAAGCTCGGTGCGCCGATGCCGGAGAGCGGGAAGCAGGTCGTGCGGCGCGGGAAAATCACGGACGAGGACAAGCAGTGGTGGGCCTTCGTGCCGGTGCGGAAGCCGGTGGTTCCAGCGGTCAGCGGTCAGCGGTCAGCGGTCAGCAACCCCATCGACGCCTTCATCCTTCAGAAGCTCGCCGCCGCCCAGCTCAAGCCCTCCCCTGCCGCCGACCGCGCCACGCTCGCGCGCCGCGTTCACTTCGACCTCACCGGCCTGCCCCCGACGCCCTTCGAGCTGGACCAGTTCCTCGCCGACCAGTCCGCCGACGCTTACGAGAAGCTCGTGGACAAACTCCTCGCCAGCCCGCGCTATGGAGAGAAGTGGGCGCGCCACTGGCTCGACCTCGTCCGCTACGCCGAGTCCGACGGCTACCGCGCTGACGAATACCGTCCGCAAGCCTGGCGCTACCGCGATTACGTCGTGAAGTCCCTCAACACCGACAAGCCCTACGACCAGTTCGTGCGCGAGCAACTCGCCGGCGACGAACTCTACTTCAGCGCGAAACCCGAAGCTCAAAACCCAGAACACCTCGTCGCCACCGGCTACTTCCGCGCCGGCATTTACGAGTGGAACAACCGCGACGTGCGCGGCCAGTGGCAGCGCATCCTCGAAGACATTACGGACACGAGCGCCGACACGTTCCTCGGCGTCGGCCTCCAGTGCGCGCGTTGCCACGACCACAAGTTCGACCCGCTCTTGCAGAAGGATTACTACCGCTTCCAAGCCTTCTTCACCCCGCTCCTTCCCCGCGAAGACCTCGTCCTCGCCACGGCCGCCCAGCGCGCGGAACACGCTGCCAGGCTCGCCAAGTGGGAAGCCGCCACCGCCGACATCCGCGCGGAGATTGACCAACTCCTCGTCCAGCCCCGCAAGAACGCCGAGAAGCACGCCATCGAAACCTTCGTCGAAGACCTCCGCGCCGACATCCGCAAACCCGCCGCCGAGCGCACGCCCCTGGAGCACCAAATCGCCGAGCTGGCCTACCGCCAAGTCACGTATGAGTTCGACCGCATTGACGGCAAGCTCAAGGGCGAGACCAAGGAGAAGGTCATCGCCTTGCGGAAGAAGTTGGCGGAGTTCGATGCCCTCAAACCCGCGCCCCTCGCGCAAAACTACGGCGCCACGGACGTCGGCCCGATCGCGCCGCCGACCTTGCTCAAGAAGGGCGGCAAGCAGGAAGCCATCGCCCCCGGCTACCTCAGCGTGCTCGACGCGAAGGACGCGGAAGTCGCCGCGTTGCCCAACTCCACCGGTCGCCGCAGCGAACTCGCGCGCTGGCTGACCGCGCCGGAAAACCCGCTCACCGCCCGCGTGATGGTGAATCGCCTGTGGCAATCCCACTTCGGTCGCGGCCTCGCCGCCAACGCCAGCGACTTCGGCAAACTCGGCGAAAAGCCCTCGCACCCCGAGCTGCTGGACTGGCTGGCCGCGACGTTCGTGGAGAGCGGCTGGAGCTTGAAGGCGATGCACCGGCTGATGGTGACGAGCGCGACTTACCGGCAAGCTAGTGGTCAGTATTCAGTGTCCAGTGTTCAGTCGGGCACTGGGACTAAGACCGCTTCACTGAACACTGACCTACTGAACACTGAACACTCCCGGTCCAGCACCGTTGACCCCGACAACCGCCTCCTCTCCTCCTTCCCCATCCGCCGCCTCGAAGCCGAGCAAATCCGCGATGCCATCCTCGCGGCCACCGGTGAATTGAAACTCGAACCCGCCGGCGGCCCCAGCACCGACCAGCTCACGCCGCGCCGCTCCATTTACAGCAAGTGGCTCCGCAACGCGCCGAACCCGTTGCTCAACGTCTTCGACCTCGCCGAGCCGTTCCAAAGCGTCGCCCAGCGCAACGTCACCACCACGCCGCCGCAGGCGCTCCTGCTCCTCAACAGCCAGATGATGCTCCGCCACGCGCGCGAGTTCGCGAAGCGGCTGGAGCAGGAGCACCCCAGCAGCGATGAGGACATGGTCAACGCCGCCTACCGCCTCGCCTTCAGCCGCGCGCCGAAGCCCGCGGAGCGCACCGCTGCGCTGCAATTTCTCACCGAGCAGAAGCAACGCCTTGGCGGCAAAGGCAGCCCGGACAAAGCCCGTGGTTTCGCCGCCGAGAAGATGCCTTACCGCGACGGTGCCGCCGCCGTGGTCGCGCCCGAAATGGGCGTTGACGCGCTCGCCGTGCCGGACAGCCCGAGCTTCCCGACCGGCGACTTCACCCTCGAAGCGAACGTCCTCGCGCGCACCGTGGACACCGGCGGCACCGTCCGCACCATCGCCGCGAAGTGGAGCGGTGATTCCAAGAAACCCGGCTGGGGTTTCGCCATCACCGGCGCGGGTTCGCGTCGCAAGCCGCAGACGCTCGTGCTCCAAGTCATCGGCGTGAAACAAGACGGCAGCTTCGGCGAGGAAGCCATCTTCTCCGACCAGGTGCTGGCACTCGCCAAGCCCTACTCGGTCGCGGTCAGCGTGAAGCTCGCCACCGCGAGCGTGCCCGGCGAAGCGACCTTCTACGTGAAGGATTTGTCCAACGACGACGAGCCACTCTCGGTCGCGAAAGTGCCGCACAAAATTACCGGCGGTTTCACCAACGCGCTCGCGCTCAACCTCGGCAGCCGCGCCGGAAAAGGCGGCGGCTTCGACGGCATGCTCGACGACGTGCGCTTCTCCACCGGCGCGCTGAAGCAGGAGCAGTTGCTCCTCGGAGCCGAAGCCACCGCGACCGAAGCGACGGTGGGCTTGTGGCAATTCGAGTCCAAGCCCAGCTCCTTCAAAGACGCCTCGAAGCACACCAACGACATCCAGCCCAAACCCACCGGCGCGAAAGCCA
Organism: Verrucomicrobiota bacterium; assembly: GCA_039796295.1. Lineage (GTDB taxonomy): Bacteria > Verrucomicrobiota > Verrucomicrobiia > Limisphaerales > SXTU01 > SXTU01. The sequence goes on from JBDKJY010000001.1 coordinate 188,020, forward strand.
CTGCCACCGCCCGCGCCGCCGCGATGGCGGACCTGTGCCACGTGCTGCTGAACGCGAATGAGTTTGTTTACGTTGATTGACCCACGTCATGCCGAGCGTTCTGCGAGTTGGACCGTATCGCTTTTTCTTCTATGCTGGAGACCGTGATGAGCCGCCTCATGTGCACGTCGAGCGTGACAGTAAGAAGGGCAAGGTTTGGCTGGACCCGGTTCGGCTGGAGAACAGTCGGGGCTTCGCTGGCGCTGAGTTGCGCCGGATTCTGGAAATCGTTGAAGACAACCGCGAACAACTGCTGAAAGACTGGAATGAATACTTTGGTCATTGAGAATGCCATGGCTGAGTCGGTGGCTGTGAGTGCCGAGGAACTGACCGTTCGCCTGGCCGACGGACGCAGCGTGAGCGCGCCGCTCGTGTGGTATCCACGGCTCCTGAATGGCACGGCGACGGAGCGGAAGAAGTGGCGGCTCATCGGTGATGGCGAGGGGATTCACTGGCCGGCACTGGACGAGGATATCAGCGTGGAAAACATTCTGGCGGGCAAACCGTCCGGCGAAAGCCAGAAGTCGTTCAAGCGATGGCTCGCGGGACGGACGCCGGAACGGCGCTGACTATGAAAACAAGGGCAAGCTCACCGCGGCGAATTGGCTCTGGACTGGCCCATGATGGCCTTTCAGACGGGACCAAATGAGTAACGATATGCGGCTTCTTGCAGTGACCGTCGGGTGCGTCCTTTGTGGCCTCACCTTGCTAGGTTCGCTCGTGCCGACATGTCAGCCGCCTCCCCATGCGCGGGGTAATTTCGCCGCTCTCCGACGTTGCCATCAAATCGGCCTGATTGTCCGCCAGGAGTTCAATGCCGGACGAAAGGATGCCTCGGCATGGGGCGAACAGTCGAAGCAAACACTAGGTTCCTCCACGACGCTTCTCGGGGCTGGCCATGCAAGGTTTCTGGTGCGAACCAATCTGAATTCAGACCGGCCGTTCAACACGGTGTTGGCCGTTTGCGAGCAGCCGTTTGACAACGTGCCACTACCTACACTGATGAATCTCTTTCGGCGGAATCCGGCTCATGCCGTGGCCTATGCGGATGGCTCGACAAACTTGATTTCCCCGACTGCCTTCGCCCAACTCGACCTTTCAGGTTTTGTCGCCACCACGAACTTTTCCAACTCTAACAAACGGCCATGAACCACTCCTCCGACCCCCGCTGCTTCCGCTACGGCTCCATCGCCTCCCGCCGCGACTTCCTCACCAAGACCGGCGCGGGTTTCGGCGCGGTTGCGCTGACCTCGCTACTCGCCAAGCACCCGCTCGCCGCCGCGCCCACGGCTCCGGGCGTCTCACCGCTCGCGCCCCGGCTCGCGCATTACGCGGCGAAGGCCAAGAGCGTCATCTTCCTCTTCATGGAGGGCGGGCCGAGCCAGCTCGACACCTTCGACCCGAAGGCCGCTTTGAAACAGCACGCGGGCAAGCCCTTGCCGCCCAGCTTCACCAAGGGCCTCATCACCGCGATGGGCGAAATCAACTCGCCCATTTTCCCCGACAAGCGCGAGTGGAAACAGCACGGCCAGGGCGGCCTCTGGATTTCCGACTGGTGCAAACACGTCGCCGAGTCCGCCGACGACATCGCCGTGCTGCGCTCCTGCTGGGCGAACGGCATCGTCCACTCCAACGGCGTCTGCCAAATGAACACCGGCTCCATCCTCGCGGGCCGGCCCTCGCTCGGCGCGTGGGTGAGCTACGGCCTCGGCACGTTGAACCAGAACCTCCCCGCGTTCGTGGTGATGCAGGATAACAACGCCACCGTCACCAACGGCCCGCGCAACTGGGGTGCCGGCTTCATGCCCGCCGTTTATCAAGGCACACGCATCCTCCCCGGCAACGAACCCATCGCGAACCTCAACACGCCCGAGGGCGTTAGTGACGAGCAACAGCGCGGAAAACTCGACTTCCTCAACGCCGTCAACCGCCAGCACGCCTCCGCCCGCCCGCAGCAGACAGAGCTCGACGCCCGCATCGCCGCCTACGAGCTCGCCTTCCGCATGCAGGCCGAGGCCCCCGAGACCGTGGACCTCGCGAAGGAAACCGAGGCGACGAAGAAGCTCTACGGCATGGATGACTCGGTCGCCGCGCCCTTTGGCCGGATGTGCCTGCTCTCCCGCCGGCTCGTCGAGCGCGGCGTGCGGTTCGTGCAACTCTACAGCGGCGCGGGCAGCAAGTGGGACGCGCACAGCGGCATCGAGAAGAACCACGGCGACCGCTTCCGCGAGACGGACAAGCCCATCGCCGGGCTGTTGAAGGACTTGAAATCACGCGGCCTGCTCGACTCGACGGTGGTCATCTGGGGCGGCGAATTTGGTCGCACTCCCATGAGCGAGAAGGGCGACGGCCGCGACCACAACCCGACCGGCTTCACGATGTGGATGGCCGGCGGCGGGGTGAAGGGTGGCCAGGTTATCGGCACCACCGACGAGTTCGGCCTGCACGCCGTCGAGGACCGGATGCACGTTCACGACCTGCACGCGACGATTCTCCACCTGCTCGGCATCAACCACGAGGAACTGGTTTACAGCTACAAAGGCCGCCCCGAACGCGCGACGATGAACGAGGGGGAGATTTGCCGGCGCATCACCGGTTGATGAATGAGCCGTCAGCTTAAGCCGCTCGCACTGTTTCTCACTGTGTTGCTCGGAACTATCCCGTTGGCTGGGACCGAACTCGCTGAGACCCGCGCCGCCTTCCTCAAGCTCCTGGACCGACCGCGCGTCGAGCTGGCTCCCGAAGTCAAACCGCCCACCGGCACGAACGGCCTGCGCACGGTGCAATTCTCCTTCGCTGCCGAAGCGGGCGTCCGCGTGCCGGGCTTGCTGGTGAAGCGTGGGGAGTCCGCCGGTCGTCGCCCCGTCGTCATCGTCCTGCACGGCACCGGGGCGAACAAGGAGAGCCAGCTCTCGCTGCTGACGGACCTCGCCAAGCGCGGCTTCCTCGCGGTGGCGATTGATGGGCGGCACCACGGCGCGCGCACGAAGGCGGGCAGCGGTTCCGCCGAGTATCACGAGGCGATGCTCAACGCGTGGTTTGGCAGCAAGAAGCTTCCCTTCCTCTACGACACCGCGTGGGACGTGATGCGGCTCGTGGATTACCTCGGCACGCGCGACGACGTGGACGCCGCGCGCATCGGCCTCATCGGCTTCTCGAAGGGCGGGATGGAAGGCTACCTCGCCGCCGCTGCCGACCCACGCATCGCGGTCGTCGTGCCGTGCATCGGCGTGCAGAGCTTCAAGTGGGCGCTGGACAACGAGAGCTGGCGTTCGCGCGCCGAGACCTTCAAGCCCGCGCTCGAAGCCGCCGCGAAGGACGAGGGCGAAGTGGTGAACGCCGCGTTCGTCCGTCGCTTCTACGACCGCGTGGTCCCCGGCATCTACGGCGAGTTCGACGGCCCCGCGATGCTCCCGCTCATCGCCCCGCGCCCGCTGCTCGTCATCAACGGCGACGCCGACCCGCGCACGCCATTGCCCGGTGTGAACGAGTGCCTCGCCGCCGCGCGCACCGCCTACCGTGCCGCTAACGCCGAACCGAAACTTCAAGTCATCCTCCAGCCGCAAACTGGCCACAAGGTCACAATCGAGGCGCGCCAGGCGGCGGTAGATTGGTTCGTGAAGTGGCTGCGTCCGTAGCGGAGCGCGGCATTCATGCCGCAGAAGGCTGGACAGGATGAACGCTTCCGAAAGTCCTCGGGCGCTCGCACGTTTCTGCGGCCTGAAGGCCGCGCTCCTTTGCCTTACGACACGGGCACCAGGTTCTCCGCCACGTTGGTCCGATACGCCTTCACCGCTGGAATCACGCCCGCCAGCGCGCTCAGACCAATCATCGCCGCCGGTGCCCACGCGAGGATGGGATGCCACGCGAATGCGTTGAGCACCACGCCGGTTTCCGTGCGGATGATGTGCGCCGCAACCTCCGTGATGCCGAGATACACCGCGAATGCAGCGACCATGCCCAGCACCGCGATGGCTGCGCACTCGAGCACGACGGCCAGGAAGATGGTGTGCGCCCGCGCGCCGAGCGCCCGCAGGATGGCGATGTCGCGGCGGCGCTCGTTCATCGAGTTATAAATGCTCGCCAGCACGGAGCCGGTGGCGACGGCGGCGACGAGCCACGCTACGAGTTCCAACACCTTGTCAAACCACGCGATCTTGCCGAACAACTCCGCGACCACCTGCGCGATGGGCCAGGCGAAGGTCAGCCGGTTGCCCTGCTTGTTATACATCAGCTCCAAGCTGCGTCCGGCGATGGGGTTCTTGAGCTTCACAAGCACGGCGCTGATTTCGGTGGCGGCTTTGGCGTCGTGGCCTTTCATGTGTTGCACGCCTTCGAGCGGAATCCAAATGACGCGGTCGGCGGGCGTGTTGGAGGGTTCGAGGATGCCGGTGACGACGTATTGCTCCTCGTGCTGTTGGTTCGGGTCGAAGTTCAGGCCGTGGTAAGGCTGAAACTTGTCGCCCACCTTCAACTTCAACTGCCGGGCCGCGAAGCTCCCGAGCACCGCCTCCATGTAGCCGGCGGCAAACTCCTCGCCTTCCGCGACGCGATACTTGCGACCGGGTGCGTGCTCGACGGAGAAGAGATTCGTGGTCGTGCCGACGAGCCGGTAGCCGTGGTAGTTGTCGCCGACGGCGATGGGCAGTGCGAGGGCGACGGCGGCGTTCTTTGCGATGTCCTCGTAGTCGGCCCACGGGAGATTTCCCGGCGAAGCTTCGAGGTGGAAGATGGCGTTGAGCACGAGCTGGAGCTTGGCGCTGCGTGCGCCCAACACGGCGTCGAAGCCGGCGTTCTGCTTCGTGAACGCGTCGTTGGACTGCGTCTTCACCACCCAGACCGCCATGAGCAGCCCACCCGCGAGCGCGATGGACGCGGCGGTCACCACCGTGGAGAGCAGGTGCTGGCGGAGAGACTTCGCGACGATGAGGGGAAGAGTCATGTTACTTCGCTGCCCGGTTCAATTTCCCCAACTCCTGCACGCTCTCGAATTGCCCGAGCACTTCGCGGTCGTGGCTGACAAGGAGGAGCGCCGCGCCGTTCTCACGGCAGGCTTCGCGGATAAGCGCCATCGCTTCGCGAGCGTTGGCGTGGTCGAGGTTGCCGGTCGGTTCGTCAGCGAGGACGAGCTTGGGACGGTTCGCCAGCGCGCGCGCGACAGCCACGCGTTGCTGCTGGCCGGTGGAGAGCTGGCGGGGAAGGTGGTTCAGCTTCGCGCCCAGCCCGACGCGTTTGAGCAATGCCTTCGCGAACTCGCGGTCTGCGCCCGGCCCGAAGCTCATGCCGAGGAGCACGTTCTCCAGCGCGGTGTAGCCTTGGAGCAGGTTGAAGGTCTGGAAGATGTAGCCAATCGTCGTCGCGCGCACGCGGTCGCGCGCGGACTCGCGCAGGCCGGCGAGTTCGAGGCCGTTGAGTTGGATGGAGCCGGAGTCCGGTGCGAGGATGCCGGCGATGAGATTGAGGAAGGTCGTCTTGCCCGAGCCGCTCTCGCCGCTCAAGGCCACTTGCGCCTGCGCCTTCAACTGGAACTCGGGCACATCCACGACCGCGTGGGTCCCGCCGTCGGGCGCGGCGTAGGATTTTTTCAGTTGGCTGATTTGCAGCAGCGGCATGGCAAGGTGCGGCGAAGCGTCGCGGCGAAACGGCAGGAGTCAACCGCAGAGTTCGCGGCGGTGTGTGGGCTCATTTTGCTCCGAGGCAGTAGAGCGCGCGATTGGAGCGGAGGAGCAGGCGGTTGCCGTCAAAGGCGGGCGTGGCGTTGAAGTAGCCACGCCGGTTCTCCAGCGAATTTTCCGCGAGTTGCTGGAATTTCGGCGAGGCGGCGAGCACGACCGCAAGCCCGGTGCGCCCGAAGTAGTAGAGTTTGCCATCGGCCAAGACAGGCGAGGCGTAAATGCCCTGGAGGCCCTGATTCAGGCGCTCCTCATAGACGATTTCGCCGGTCTTGGCGTTGGCGCAGTAGGCCACGGCGAGCGAGTCGCTCGCGAAATAGAGATGGCCGTCGTGGAGCAGGGGCGAGGGGACGTTCGAGCCTTTGTTGATCTTCCAGAGCACATGGCTGCCGCTCACCTCGCCGCGTCCGCCGGCGCGGATGGCGAGGCCGTTCTGCGGGTTACGCCCGCCGATGGCATACACGATGCCGTCGCGCGCGACGGGCGTGGGGCACATATACCAGCCGATGCCGGTCTGGCAGGTCCAGAGCGGCGCGCCGGTGTCGGTGTCGAAGGCGAAGATTTGCTTGATGCAGGCGGCGATGACTTCGGTTTTGCCGCCGGGCGGGGTGACGACCAGCGGCGCGTGCCAAGACTCGTTGATGCCGCGCGCGCGCCACTTCTCCGCACCGGTTTTCTTGTCGAGGGCGACGAGGGAGCTGCTTTCCACGCTGGCATTCACCAGCACGAGGTCTTTGTGCAATACAGGCGAAGTCGCGGAACCCCAGCCGTTCAACTGCGTGCCGACGTTCGCTTTCCAAAGCTGCTTACCCGCGTGGTCGAAGGCGAGGACGCCGGACTTGCCCCAGAAGACATACACGCGCTCGGCATCGGCGACGGGCGTGCTGGTGGCGTAGCCGTGGTCCTCGCGGATGCCGGCCTGCTCGGGGAGGTCGGCGGGGACGGGGGAGTTCCAGAGCAACTTGCCGGTGGCGCGGTCGAAGCAGAGGAGGTGGCGCTTCAAGTCGTCGAGGCTCGCGCCGCGACCCCGGGTGACGCCGGTGTAGCAGGTGAGGAAGATTTTGTTGCCGAAGACAATCGGGCTGGAGGTGCCGGGGCCGGGGAGGTCGGTCTTCCAGAGGATGCCCGTGGTGTCGCTCCAGTTGAGCGGGGTGCCCTTGGCCTCGCTGACCCCGGAGCCGCCGGGGCCGCGGAACTGCGACCAGTCGGCGGCGGCGAGCGGGAGGGTGAGGCAAGCGAGGGCGAGCGCGGTGGAAGTGAGTAAGTGCATGGCTACGGTGTCGTGGGGCGGAGCGCTGGCGGCAAGGCGAAAATGCCGCTGCGTCCTGAGTCGGACTGCCCGTCGCGTTGACACGTCCGGGTGCGGTTCCTACCGTGCCGCTACATGAACGCTTTGAAAGACTCGCTGGTGGAGTTGATTCGCCGGACCTCCGCCGAGCTGCCTGATGACGTGAACCGCGCGCTCGTCACCGCGTTGGAGAACGAGAAGAAGGGCACCATCGCCGCCAGTGCGCTCAAGATCATCGAGCAGAACATCGAGCTGGCCAAACGTAAGTCCCAGCCCATCTGTCAGGACACCGGTAGCGTGATCTTCTACGTGGATTGCCCCGTCGGCTTCGACCAAATCGCCTGCGAGGAGGCCGCGCGCGAGGCAGTGAAGGCGGCGACGAAGATTGGTTATCTTCGCCAGAACTCTGTGGATTCTCTCACCGGCAAGAACGACGGAACGAACCTCGGACCCGGCGCGCCAGCCATCCATTTCCACCAGCATCGTTCGCCGGAAATCGCCGTGCGGCTCGTGCTCAAGGGCGGCGGTTGCGAGAACGTCGGCGCGCAATACTCGCTGCCCGCCGAGAAGCTCCACGCCAACCGCGACCTCGACGGCTGCCGCAAAGTCATCCTCGACGCCGTGCTTCAAGCCCAGGGCAAGGGCTGCGGGCCGGGCATCCTCGGCGTGTGCATCGGCGGCGACCGCGCGACCGGCTACGAGTTCAGCAAACAGCAGTTCCTCCGCCTGCTCGACGACCGCAATCCAAACCCGGAACTTGACGCGCTGGAACAGGACATCTTGAAGACCGCGAACGAACTGGGTATCGGCCCGATGGGCTTCGGCGGCAAGACGACGTTGCTGGGCGTGAAAATCTGCGCGGCCAACCGCGTCCCCGCGTCGTTCTTCGTGAGCGTGAGCTACATGTGCTGGGCCTACCGTCGGCAGGGCGTGACGCTGGGGGCGGAAGGCGCGGTTGAATCTTGGCTCTACTAACTTCTATGACCTCCCTCACTTTTCCCTTCACCGAAGCTCAGGTCCGCGCGCTCAAAGTCGGCGACGAGGTGCTCATCTCGGGCATCGTCTTCACCGGGCGTGACGCGGTGCACAAGTATCTGCACGAGGGCGGCACGTTGCCGCCCGGCGTCTCGTTGCGCGACGGCATCATCTACCACTGTGGCCCGGTGATGATGAAGCAGGCCGACGGCTCCTACAAATGCACCGCCGCCGGCCCCACCACGTCCATCCGCGAGGAGCCATATCAGTGGCAGATCATCCGCGACTTCGGCGTGCGCGGCGTGATCGGCAAGGGCGGCATGGGCGAGAAGACGCTCGCGGCCTGCAAGGAGCACGGCTGCGTTTATCTGCACGCCATCGGTGGCGCTGCGCAGGTGCTGGCGGAGTGCGTGAAGAAGGTGCGCAACGTCTATTTCGCCGAGGAGTTCGGCTCGCCCGAGGCCATCTGGGAATTGGAAATCGAGAACTTCCCCGCAGTCGTCACGATTGATGCGCACGGCAACTCGCTCCACAAGGAAGTCCTGGCCGCGAGCCAGGCCGCCTTGGCCGCGCGGCTGTAGTCGCGGTCAGCCACGGGTTAGTCCTTGAAAAACTCCCGCCGGACAGGAGTAATCAACCCACCTGAGAAAGCTGGCGGCGGCGACCATCGCCACCGCCGTTTCCCTATGAAACACACCGCCAAATTCCTGCTGGCCGCCCTCCTCTTGCTCGGCTTGGTCAGCGCCTTCGACCAGCCCGCCGGCACCAAGCTCTGGGACTTTTACGTTGGCCAGCCCATCCAGTCCTCGCCCGCCCTCGGTGCGGACGGAACCGTCTTCTTCGGCGCGGATAACGGGAAGCTCTACGCCTTTGACCCGCAGGGCAGCGGCAAGTGGGAGTTCTCCACCGGCGACGCCCTCGTGGCCTCGCCCGCAGTCGCAGCGGACGGCTCGATCATCATCGGCTCGCTGGACGGCAACCTCTACGCGGTCGGCGCGGATGGCGTGGAGAAATGGCGCTTCCGCTCAAACGGCAAAATCGTCTCCTCCCCCGCCCTCGGCGCGAGCAACTCTGTTTTCTTTGGCACGATGGCCAAGACCCTCTACGCCGTGAACGGCGAGGGCGCGAAGCGCTGGGAGTTGCCCCTTGATGACGCGGTCGTCTCCTCCCCCGCCGTGGCGCGCGACGGCACCATCTACGTCGCCTCCCTCAGCGGCGTGCTCTACGCGGTGGACTTCTGGGGCAAGGTGAAGTGGCAGTTCAAGGCCTCCGACCGGGTCAACTCCTCCCCCGCCATCGGCCCCGACGGCACGATTTACTTCGGCGCGTTCGACGGACATTTCTACGCCCTCAAGCCCAACGGCCAGAAGAAGTGGACCTTCGCCACCGGCGCGGCCGTGCGCGGCTCGGCGGCGGTCGGGCCCGACGGCGTCGTCTATGTCGGCTCCGACGACCGCAAGCTTTACGCGTTCGCGCCCGACGGCTTCAAACTCTGGAGCTACACCACCGGCGGCTGGGTTCGCTCCACCCCCGCCGTCGGCCGCGACGGCACCCTCTACGTCGGCTCCTACGACAACAGCCTGCACGCCATCACCCAGGCCGGCCTCAAGGCCTGGGAATTCGCCACCGACTCGGCGATTTCCTCCTCCGCCGCGCTCTCATCGAACGGCGTCCTCTACTTCGGCGGCTGGAACAAACGCTTCTACGCCGTGCGGGGCGGCGAAGGCCTCGCGCCCGACAGTTGGGCCAAGTTCCGTGGCGACGCCCGCCAAACCGCCGCGCAGCTCGAGTTCGCGCCGATGCAGCTCGCGCAACCCGCCGTGCGCCCGGCCTTCCCCGTCGAGGACACCCAGCCGTCCGTGGGCCCGAGCAAGGCCGCCATCGCCGAGGAATTGGCCCGCGCCCAAGCCGCCCGCACCCAAGCGCTGACCGCGAAGAAAGACGCCACCGCGCGCACCAAGGCCGCCGCCGTCCCGCCCGTCGCTCCGAAGCCCGTTGACACCTCCGCCGAAGCCAAGCGCCTCGCCAAAGAGGAAGCCGAGGCCAACCGCAAAATGCTCGCCGACAACGACCGCGTGCTGAAGGCCGCCGCGCTCGCCCGCACCGCCCAGGAGCAGGACGACCGCCGCCGAGCCTTGTCTGCCAGCGAACTCGCGCACCTCGCGAAGCGGGACGCTGTCGCTCGTGACGCCGCCGCCCGCAAGGCCGCCGAGGCCGCCGAGCTCCAAGCCAAAGCGCAGACCGAGGCCGACCGCAAGGCCGCGATGGAGACCGCGCGCCAGACCAAGCTGCAACAAGACGCCGAGCGCAAAGCCGACGAGGCGAAGGCCAAAGCCGACGCCCAGGCCGCACAGGAAGCCCAGCAGCGCGCGCTCAAGGAAGCCGAGCAAGCCCGTCAACTCCAGCAAGCCGACGAAGCCCGCCGCGCCGCCAGCGCCGCCGAGTTGGCCCGCACGGCCAAGAAGGAAGCCGACCAGCGCACCACCGCGAAACAAGCCGCCGACTTGGCTGAAACGAAGCGCCTCCAAACCGAAGCCGCCGCCGCCCAAGCCGCACAGCGCAAGGCTGAGGAAGCCGCCGCGCTCCAAGCCAAGACCCAGGCCGAAACCGAGCGCAAGGCCGCGATGGAGACCGCGCGTCAGGTGAAAATACAGCAGGACACCGAGCGCAAAGCCGCCGAAGCCAAGACCAAGGCCGACGCGCAGGTCGAAATTGAAACCAGCAAGCGCGTCCTCGAAGGGAGCCGTCTGCTGCTCAAGGAAGCCGAGGCCGGCCGCAAGTTGCAGGAAGCCGACGAGGCCCGCCGCGCCCAAGCCGCCGCCGAACTCGCCCGCCTCGCGAAGAAGGACTCCGAGCAACGCGCCGCCGCGCGGCAGGCCACCGAACTCGCGGAAGCCAAGCGTCTCCAAGCCGAAGCCGAAGCCGCCGCGCTTCAAGCCAAGGCGCAGGCCGAGGCCGAACGCCGCGCCGCGATGGAAACCGCGCGCCTGACCAAGCAACAACACGCAGCCGAACAGGCCGAAGCCGCCCGCCAACTCGCGGCGGCGAAAGCCCAGGCCGAAGCCGAGGCCAACGCGACTGCGGAAGCCGAACGCCATCGCGCGAAGGAGCAGGAGATTGCCCGCAAGGTCATGGCGGATTCGGAGCGCGCCGCCCTCACCGAACAAGAGCGTCAGACCCGCGAAGCCGCCCGCCAAGCCGCGCTGGAGCAGGCCGCCGAGCGCAAACGCCTCGAAGCCGAACGCCAGAAGTGGGAACCGGTCTCGGGCGGTTTCTTCCGCAGCCTCTTCGGCGGTGGCGCGCGCGAACCGAAGGCGAACGTCGAAACTCCCGCGCCGTCAGCGGTGCCCGAGCCAGTTGCCGTCCCGCCTCAAGTGGCTGAAGCCACCCAGCGCCAAGCCGCCGAGGCCGCCGCCGCGCAGGCCAAGGCGCAGGCCGAGGCCGAACGCCGCGCCGCCACGGAAAGCGCGCGCGAGGCCAAGCTACAACAGGAAACCGAGCGCAAAGCACAGGCCGCCGAGCGCCGTAGCGCCGAGGCCGAGCGGCAGAAGTGGGAGCCAGAGCAAGGCGGCTTCTTCCGGCGCCTCTTCGGGTTCGGCTCTTCCGAACCGAAGGTCAAAGCGGAAGCCCCCGCCGTCCCGGTCGTTGCCGCCCCCGTCGTTTACGCACCGCCAGCCACGGCGCTCGTGGCCCCGCCTGCGCCGGTGGTCTCAGTGCCCGTGGCGCCGCCGCCGCCAGTGGCCGTTCCGGTGGTCGCCGCTCCCAGCGTGCCGATGAAATTCATTTCCGACTCGGCAGAAGTCGTCCGGCCCGCCGCTCCCGCTCCCTCGTTCTTCACGCCCGCGCAGCCGACCGTGGATCCGCTCGCGGCGCAGATTGAGCTGCTCAAGCAGCGCGCCGCCGCCGCGCAGGCCCAGGTCGAACCGCAGTTCGTCCAGCCCGCCGCCGTGCCTCCGGCGGTTGTCCATCAAGTCGCGCCGCCCGTCGCGAGCATTGAGCAGTCGGCCCCATCCGCGCAGCCGGAGCAGCCCGGGTTCTGGTCGCGCGTCGGCAGCTTCTTCATCCGCAGCAAGAAGGACCAGCAGGCGCGGGCTCCGCAACCGCCGACCGCCCCGCAGCCGCCCCAGCAACGGCCCGCCGCGCCGCGCCCCCCGGCGAACGTCGCCGCCCTGGACCCGCAGGTTCCGGCTCAAGTTCCCGCCGGCTTGGCCCCGGGCGGCATGACCGCCACGAACTTCCCGCGCGTGCAATACGAGGCGGTCACCAACCAAAACAACCTCTTCCTGCCCCGCGCGCAGGTCGCCCAGCCCGTCGTCCCCGGAATGCCCCAGCCCCCCGCCCCGCCCCGCGAAGTCCGCGAGATGCGCCCCGGCAAGACCGGTTCGCAAGGGCTGGCCGCCGATTTGCCCGGCTCCACCGCGCCGATTGAAATCATCCAGGGCCGCATCAAGACCGTCCTGCGCGTCTATGCCACCGGCGCGGGTCGCGTCGCGCCGGACCTCAACGGCGCGGAACTGGAAATCGGGCAGACCTACATGCTCGAAGCCCAGCCGGTGCGCGGCGCGTTGTTCCTCGGCTGGACCGGCAGCTACCAGACCAATTCGCCCGTGCTGCGCTTCGTCATGCGCACCGGCACGACTCTCACGGCCAACTTCCAGTTTGCCCATAACCTCGACCGCGAGCTGCCGGAGGTCGCCATCACCGCGCCCGATGATGGCACGCGGTTGGCCTCGCCCACGTTCGTCCTGCAAGGCGCGGCCCGGGACAACGTGGCCGTGGCGCGTGTGGATGTGTCCGTCAACGACGGCCCGTGGCAACCCGCGCAAGGCACGGCGGAGTCCTGGGGCTTTCAAGGCGTCGCCCGCCCCGGCCCGAACGCCGTGCGCGTCCGCGCCGTGGACCAGGCCGGCAACGAATCGCCGACGCTCCTGCGCACGCTCCACTACACCGCCGCCAGCATCCTGACCGTGCGCGTGAACGGCGCGGGCACCGTGACGCCCGACGGCCACGGCCGGCTCCTCGACCTCGGCACCGCTTACGAAGTTCGCGCCAACCCGGCAGCGGGTCAGGTCTTCACCGGCTGGAGCGGCGGCGTGCGCGGCACCTCGCCGACGTTGCAGTTCACCATGCAGCCGAACCTGGTCATCGAGGCGAACTTCGCCCCGCGCCCGGTGGTGAGCCTCGCGCGCGGCGTCTTCAACGGGCTGGTGTATCCGACCAGTTCGCTCGTGCCGACCAAGTGCGGCTTCTTCCAGATCGAGGTCGCCGCAGACGGCGCGTTCACCGGCTTCCTGAGGCAAGGCAACGCCACCCAACCGCTCTCCGGGCGCTTCGATGCGAACGGCCAGGCGAGCGCCACCGTCCAGCGCGCGGGCCGGTCGGCGGTGACACTCTCGCTTCAAATGGAAACCACGGCGGGCGAGCGCCTGATGGGCCGCTTCGACGACGACGGCACGACGGTGGACCTGTTCGCCTACCGGCAGGTTTTCGACGGCGTGACTTCGGTGACGCCGCTCGCGGGCCGCTACACCTTCGTCATGCCCGGCCCCACGAACACCGTGAACAGCCCGGCGGGCGATGGCTTCGGCGAGATCGTGGTGGACGGAGCGGGCCGCGTGAAGTTCGGCGGGGACTTGCCGGACGGCACGCCGGTGCGGGCCGAGGCCTTCATGGCGCGCAACGGACTCTGGCCGCTGCACGTCCCGCTGGCGGGCGGGCGCGGGATGCTGCTCGGCTGGATCACGGTTTCGAAAGACCCGAGCCTCGACGCGTTCGGCGAGGTCATCTGGCACAAGCCGCTCACACCGCAGGACCGCTATTACCCCGCCGGCTTCTCCACGCGCCGCCACCTCTTCGGCAACCTCTACACGCCGATGGCCAAGGCCAGCAGCGGCGACCGGACCATTGGCGGGATGTTGAGCGGTGGCAATCTGGACAAGGTGGTGCTGGGCAACAGCGGCTCGCCGCTGAACCTGACCGTGCAGCAGTTCACCTGGAACTTCCGGCCCGACTCCGGCTTCGTGGGCGGTAGCTTCATCCACCCGACGACGAAAGAGGAGACCACCTTCCGCGGCGCGCTACTGCAAAAGCGCGGCTGGACCTCCGGCTACTTCCTCGGCCAGAACCAGAGCGGCGTGGTGCACCTGCAACTGCCGCAGTGAGGTGCGGTGTGCGGTGTGCGAGAGTGCGAGAGTGGGAGGGTAGCCGTTCGGCTCCAGCCCACCTCGCACCCTCACACTCTCTCACCCAAGCGGCACGCTGGCCGCCTACTTTCACCCCGCAACTTTCTTCCAAGTGGTTTTCAAAACCTCCTCCGTCGGGCCAGCAGGCAAGCCTTCTCGGTTGGCTACGATGGCGAATTTGAGATCGGCTTTCAGGGACTCGTCAGTTGCCACGGCCAGCTCCATATCCAAACGTGGCAACAATAGCGGGTTCCTAAGGCGAGCGATCGTAAATAAGAAGAAGCTACGCAATGGGACGGGCTGTTCATCCGGATGGGTGATTTGATCAGCGGCTGTCTTGCCACCGGAAATCAGCGCCTCGGCGGCCTCAGCCGTTGCCAGATACGACAGGGGAAAGGCAGGAACCGACAACGCGAATATCGTCCGAACCAAGGCACTTCATCAGTCCCGGCACCAGCGGTGGGCTGTTCGTCATTGATTTGAAAAAGTGGTTCCTCGCTCTTTTGAGTGGGAAACGGCTGCCGATGTGCGGCCGCCGGGGCCCACCCTCGCCTTGAATCTGTGGGAATGGCGCTGGGGTTCATGGTCCCAATGCGCGGCTTTTGAGCCGTGGAAACTACCCATGAACCTGGTAGGGCCGACCTGCTGGTCGGCCTCCTCATGCCCCAGCTAGTCGAGGCCGCGCAGCACCGCGGCCCTACCAGGTTCATGCGCTGAAATCGGGAGCCGCAGCGGCTCGTGGGTTCTCTCCATGAACCTGTAGCGGCGGTCCGTGACTGCCGAGTTGCGCGTCGGGATGGTGAGTGCCGCCCCTTGGCCTGCCGCTTCCGCCGCTACAGGTGTCAGGGGTTCATGGAGCGGAAGCCAGTGCGCCGCGTGTCCGTAAAATGCAAAAGGCCCCGGCAGGGATGCCGGGCCTTCTGCTTTGCGTGAGGAGCCAGTTACAGCGCGCCGAGGGCGATGGTGGCAAGAGCGTCGTCCTTCTCCTTGCACTTGGGGATGAAGTCCAGGGCGCGGAGGAAACGGGCTTTGTCCGGGGCCGTGGTCTTCGCGTCGAGGATGAGCTTCGCGAGTAGCGGGGCGGCGGCGGGGGTGCGGCTGCGCCACACGATGTCGCGGCCAGCGGGGGTGTTCCAGTTGGCTCCGACTGCGGTCTGCCACGCGGCGAAGGTCGCGGCTTCGTTGCGGTCGGCGGCGAGGCCGAGGGCTTCGAGATACCAGCGGTCCTGACCGTCGTAGGCTTGCGCGAGCTTGGTCCAGAGGGCGGGAGCCTCGCTGGCCTTGCTGTGGCGCAGGGCGATGGCGCACTCGCGGCGGACGGCGGGGGAACTGTCGCTGATGAGTTGCACGGTGGCGGCGTGGGCGTCGAGGTTGTAACGGCGAGCGGCACGCAGGCCGGTGATGCGGATGTCGGCGTCGGTGTCCTTCAGCGCGGTGGCGAGGTGGGTCTTGCCGTTGGGCAGTTGGGCGAGCAGCCAGAGGGCGCGGGCGCGGTGACGGGCGTTGTCGCTCTTGAAGAGTTTCACCAACTCGGCTTCGGCCTTGGCCCCGCTGTTCTTCAGCGCGGTGTAACCGAGGTAGCGCGCCGTCAGGTTCGGGCTTTTCAACGCGGCCACGGCGCCGGCGGGCGTGGTGAGATCGAGCTTGGGCACGGTGTATTTCTCCGCGCCGGGCACGGTGACGCGGAAGATGCGCCCGCGGGTGAGGTCGCCCATCGCGTGGCCGCCGACGCCGGGGTCATACCAATCGGCGACGAGGAGCGAGCCGTCCGGCGCGACGCACACGTCGGCGGGGCGGAACCACTTGTCGCGCGTGCCGGTGAGCACGGGCGCGATGCTCGCGGTGTAGCCGGCCCCGGCGGACTTCACGGGATAGGCGCGAACGATGTTCGGGCCGGCGTCGCAGTGGATGACTTGATTGCGGAAGGGCGCGGGGAGCAAGTCGCCTTCATAGACCGTGATGCCCGTGGGCGAGCCTGCGCCGGTGACGAGCATGGTGGGCACCACGCCGGGGTCGTCGAGATGCCAGTGGTAGCGGGGCTTCTCTTCGTCGGCGATTTTGCCCTTTGCGTTGGCCTTCTTCCACGCGTCGCTCCAGCCCGCGCCGGTCAGCTCGTCCACGTAGCCGTAGTTGCCGAACTCCATGACGTAGTTGATGCGGACAGACTTGTTGCCGTCGTCGTCGTTGTCGGACTGCCAGAGGGTGCCGAAGGAGTCCACGGTGACTTCGTAGTTGTTGCGGAAGTTGTGGCCGAGGACTTCGAGCTGCGAGCCGTCGGGGTTGCAGCGGAAGGCCATGCCCTGGCGATAGGGTTTGCCGCTGTCGTTGACGATGTTGCCCGCGCGGTCGGTGATGGGGTTGCCGTCCTTGTCGGAAACGCCTTTGCCGGTGTTGCCGTAGTTCCAGTAGAGCTTGCCGTCAGGGCCGAAGATAAAGGCGTGGGTGGAATGGTCGTGCTGCGGGTTGCCGACCTTGGTGAAGAGCAGCTCCTTCTTGTCGGACTTCAAGTCGCCGGTCTCGTCGGTGAAGATGAAGACGTTCGGCGCGCAGGAAACGATGACCTTGGTGGACTTGCCGTCGAGGCTGGGCAGGACGCAGATGCCGAGCGCGGAATCAATGTCGTTGCCTTGGTAGAAGACGGTCTGCTTGTCGGCCTTGCCGTCGCCATCGGTGTCTTCGAGGACGAGAATGCGGTCGCCCTCGGGGCGGCTGCCCTTGCGGCCGCGATAGTTCACGACCTCGCACACCCAGATGCGGCCCAGGTGGTCCACCTCGATGTTCGAAGGGCTGAGGAGCATGGGCTCGGCGGCGAAGAGCTGGGCCTTGAGACCCGTGCCGGCGTCGAGGCCGGCGAGGGCGTTGGCGGACTCGCGCTCGGGCGCGGCGGCGGCCGCGGCCTTGGGGTCGGTTTTGGGTTTTTCCTTCGGCGCGTCGGCGGCAAAAGCCGGGAGCGCGGCGCAAAGCAAGGCGAGGGAGAGGGCTAGTCGGTTTGTCATACGGGGGCTTTCGACGGGGAGGGGGAAAGGAACTTCACGTTTCGTTTGGCGGAAGTTGGGGGGCTGGATTTGAGGGTCGAACGCCTCGCCATGAGCCGTTGACAACCAGTTTGAACCACGAAGACACAAAGGGCACAAAGCGCGCGAGCCGGCTGCTTCTGCACTCGTCCCGCTACGGGTCTGCGATGGGGAGGGCAGGGGAGCTTCGTTGCTGCGTTCACCTGCGAAAACGATGGCAAGCCGGCGTTCCTCTGGCTTAATCCCACCGTGCAGATTTACACGAAGTTCAAGCAGCCCAAGCCGAAGAAACGCCCGAGCGGCGGGCACTGGGGCTGGGGCGTGCTGGTCGTGCTGCTGGTGTTTGGCGCGTGGTGGCGCTGGGTGCGCGTGGAGCCGGCGAAGCCGGCCGGACCGGTGGTGACGCCGGAGACCGCGCGGTTGCCGGCGTTCCAACCCACCGCGACCAATCCGCCGCTGCCCGTCACGGTGGTCACCAATCCGCCGCGTCCCGCCGTGGGCGCACACCTGCCGCTGACCAATCGCGTCGCCTCGCTTACCCCCACCAACCGCGTTCCCGTGATGGAGCCGGTCATCGACAATAGCGTCTTTCCCCGCCTGCCCCGCGACAGCTTCGAGGTGCAGGTGGCGCTCGCGCGCGCCGGGATTTCCGCTGGCTCCTTCGATGGCGTGGTCGGCTCGCAGACGCGCGCGGCGGTGCGGGTGTTCCAGCTCCGCGAGGGCTTGGCGGAAACGGGCGCGGCGGACGCGGAGACGAAGGTGCGGCTCCAGCTCACCCAGCCGCCGCTGACGAACTACGTGGTCAGCGCGAACGACCTCGCGCGGCTCCAGCCCTTGGGCACGACGTGGCTGGGCAAGTCGCAGCAGAGCGCGCTGGATTACGAGACGGTGCTGGAGCTGGCCGCCGAGAAGGGCCACGCGCACCCGCTCTACATCAAGCGGCTGAACCCGGCCGTGGACTGGACGAACGTGACCGCCGGCGCGTCCCTCCGTATCCCGAACGTGAGCTACCCGCCGCCGCGCGCGAAGGCGGCGTTTCTCCTGATTCATCTCGCGGGCAAGACGCTTCAGGCCTTCGACGCGAACACAAACCTGCTCGCGCACTTCCCGTGCAGCATCGCGGCGCGCGTGGAGAAGCGGCCCGTGGGCGAGCTGCGCGTGGCCGTCGTCGCACCGAACCCGAACTATACGTTTGACCCCGAGGTGTTCCCTGAGTCGCCGGAAGCGCAAAAGCTCGGGCGCAAACTCATCCTGCCGCCGGGGCCGAACAACCCGGTGGGCGTGGCGTGGATCGGTCTGGACCGCTCCGGCTACGGCATCCACGGCACGCCCGCGCCGGAAGCGGTGGGCCGCACGGAATCGCATGGCTGCTTCCGGCTGGCGAACTGGAACGCGGAGTATCTGGTGCGGCTGGTGACGGTGGGCACGCCGGTCAGGGTGGTGGAGTGACAAGTGACGTGTGACAAGTGAGGCCCCAGAACGACGGACGCGTGCGGTGAACCGGTGCCCCTTGCCACCTGTCACCTGTCACCTGCCACCTCTCCGCCCGTGAGCGCCAAATACTCCTTCAACCTCGCCACCGAGGATAAACGCCGCGCCGACCTGCCCGGGAAGATTCTCATCGCCCAGCACGACGGCGAGACCGTTGCACACGTCACACTCAAGCTGCTGGCCTTCCTCCTGTTCTGGCGGCCCCGGCTCCAACTCGAATCGAACCTCCACGCGGACGACATCCCGTTCATCCCCGACCTCCTGCAACTCGACTACGCGCTGCGCCCCGCCCTCTGGGTCGAGTGCGGCGAGTGCTCGCCCGCGAAGCTGGACAAGCTCGCGGTCAAATGCCACGACGCGGAAATCTGGGTCGTGAAACGCTCGCCCGCCGAGGTGGAGGAACTCACCCGCGCGATGAAGAAAGCCGGGCTGCGCGAGAACCGTTACCACCTGCTGGCGCTGGACCCGGAGATGTTCGCCGAGGTCTGCGGCCTCGTGCAGCAGCGCAACACGGTGACGCTCTTCGCCGGCCACTTCGCCCCGTCCAAATTCCAGTTCGACTTCAACGGCCTTTGGTTCGACACGGAGTTCACGGTGTGCCGGTTCTAGGGCGCAAGGCAAACGGTGCTCGCTCCGATCACCTTCCTAACGATGTTCGCCCAGCCAGATGGGAGGACTTCGGGTTCCCTCTTGCGCCTCCTGTGCTTTCTTGTGGCAAACCATCTCCGCAGTTCAAAGCGCTGCCGCGAGCACCTGGCTTACCTCCGCCGCCGTCAACGCCACCGGGTTTGCCTTCATGCTACTGGCCTGCATCGCCTTCTGCACCACGGCAGGAACGTCGGCATCCGTCAGTCCCCACGCGCGCAGCGGAGGAATGGGCAACGCGCAGCCCAGCTCGCGCACCCACCTTACCCCGTCATCAGCCGTCGCGGCAGGTCGGCCCGTGAGCAGCCGCGCAATTTCCTCGTAGCGTTGCAACGCCACGCTCGCCGGCACCCGTTCGCGCAACGCGCGGACATTCGCCGCCATCACCCCGGGTAGCAGCGCGGCGCACACTGCTCCGTGCGGTGCGGGAAACATCCCGCCAATCGGCGCGGCGAAACCATGCACCGCGCCGAGGCCTGCGTTCGCCAGCGCCAGTCCACCGAACAAACTTGCCAGCGCCATGTCCTCGCGCGCCGCCGCGTCAGCGCCCTGTTCGCACGCCCGGCGCAGCGAGCGCGCCGCGCGGCGCATTCCCTCGACGCACACGCCGTCGGTCAGCGGGTTCGCGCGCGGGCAGACGTAAGGTTCGATGAGCTGCGTGAGCGCGTCCATGCCCGTGCTGGCGGTCAAGTCCGGTGGTAAGTTCAGCGTCAGTTCCGGGTCCACCAGCGCCACGCGCGGCAGCAAGTGTGGACTGCGCAAGCTTGCCTTCACGCGATGCTCCGGCGAGGCCAGCACCGCGTTGCGCGTGACCTCCGCGCCCGTGCCCGCCGTGGTGGGAATGGCCAGCAACGGCGCGGCGGCCTTCGTGAGCGGCGCACCGCGCCCGATGACTTCCAGGTAGTCGAGCAGCTCTCCGCCGTTCGTGAGCAAGCCGGCGATGGCCTTGGCGGCGTCCAGCGCGCTACCGCCGCCGAAGCCGATGACGCAGTCGCACTGCGCCGCGCGGGCGCGGGCCACGCCTTCGCACACGGCGTGCGTCGTCGGTTCACCGGCAATTGGAAACCCCTCCCAAGCCACGCCTGCCGCCGTGAGCAGCTCGCCCAGCGGTTGCGCCCGCGCCACCGACTTGCCCGTCACCACGAGTGCCCGCCGACCAAACTCCTTCGCGATGGCTCCGGCTTGCTTGAACGTGCCGGGGCCAAAGACGATGCGGTGGGCGGTGGCGAACTCGAAGGTCATGACGCGCCGTTGCTACCACCCGGCGTCGTCCGGAAACACGTTCCCAAACTTCACGCTCATGCGCGGGGCCGCCATCATGGAAGCAACCGTGTCGCGCCAAGTGGCATAGTGGGCGGTTTCCTTGTGCCGGGCGGGCGCATCGGCGGAGCGATAGACCTCGATTAGCACGAAGCGCGTGGGGTCATCCGCCTGCTGCACCACGTCGAAGCGTGCGATGCCCGGCTCCAGCACGCTGGCACGCGCGTTGGCGAGCGTCGCCGCCTGGAACGCCGCGACGCACTCCGGCTTCACCTGCACCTGGACGTGAACGATGAACAAGGAACCAAGTTGCATAACGGAGGGATTTTATAAAGAGAGCCGGAAAGCAGGAGGAAAAAAGACAGCCCCGAGCTGCTCTCCTTATAAAATCCCTTCCTCCCCTCCTCGCTCAGAACCCCAGCTTCTGTAGCTCCAACTGAAGCAGATCCTGGAACTCCATCACGTCCGGCTGGGACGGTTTGTAGCCCTTCTGCGCGGGCACCACGCCCATGCGGCCCATCTGATCCAGATACCAGTCCGCCGTCTGGCCGTCGCTGAATGTCACCTTACCGCTGACCACGGTGCCGGGGCGCGCGAGCGTGTCCACGGCCATCTTCACGGTGCCGAGAGCGGTTGGGCCGGCGGCGGGCACCGCGGCGAGGGCTTCCGGGCTGGCAAGCGCAGCGGCATCAGGCGCAGCGGGCGCGGCGGGTTCGGGAGTCTTCGGCGGCTCGGGGTCTTTGGGCTTGAGCCGGAGGTCGTCGAGCAGGAAGCGGACTTCCATGTAGGTCATGGTGACGCCGAGTTCGGCGGCCATTTTCTTCTGCACGTCGGCGACCTTGAGACCCTGTTCGAGCCAGGTGGAGATTTGCTGCTTCTGCGCGTCGGTCAAATTCATGAGCAAGTGGCCCGTCTATTACTCCGCCCTGCCCCTAGCTCCAAGCTCCAAATCCCCTCGGCAGATGGGCCGACGGCTGGCAATGGCCGTCCGGGGCGCTCCGCGAACGGCTGCCCATGAAACCTGGTAGGGTCGACCTGCTGGTCGGCCTCCGCAGCCCTACCGGGTTCAGGGGCTGAAATCGGGAGCCTCGGCGGCTCGTGGGTTCTCTCCGGGCGGCGACGGCGTCAGAGCGCGTGCTGCTCGATGCGCTTCCGAAACTCCCGACACGTCGCCGCGATGTCCGGCGCGTTCAGAATGGCCGAGACCACGCAGATACGCCGTGTCCCGGCGGCGAGGACTGAGTCGAGGGTGTCGAGGTTGATGCCGCCGATGGCAAACCACGGAAGCGTCACGTTCGCGGCGGCCCAGCGGACGTAGTCGAGTGTCACCGCCGCGCGGCCCGGCTTCGTGCCGGTGGGGAAGACGGGGCCGATGGCGAGGTAGTCCGGCGCGGCACGGAGGGCACGTTGGGCCTGCTCGGGCGCGTGCGTGCTGAGGCCGAGTTTCATCTGCGGTGGGCAGCCGGTGACTTGTGCGGCGGTGCGATAGCCGGCGTCGAAGAAATCTTCCTGACCGAGGTGGCAGCAGGGCGCGCCGAGCTGGAGCGCCAGCTTCGGGTGGTCATTCAGCACGAAGCCCACGCCTGCGCGCTCGCACACGGGCAGGACGGCCTCCGCCAGCCGGCGCACCTCCTCCACGGTGAAACCTTTCGCCCGGAGTTGCACGAGGTCTGACCCGCCGGCGCAAAGCTGGCGCGCGATTTCCGCTGGGTCGCGCCCATGCAGGTAGGCGGTGTCCACGAACGTGTAGAGGCGGGCGGCGGCGAGCGGTTTCATTTCGGCGACAGCCTACGGGAACAGTGCTTGTGGGCCAAGCCACTGCGCGAGGCGCATTCCCTCGGGTGACAAACGCTCGCGGCGTGGGCTGCACACCACCGCTTATCGGCGTTTCTCGGCGGCGAGGATGGCACGGAGTTTCTCAAACTCCTGGCCGATGGCCTTGAGCGTGAGCAGCGCGTTGTCCCAGTCGGCGGCAGCGGTCTGGTGTTCCAGCTCGGCGCAAATCCGGCCCAGCGGCTTCGCGCCGAGGTTCCGCGCGCTGCCCTTGAGCGAGTGGGCGGCGATCTTCAGCGCCTCGGCGTCCCGGCGGTCGAGGGAGGTCTGCATCGCGTGCAAGCGGTCGGGCGCGTCTTCCAGGAAGAGGTCAATCAACTCCACCACCGGGTCGGGTTGTCCCGGCTCGCTCAGGTCGCGCAGGGTGGCGAGCACCGAGAAGTCCAGCGTGGCGTCGGCTCCGGGCGTGGGGCTCGGCGTGGAGGACTCGGGCGAGCCGGCGGCGGCGGCGTTGGCGGAGGAGTTCACGCGGTCCAAGGCGGCGCTGAGTTCCGGCAGGTGCACGGGTTTGGTGATGAAGTCATCCATGCCGGCGGCGTAGCAGTGCTCGGCGTCGCCGCGACCGGCGTCGGCGGTCATGGCGAGGATGCGCAGGCGGGGGCGGTGGTTTTGCTCCTCCCACTCGCGGATGCGCCGGGTGGCGGTGTAGCCATCCATCACGGGCATGTGGCAGTCCATGAGCACGGCGTCGTAGGGCTTGGTCTGGACGGCGGTGACGGCTTGCTCGCCGTTCATGACCGTGTCGGGGACGTAACCGAGTTTCTTGAGCTGCAGCAGGGCGACGCGCTGGTTCACCGTGTTGTCCTCGACCAACAGGATGCGCAGCGGGCGCGTCTCGCCGGGCGGGAGCTGGTTGCGGTGGAGGAAGGCCGTCTCCGCCGGGCTGGGGATGGAGAGCGTTTGGTCGGCGTGGGTGAGCACGCGCAGGAGGCATTCCTCCAAGCGGGCGAGGCGGACGGGCTTGAGCAAACTACCGGACAACCCGGCGAGGCGCATGATCTCCGCGTCGAGTCGTTGCCCGAGGGGCGTCAGGAGAATCAATTTTGTCCCGGCGAGGTCGGGTTCGGCCTTGATGCTTTGCGCGAGCGTGAGGCCGTCGGCGCCGCCGAGCTTGAGGTCGAGGATGGCGGCGTCGAACGGCGTGCTGCTCGCGGCGGCGTCGCGGAGCGCGTGGAGGGCCTCGTCGCCGCTGGCCACGCCCGCGCAGCTCAGGCCGAAGTGGTTTGCCAGGCCGGTGAAGGCCTGGCGCAGGTGGGCGTTCTCGGTCACGACCAGCACGCGTGCGCCCGCGAGGCGCGAGGTGCCCGCCGCGCGTCCGGCGGCACCGGGTTGTTTCTCCAAGATGACGGTGAACCAGAAGACCGAGCCGGTGCCCAGCGTGCTGCGCACCTGGAGTTTCCCGCCCATCAGCTCGACGAGCTGCCGCGAGATGGAGAGGCCCAAGCCCGTGCCGCCGTATTTGCGCGTCGTGGAGCCGTCAGCCTGGGTGAACGCTTGAAATATCTTCGCCTGCGCCTCTTCCGCGATGCCGATGCCGGTATCCTCGACGGAGAACTTCACGGTGACGGTGGTGTCGGTCTCGGCCTCCTTGAGGACGCGCAGGACCACCTCGCCGTGGTCGGTGAACTTCACCGCGTTGCCGAGGAGGTTGACGAGGATCTGCTGGACGCGCACCGGGTCGCCGCGCAAGAGCGACATCACATCGGGAGCCAGCCAGGCGACGAGTTCGAGGTGCTTCGCTTGGGCACGGTGGGCGAGCAGTTCGGCGCTGCGCTCGACGGTCTCGCGGAGGTCGAAGTCGGTCGTCTCCAGCGTGAGTTTGCCCGCCTCGATTTTCGAGAAGTCGAGGATGTCGTTGATGATGTGGAGCAGGGCGTAGGCGCTGGAGTGGACGGTCTCGGCGAACTCGCGCTGCTGCGGGACGAGGTCGGTGTCCAGCAGTAGCTCGATCATGCCGACGACGCCGTTCATCGGCGTGCGGATCTCGTGGCTCATGGCGGCGAGGAACTGCGACTTGAGCCGGGTGGACTGGAGGGCCAGATCGCGCGCCGCCTGGAGCTCGCGCTCGACGCGCTTCATCTCCGTGATGTCGCGCGAGATGCCGATGATGCCGGTGATGAAGCCCGCGCGGTTGCGCAGCGGCACCTTGGTGACGGAGGCCCAAATCTCCGAACCGTCCATGGCCTGCTGGCGCTCGACCTTGTTGATGATGGGCGTGCCGGTGAGCAGAATTTTCTGCTCGTCGCTGAAGAACTCGCGCGCCAACTCCGGCGCGTGGAAGTCGAAGTCGGTCTTGCCCACGACCCCGGTCGGATCTTTCAAGCCCAGCCGCTTCGCCATCGCCAGGCTGCACGCCAGGAAGCGCGAGCCGGTGTCCTTGAAGTAGATGCGGTCGGGCACGTTGTCGAGCAGCGCGCGGAGCAGGTCGCGCTCGGAGGCCAACTCCTCCTCGATGCGCTTGCGTTCGGTCACGTCCCAGAAGATGCCCTGGATGCCCAGCGCCTGGCCGTCGCGGTCGAAGAGCGGGGTCTTGACCACCTGCACGTAAGTCTTGCCGCGTTCCGGGGCGAAGTGGGCTTCGACGGTCTCGCTGGACTTGCGGGACGCGAGGATGCGCTGGTCATCGCGCTGGTATTTCTGGGCCAGGTCGGCCGGAAAGAGGTCGAAGTCCGTCTTGCCGAGGATTTCCTCGCGGGCCTTGCCGATGTCCTGGCAGAGGCGCTGGTTCACGAAGGTGAAGCGGCCGGCCGTGTCCTTGCGGAACATGTTTTGCGGCAGGTTGTCCACCAGCGAGTGGTAGAGGAATTCGGACTCGCGCAACGCGGCCTCGATCTGTTTGCGCCCCGTAAGGTCGCGGAAGACGGTCAACACCAGCGGGTCTTCGCCCTCGACCTCGACCAGCGAGATCGCCAGTTCGACGTGGAGCGTCCGCCCATCGCGGAGCGTGATGCGCCGCTCCATGTGCTCGGCGATCTTGCGGTCCTGATAATCCTTCCGAAACCGCGCCAGCCGCGCCTGGGCATCCTCACCCTGGTCGTAATGCTCGGTGTAGGGCCGGCCCAGCAGTTGCGTCTCGGTGAGGCCAACGAGCCGGCAGAAGGCGGGGTTCACCGCGCGGGTGTCGCCGTTCTTGTCGAGGAGCCGCATCCCGTCCACGGACTCCTCCCAGATGGAGCGGAAGCGGCCCTCGGAGTTGCGCAGCCGCTCCTCCGCGCGCCGGCTCTCCGTCACATCGTGGAAGATGCTCAAGACCAGTGGTTCTTGGCCGTCGTTCTCCACGAACGAGTTGGCGAGTTCGAGGATGGCCTTGCGCCCGGTGCGGAAGACGACGTTGCGCTCCAGATGCTCCGGGATGTTCCGGCTCCGGTAACTGTCGCGGTAAAGCGCGTGCAGGCGGTCCACCTCCTCACACGGCTGGTAGCTCACGGTGTAGCACTGGCCCACCAGCTCCGCCTCGCTCATGCCCACGATCTGGCAATAGGCCGGGTTGACCGCCCGCAGGATGCCCTCCCCATCCGAGAGCCGCATCCCATCGGCGGACCGCTCCCAGATGGAGCGGAAGCGCCGCTCCGCCTCGCGCACGGCCAGTTCCGCGCGCTTGCGCTCCGTGATGTCCTCGATGGTGCCTTCGTAGTAGCGGAGTTTCCCCTCCGCGTCCCGCACCGCCCGGGCGTTCTCGGCGATCCAGATGATCTCGTGCCGCGCGTTATAGACCTGTGATTCGAAGTCCTGGATGATCTCCTTCTCCCGCAGCAAAGCCACGAACTCCTCGCGCCGCGCCGGGTCCACGTAGAGCTGTCGCGAGATGTCGCTGAAGGCCGTGATCAACTCCTCCGGCGTCGCGAAGCCGTAAATCTTCGCCAGCATCGGGTTCGCGGAAATGAACTTGCCCTCCGGCGTGGTCTGGAAGATGCCGTCCGTCGCGTTCTCGTAGATGCCGCGGAACATCGCCTCCGTGAAGCGCAGCGTGTCCTCCGTCTCCTGCTGCTTCTTGATCTCGCGCTCCAAGTCCGCGACGTGCCGACGCACCTCGAGCTGCGTCAGCACCTGCCGGCTCAACCGCTGCAACGCCAGCGCCTGCTGCCCCGTCAGCCCGCGCGTCACGCGATCCATCACGCACAACGTCCCCACCGCGTGCCCCTCCGGCGTGATGAGCGGGTGCCCGGCGTAGAAGCGCACCGGCGGGTTGTCCTGCACCAGCGGATGCGCACGGAAGCGGTCATCCGCCAACGTGTCCCGCACCACCAGCGTGCCGGCCTGGGCCACCGCGTGTGTGGCAAAGGAGATTGTCCGGGGCACCTCGGCCGTCGCGATGCCGGTGCGCGCCTTGAACCAGACACGTTCCGCGTCCAGCAGGCAGACCGCCGCGATGGGCGTGTTGCAGAGCTGCGCCGCGAGCTGCACGAGGTCGTCGAACGCCGTCTCCGCAGGCGTGTCGAGGATGTGGTAACGCTGGAGCGCCTCCAGCCGCTGGACTTCGGGATCACTCATGGCAACGGGACAGGGCAGGCGAACACCACGCCGGGAAACCCTCCCGGCTGCCGAAGCTCACGCTGTGTTCGGCGCAAATGATGCGGTTAAAGTCCCGGCCAGCGCGCGCCTTGGCAAGCGCCGACTTGAAACGCGTCGCCTGCTTACAGCGTCACCGTCGCACACGGCGTCTCCTGCGATGTGGACTCCACCGCGGTGTGCGTCGCCCCCAGCCGCTGCAACCGCCCACCCACCACCGTCCGCGCCAGCTCCGGGCGATTGCAGTCCCGGCTCAGGTGCCCCAGATAAATCCTCCCCAGCGTGGCCGAGACGATCTGCTCCGCCACATCCGCCGCCGCGTCGTTGGACAGATGGCCGTGGCGGCTGAGGATGCGTTGCTTCGTGCTCCACGGCCGCTTCGTGTCGTCCTGGAGCAGCTTCAAATCATGGTTCGCCTCCAGCACCAGCAAATGCGCCGGGCGCACCCGCTCCAGCACCAGCTTCGTCGCGTGCCCGAGGTCCGTGAGGAAACCGATGTTCCCCGCCCGCGTGCGGAGCAGGTAGCCCACCGGGTCCTGCGCATCATGCGGCACGCTGAACGTGTCCACCGTCACGTCCCCGAGGTCGAAGCTCGCGCCCGTCACGAAGTGCCGCCCCTCGAACCGCGTCTCCAACTGCCGCTCCGTCGCCTCCTGCGTGAGCCGGTTGCAATACACCGGGATGCGCAGCTTCGCCGCCAGCGCCGTCAGCCCCTGCGTGTGGTCAATGTGCTCGTGCGTCAGCAAAATCCCCGTCAACCGCTCCGGCGTCCGGCTGATGGACGCCAGCCGCTTGCGGATTTGCAGCCCGCTGAAGCCCGCATCAATCAGCAGCCGCACCTCCGGCGTTTCGAGGTAGGCGCAATTCCCCCCCGACCCGCTCCCCAGAATAGTGAACTGAACGACAGACACGCGCTGACGGTAAGAACCCTCCTCTCAACTCTCAACTTTCAACTCTCAACCTCCCCTCACGCCCACATCTCCTTCGCCCCCGCCCCGCCCGGCACCACCATCTCAAACGTCGGGATCCGCACCACCACCCGCTGCCCGGTCGCGTCCACGCCGAGGTAACTGCCCTCCGCAATCGCCCGCGTCGTGTCCAAGATATGCCGGCTGTTGTAGCTGAACTTCTCGCCGGGCCGCAGCACCGGGCACTCCCCCACCACGCCATCCCCCTCCATCACCATCACCTCATCCCGGGAATTCGTGACCACCCACTTGCGCCCCTTGATGGTCACGGTGCGGTCCGAGCCATTGTGGATGCTGATGAAATAAACGAACGAATGCGGCTTGTCCGGCGGCGCGGGCAGCTCCGGCGCATACACGAGCCGATCCAACGTCACGCTCAAGCCCGGCAATTCAAGGAGGTCAGTTTTCAAAGGGTAGTAGGCCCGGAACGCCGAGCAGAAGGACCGTGGCACCGGCGGACGCGCATTCCAAGCCCTGCCGTCCATCTGTGGCAAAGCATGCCCCGCGCTTGCTGCCCTGCCCTCCGCTGTTACCCTCGCCCCATGTTGAAACTCGAAGACCTGACACTGCGCCTGCATCCCGCCGACAACGTCGTCGTGGTGAAGCGCCCGCTCAAACCCGGCGTGGAACTGGAAAGCGGTTCGCTCCGCCTCGTCATCGCCAAGGGCATCCCGCCGGGGCACAAGCTCGCCATCACCGAAATCCCCGAGGGCGCGGCGGTCACGAAATACGGCCAGACCATCGGCTTCGCCAAGGTCCGCATCGCGCCCGGCGACCACGTCCACGTTCACAACCTCGAGCTGCGCGACTTCGGGCGCGATTACGCCTTCGGCGTGGATGCCCGGCCCGTCGCCTATCATCCCGCCTCCGCGATGCGTCACTTCTCCGGCTACGCGCGGCCCAGCGGCAAGGTCGGCACGCGCAACTACCTCGGCGTCATCTCCAGCGTGAATTGCTCCGCCGGCGTCTCCCGCTACGTGGCCGACCGCTTTCGCGGGCCGGACTTCGCGCGCGATTTCCCGGGCATTGATGGCGTCGTCCCCTTCACCCACAAGATCGGCTGCGGCATCCAGCCCGGCGCGCCGCACGAGCTGCTCCAACGCGTCACCGCTGGCATCGCGCGGCACCCGAACATCGCGGGCTACGTGATGATCGGCCTCGGCTGCGAGGTGAACCAGGTTCACTTGGTCGCCGAGGCGCACAAGCTCGACCTCACCCGCCCGGGCGAGCAGGCCCCGACCTTCCTTACGATTCAAAACTCCGGCGGCGTCCGCAAAACCGTCGAGGCCGCTGCGGCTGCTGTCGCGAAGTTGCTGCCCGCCGCGAACGCGATGCAGCGCACACCGCAGCCCATTTCCAAACTCATCCTCGCCGAGAACTGCGGTGGCTCCGACGGCAACAGCGGCATCACCGCCAACCCCGCGCTCGGCGTCGCCTCCGACGAACTGGTGCGCTACGGCGGCACCAGCGTGCTCGCGGAGACGCCGGAGATTTACGGGGCCGAGCACCTGCTCACGCGCCGCGCCGTGTCCGCCGCCGTCGGTCAGAAGATCGTGGACCTCATCCACTGGTGGGAGGCTTACGCGCGGGCGAACGGTGGCTCGATCGACAACAACCCGAGCTACGGCAACAAGGAGGGTGGCCTCACCACCATCCACGAGAAGAGCCTCGGCGCGGTCGCGAAGGGCGGGCAGTCGCCGCTCGCCGCCGTCTATGCCTACGCGCAGGAAATCGACACGCCCGGCTTCGGCTTCATGGACACGCCCGGCTACGACCCGGTGAGCATGACTGGCCTGGTCAGCGGCGGTTGCAACATCGGCGTCTTCACCACCGGCCGCGGCAGTGTCTATGGCTGCAAGCCTTCGCCCTGCATCAAGGTCGCGACCAACACCGCCATCTACAACCACATGCTCGAGGACATGGACATCAACGCCGGCACGATCCTCGACGGCACGGAGACGGTGGAGCAAGTCGGGCAGCGCATCTTCGAGGAAATCATCGCCGTCGCCAGCGGCAAGAAGACGAAGAGCGAGCTGGCGGGCCTGGGCGACGATGAGTTCGCGCCGTGGATGCTGGGCGCGCAGTTCTGAGCGCGGCCTACCGCTTCAGCATCCCCTCGAGCTTCTGCCGTTCCTCGTCCGTGAGCGGCTTCCACTCGATGGTCACGCCGGGCAAGTCCGCGCGTAGCTTGGCGATGTCGGCTTCCGGGATGTCCGCGTGCTGGAGCGTCAGCTTCTTCAAGTTCGGCAGCGCCTTGAGTTGCAAGAGAGCCGCGTGCGTGAGGCGCACCTCATCGAGCCCAAGCGATTCGAGCGACTTCAGCTTCGCCAACGTGGTGAGAGTCGAGTCGTCAATGCTCAACGGATTCGGCTTACCGTTCCATTGCCGCAGCCGCTGGCCGAGCATGAGCGAGCGCAGCCCGGTGAGTTTCAGCAGATGCTCGTTGCCCACCTGCGTCTGGAACGTGTGCCAGGTGCGGAACTCCTTGAGCTGCGTCAGTTCGGCGATGGCCGCCATGCCGGTGTCGTTGAACGGCGTCCCCGCGACCGTGAGCCGCTCCAGCTTCGGCAGCGTCTTGAACGCCGCGAAGCCCGCGCCGGTAAATCCCTTGTCCGGAAACGCGATGTGGAAGAACGACGCCGAGCGCAGGTTCGGCAGCGCCGCGAGATGCTTCAGCCCAGCGTCCGTGACCTGAATCCCATCGGTGCCCAGCTCCTCCAGCGCGGTCAGGCCGGCGAGGTGCGCGAGCGTCGTGTCCGTCAGCCCCTTGCAACTCCCGTAAAGCGTCAGGCTCTTGAGCGACTTAAGCTGGCCGATAGCCTTGAACTCCGCGTCACCGAGCTTCGAGCAGTCCTTGAAGGAAACCCTCGTCACCGCGCCGCCCGCCTCCGTCACCTGACCGCCCAGCTCCCGCAGCGTGGCGGCAACCTTCGCGTCCTCGGCAACGACCGGCAGAGCAAGGGCGGCGAACAGCACGGTCAAGGGAACCGCGACTCGACGACTTACGTGGAAACGAGCTGTGGCGATCAGACTTTGCATGGCCGGAGTTTTGCAGGTTCACGCACCGGATGCCACTCGCACTTGTTACCCAATCGAAACTCGACGGTGGCTCCGCCGTTCGGCACGCTCCGCGCCATGAGTTCACCCGTGGCGACGTTCGCTTTCCCCACGCCCACCTTGTTCGGCCCCGGCACGCTCGGCGAGTTGCCCGCTCGCATGACGCGCCTCGGCCTCAAGCGTCCCCTCGTGGTCACAGACCCGGGCTTGTTGGACACGGATGCCTTCCGCGCGCTGGCCCGCACGCTCGGCGAAGCGAACCGCAACCGGCGCTGGTTCCTCTTCTCCGGCGTTCATCCCAATCCCATCGAGGCCGACGTGCGCGAGCCACTCGCGCTGTTCCAAGAGCGGCATTGCGACAGCGTCATCGCCCTCGGTGGCGGCAGCGCGCTGGACGTGGGCAAGGCGGTGCGCCTGCTGGTGAAGCGGCCCGGCTTCGACTTCGCGAAGTTCTACGACGAACCGGATTGGTCGGGCCTCGTGCCGTTCATCGCCATTCCCACCACCGCCGGCACGGGCAGCGAAGTGGGCCGCAGCTCCGTCATCACGCTCGACGCCACGCGGCGCAAGGCGGTGCTCTTCCACCCCGAGCTGCTCGCCAAGCTCGTCATCCTCGACCCCGAACTTACCGTCGGCTTGCCGCCCAAGCTCACCGCCGCCACCGGCGCGGACGCGCTCACGCATTGCATCGAGAGCTTTACCTGCCCGGCGTTCCATCCGATGTGCGACGGCATCGCGCTCGAAGGCATACGACTCATCGTGGACGCGCTGCCCCGCGCCGTGCGCGACGGCAAGGACCTCGACGCGCGCGGCAAGATGCTCGTCGCCGCCGCGATGGGTGCGGTCGCGTTCCAGAAAGACCTCGGCGTCGTCCACTCCCTCGCGCACCCGCTCTCGACGATTTGCGGGATGCACCACGGCCTCGCGAACGCGCTGTGTCTCGTGGCCAGCATGAAGTTCTGCGCCGCGCGCCAGCCCGGCCTCTACCGCCGCGTCGGCCTCGCCTGCGGGCTGGACGTGATGAAGTGCAGCGACGCGGAAGCCGACGAGCGCACGATCACCTTCATCGGAGAATTCCTCTCGGGTATCGGCCTGAACTCCAAACTCCGCGACCATGGCGTGAAGCCCGAGCACCTTGACGCCCTCGTCGCCCAAGCCTGGGAGGACCCGTGCCACAAGACCAACGCCGTCCCCGTCACCGTCGGCGACTTGCGCGAACTCTACCTCCAGTGCCTGTAGCGTCCTGGCTGAAGCAATATGAACTTCCCAACCCAGCTCTACGTTGATGGCACCCACCGCGACGCCTCCACCGGCGCGCGCACGCCACTCACCAATCCCGCCACCGAAACTGTCGTCACCGAAGTGGCGGCCGCCTCGCCCGCCGATGCGAACGCTGCCGTCGAGTCTGCCCAACACGCTTGGGAGGACGGCTGGCGCACGCTCGCGCCCGGCAAGCGCGCGGAGATTCTGTTCAAAATCGCCCGCGTCCTCCGCGAGCATCTGGAGGAACTCGCGCAGCTCGAATGCGCCAACATCGGCAAGCCCATCAGCGATGCGCGCGATGAAATCGGTCTCGGCGCGCGGGTCTTCGAGTATTACGCGGGGGCCATCGGCCAGTTCTGCGGGCAGACCATCCCGGTCGCGCGCGGCGGGCTGGACTTCACGTTGCGCGAGCCGATGGGCGTGGTCGCGGCCATCGTGCCGTGGAACTTCCCGTTCCCCATCGCGTGCTGGAAGGCCGCGCCCGCGCTGGCCGCCGGCAACTGCGTCGTGCTCAAGCCCGCCTCGCTCTCACCGCTCACCGCGCTCCGGCTCGGCGAACTCGCCCACGCCGCCGGCCTGCCGTCCGGCGTGCTGCAAGTGCTCCCCGGCCCCGGCTCAGCCATCGGTGACGCCCTCGTCACGCACCCGCTCGTGCGCAAGGTCTCCTTCACCGGCTCGACGGAGATAGGCCGGCGCATCATGGAACTCGCGTCACGCGACCTGAAGCGCGTCTCGCTCGAACTCGGCGGCAAGTCCCCGAACATCATCTTCGCCGACGCCGACTGGCAGCGTGCCGCCGACACCTCGCCGATGAGCGTCTTCGCCAACACGGGCCAGGATTGCTGCGCCCGCAGCCGCGTCTTCGTCGAGCAAAGCATTTACGAGCCGTTCGCCGAACGGTTCATTGCCGCCACCAAGGAACTGGTCATCGGCAACCCCACACAGCCGGCGACGCAACTCGGTCCGCTCGTCTCCGCCAGCCAGCGCGCGAGCGTGGAAGACTTTCTCGCCGATGCACGGAAGCACGGCACCCAGTTCGGCTGCGGGGGCAAGCGTCCGGCTGCGAAAGGCTTTTACCTCGAACCCACTGTCCTGCTCGGCGTGGACAAGTCCACGCGCTGCTGGCGCGAGGAAATCTTCGGCCCGGTCGTGTGCATCGTGCCTTTCGACAACGAGGCGCAGATGGTTCGCGCCGTGAACGCCTCGCCCTACGGCCTGAGCGGCTCCATCTGGACGAACGACATTCGCCGCGCGCTCCGCGTCGCCCGTGCGGTGCAGAGCGGTGTCCTGAGCATCAACTCCCACAGCAGCGTCCACGTCGAAGCTCCTTTCGGCGGCTACAAGCAAAGCGGACTGGGGCGCGACTTAGGCATGGCGGCGATGGATGGATATACGGAACTGAAGAATATTTACGTGGCGGAGTGATTGCCTATGAAACTCGCTCAACTCAAAGCTCAGGTTAAGTCCGGCCTCATCGACACTATCCTCGTCGCCTTCCCCGACCCGTTCGGGCGGCTCGTGGGCAAGCGCTTCCGCGCCGACTTCTTCCTCGACTCGGTCGTGAAGCACGGCACGCACGGGTGCAGCTACCTGCTCACGGTCAACGTGGACATGGACCCGCTCGACGGCTTCAAGGTCGCGAACTGGGCCACGGGCTTCGGCGACTTCGGGTTCCGCCCGGACCTGGACACGTTGCGCGTGCTGCCGTGGCAGCCGGGCGCGGCGATGGTGCTGTGCGACTTCGTGCGCGAGAGCGGTGAACTGGTAGCGGAAGCGCCGCGCTCGGTGCTGCGCCGACAGTTGGGCTTGCTCGCGAAGCAGGGCCAGACCTGCCTGTGCGCGAGCGAGCTGGAGTTTTACCTGTTCAACCAGACCTACCACGCGGCGCACGCCAGCGGCTACCGCGACCTCCAGGCGTCGAGCGACTACCGGATTGATTACCACCTCATGCAGCCGACGCGCGACGAGCCGCTCATGCGCGCCATCCGCAACGGCATGTGCGCCGCGCGCGTGCCGGTGGAGAGCAGCAAGGGCGAGTGGAGCTGTGGCCAACACGAAATCAACTTTACCTGCGCCGCGCCGCTGCCAATGGCGGACATGCACTCGATCTTTAAGCAAGGCGTGCGCGAGATCGCCGAGCAGCACGGCAAGGCGGTGACCTTCATGGCGAAGTGTGCGCCGAGCGAGGCCGGTAGTTCGTGCCACATCCACATGAGCCTGTGGAAGGGTGGGGAGAACTTGTTCGCGGCCAGCCAATCGCCAATCGCCAATCGGCAATCGCCAATTGGCTCAAAACTCTTCCGGCAGTTCCTCGGCGGCCTCCTCAAATACTCGCCGGAGCTGTGCCTCTTCTTCGGGCCTACCATCAACAGCTACAAGCGTTACCAGCCCGGCAGTTGGGCGCCGACGCGCATGGCGTGGGCGGTGGACAATCGCACCACCGGCTTCCGCGTCGTGGGCCACGGCAGCTCGTTCCGCATCGAGAACCGCATGCCCGGCGCGGACGCAAACCCCTATCTCGCGTTCGCCGCGATGCTCGCCGCTGGCCAGGCTGGTGTGCGCGAGGGGCTCGACTGCGGTGACGCCTATCTCGGCAACGCCTACGTGGATGAAAAGCTCGCGCGCCTGCCCAGCTCCCTGCGCGACGCGACCGACCTCTTCGAGAAGTCCGAACTGGCCCGCACCGCCTTCGGCGACGGCGTGGTGGATTTCTACACCCACCACGCGCGGCTGGAGCACGAGGCCTTCAGCAACGCCGTGACGGACTGGGAGAAGCAGCGTTACTTCGAGCAGATTTGAGCGACACGCCTACGGGCAGAAGGGCCGCAGCACATTCCCCGCGACACGCAGCGCGTCCTGCCGGCCCGCGAGCGTCTTGCCGAAGGTCGGGTCCTCTACCTCGATGCACACGGGGCCGCGATAGTGCGTTTCCATCAGTGCGCCCATGAACTTGCCCCAGTCCAGCTCGCCGTAGCCGGGGATGCGCGGCGTGTGCCACTCGTTCGGGTGGGCGAACGCGCCGACTTCGTTCAGTCGGTCGCGGTGGAGCTGCACATCCTTCGCGTGGAAGTGAAACAACTTGTCCTGAAACTCCCGCAGCGGGCTGGCGGGGTCCATGTGCTGGAGCACAAAGTGGGACGGGTCGTAGTTCAGGCCGAAATGTTCCGACGGAATGTCGCCGAACGCCCGCCGCCAGATCGCCGGCGTCGTCATCAAGTTCTTCCCGCCCGGCCACTCGTCCCGCGTGAAGGACATCGGGCAGTTCTCGATGCCCACCTTGATGTCGTGATCTTCCGCAAAGGCGATCAGCGGTCGCCAGGTCTTGAGGAAGCGCGGCCAGTTGTCGTCCACGCTGCGCGTCCAGTCGCGCCCGATGAAGGTGTTCACGTTCTTGAGCCCCAGCACGGCGGCGGCCCGGATGACCTTCCTGAGATGCGCCACCGCGACCTTGGCCACGGCAGGATTCGGGTCGAGCGGGTTGGGATAGTAGCCGAGCGCGGTGAGCG
Source organism: Verrucomicrobiota bacterium (assembly GCA_039796295.1). Classification (GTDB taxonomy): domain Bacteria; phylum Verrucomicrobiota; class Verrucomicrobiia; order Limisphaerales; family SXTU01; genus SXTU01. The sequence goes on from JBDKJY010000001.1 coordinate 223,722, forward strand.
ACACACCGTGCTTCGCGCAGAGCGAATGGACTTCCTCCGCGCGGGCTGGGGTGAAGCCCTCCACGTCAAGGTGCGTGATGCCCGCGAACTTCCGCTCCGCCCGGCCCACCGGCCAGCACATCACCTCCACGCACCGGAAGCGCTCGGCAGCGGCGAAGGCGAGGACTTGGTCGAGGGAAAGCTCCGGCAGGATGGCGGAGACGAAGCCGAGTTGGAACATGGCGGCAGCGTAGCGGCCCGCGTGCACCGCGACAAGTCAACGCTCCGGCTGGCCTGCTGCCTCGCATCCTGATGCGAGGGGACCACGAGAAGTTTTCAACCGGCTCTCAGCCGGAACGCGGCAGTCGGCACGCCTTATGATGGACTATAGAGGCGCGATGGACACAGCGCCGACAAAGCATCGGATGGGCGATGCTGGGGCACTGTAGGATGACCGCCAGGAACCGATGCCGACTGCGGTTGTCCTCTGTGTTCACTGCGTCTTTGCGAGAGGCAATGGGGACTTGTCTCATCCGCACGACACCCAAAACGTCAGCAGCGCTGCCCCGGCCAGCCACGCGAGCCACCACCAAGACTTCACGCCGCGCCAGGCGAGGCAGATGAACCCGCCAATGAGCCAGAGAATCCACACCGCGATCTGTGTCTGGAACGAGAGCTCCGTTGAACCGTGAATGCCGGAGCGCGCACGGCTGCGCTCCGCTGCGATCATCCAGAAATGCCAGAACAGCGCTATGTAAGCGGCTCCCATCATGCTCAACAATCCGACGCGCGTGCGCTGAGCGAAGGCTCCCAGTCGGGGCGACCAGCGCGATGCTGCATAACCCAGTCCCAGCAAGGTCGGCGCGCTGCCGAAGATTAGGAGATATAGCAGAACCACCACCTTGCCCTCCTCGTCGGTATCTGTGCTCCCTGCGATGATGAGGCCCCACCAGAGCAAATTCGTCCAGCAGCCGAAGCTCGCCAGCACCAGCCCGCGCAGCCAGAGGTGTGCGGCGGGATTCCACTCCACTCGCTCACGGTCCACGCGCAGGAACTGGCGGACGGCAGGGATGACAAACAACGCTCCGATCAGCGGCAGCAGCGAGAGCCAACCGCTCGTCAGGCAGCGCTGCGAATCCTCAATTAGGGCGATACGATGGTCAGGCGTGGCTGGCGGCACTACGACCGCCATCTTCCGCCACGATTCCGGCACGGACATGCTGAAGTCTTCGCCAGCCGGGTCGGCGGGAAATGCGTTCGGGTTGGGCGCGGCTTCAGCCATGTTCACTCAAGGTCGGACGGGCGGGGCGGCGGGCTTAGCCGGCGGCGGCTGGAACTTCTTCAACTGCTGCTGCTCCACGAGCCGCACCTCGCGCTTGAGGCTGCTCAAGACGCGTTGGTTGGTGGTGAGGAACACCATCATGATGACCACCAGCGCCAGCACGAGGATGGTGGCGGAGCCACGCTCGCCGCTCCGGGTAGGGTGAGACTCCGTCGAACCCCATTCCGAGTGGAGAGAGGCGAGCGCAGTGAGCATCTCGGTGCGCGCCCGACCATAGTTCCCGAAGATGCTCGCTGCGCTCGCACCGCCTGCGGCGGTATCGAGGGTTCGACGGAGTCTCACCCTACCGGGGAGGTGGTTGCGTTCTGCGTTGGGCGTCAGGTTCATGGGGTGATTGCGCGTGGGGCGACGGCGAGGAAGGTGAACTGCGGCTTGGTGCGCTTCTTCTCGTCCTTCGTTTGCAACTCCACCTCCCAGCGCCACGCGGTGACGTGTTGGCGGGCGTCGGGTTCCATGCGCGAGGACGCCACGCGGGTGAGCACGGGCTGCCACGGTTGGTTTGTGTGCGACTGCCGCCAGAGGATGTTCCGGTCGTAAGTGTAAACTGTCGTGTTTGTCCCGCGCGGCAGGGCGAGCCAGGTCTGGCTGTTCTCCGTGACCAAGCTCGGAGCCGCCGTAGCCGTGCGCACGTCCTCGCGCCAGCGCTCGCCCGCGTAGAGCGCGCGGGTGACATCGTCGGCGTTGCGGCGGAGCGAGTCCGAGCCGTCGCGCGCGCGGAAGAAGGTGGTCATCACCAGCACGATGAAAAGGCCGAAGAGACCGAGGTAGGCGAGGCACTCGATGAGAGTGAAACCCGATTGCCGATTGCCGATTTCGGATTGGCGATTGGGGAAGGCGCGGCGGTGCCATGCAAGGTCCGGCTCGGCTCCGGCGCGCAATCGGCAATCGGCAATCGGCAATCGGCAATTCACTTCACCACCACCTCTCTCACCACGTGGCCGCCGCTGGCGCGCTTCTCGGGTATCCATTCCAGCCGCAGCGTCTGGCCGGTGCGGGTGAGGGTGAACTTGCCCGGCGGCAGATTCTTCGCGGCGGCGGACATGATGGGGTAGGTGTGCGTGCCGTCGCGCCACGCGCGATGCTCGCCCGCCACAAGGATTTCCATCTCGCCGTCCACGAGTTCCATCGCCACGGCGTGCCAATAGTGCGAGCGCAGGACGCGCTGCTCCTGCACCCAGCCGTAGCCCAGCGGCAGCATCGCGGTGACGAAGATGGCGAGGGCGACGAGCATGTCCACGTTCAGCGCGCCGCGCTCACGACGGCTCCCGGTGGGGCGAGCGTCCGCGCGAGCCTTGGCGTTTCCGCCGGGCCGCCGACGGCTCGCGAGGACGCTCGCCCCACCGTTGCGAACCGGGGTGCTCGAACCACCAGAGCTACCGTTGCTCCGGAGCTGGGATGAAAAATGCGTTACCATGCGGCGGCGACTTCGATGAGTTGGATGAAGCACAGGAAGATGCTCACGGTGAACATCCCAAGGAGGAATCCGTTGAAGAGCACGCACGCGCTGGTGAGGACGTGCGCGACGGCTTGCTCTTGGCCAAAGGCTTTGGCGTCCAGCGTGTCGAGCCAGCCGGCCAGCGACTCGCGGAAGTGGCCGCCGGCGCGGGCAGCGTTGGTCATGCGCCAGCGCAGCTCGCCCGCGTCGTCCATGAACTGCAACGCCTCGGGCAGCTTCACGCCGCGCTGCAACTGCTCCACCACGCGCCGGGCGCGCGCGAGGAAGGCGCGGTTCGCCACGCTCTCGCCGGCCATGAGCACGGCCTTTTCTTCGGGCAAGCCCGCGTCGAGCAACAGCGCGAGCATGGAGGAGAAGTCGCGTTCTACCCGGCGACGTTGCCACGGGAGGATGAGCATCCCCCGGTCGGCGAGGGTGGCGAGCCAGTCGAGTCGGCGGGCGAAGGGCGGGCCGAGCTTCGGCGCGAACCACTCAATCCAGTAAGCCGGGCGTGGGCCGAGGATGTAGAGCACGAGGCCGATGAACATGGGCAACGCGACCAGCACCATGAACGCCGGCCACGCGGTGTCGAGCAGCTCCACGATGGCCCACGAGGACACGGGGATTTCACCCAGCATGTCGTTGAAAATCTCTTGGAACTTCGGGAACACCACCACACGGACCATCCAGTAGAGCAGGAGCTGAAAGGGCAGAATCACCAGCACCAGCGCGATGAGGTAGTTCTGCGCCTTCTGCACGTGCGGCACGGCGTCGCGCAGGTGCGCGCGGCAGCTCGGCAGGACACGGCGGAGGTCGCCGGTAGCCGCGCCGGTGCGGAGCATCGCCAGCACGGTGGGCGGCAGCATCCGGGGAACTTTCTCCAGCGCGGTCAGCAGCGGCAGCCCCTGCTCCAAGTGCGCCGCGAGCAGGTGGAAGCGCACGCCGAAGCTGCGTTCCCGGCTCTTCGAGAGGCGGATGATGCTCTGATCGACGCTGTTCCCGTGCTCGACGGAGGTCTCGATGAGGTCGAGGAACATCCGCGCCCGCTCGCGTCGGCGGAAGGGCAAGCTCAGGACGTAATGCAGGCCGTAGAAGGCGCAGTAGGTGAAGACCAGCGCGAGGAGGAGTAGCAGCACGACGACAGGCTTCTCAATGAAGCTGCCCAGTATCACGCCGATGAGCGCGAGCATCAGCCCGGTGGCCCAGCGCCAAGCGCTCTCGGTATTGGTCGGGTGCGCGTCCATGCGTCAGTTCGAGCCGCCCAGCGCATCCATCGTGCGAATGAGCGTGTGGAAGACCGGCGTGAGTTGCAGCGCGATGATGACACCGAGCGCGGCGGCGGTGACGGGCAGCGCGGAGTAAAGCAGGGTTTCAGCGCGGGCGGCGGCGCGGGCTTGGAAGGTGTCGGCCACGCGACCAAAACCCTTCGCCAAGTCCGTGCCAGACTCGGAGGCGAGCGCCATGAAGAGCGGCGGAAAGATGTTGGAACCGGCGCTGAGTTCGCGGAGTTCGCCTTGGCCGGACGCGAGGCGCTCGCCCCAGGTTTTCAACTCGTCGGCCACGGGCGAGCCTTGTTCGAGGTCGCGGAGGAGGGCGAGGGATTCACCCAGCGGACAGCCACCGCGCAGAAGCATCGCGAAGCCGGCGGCGAGTTGGGCCAGCGCGGCTTCGCGGAAGCCGGGCAGTCGCCAGCGCAGCTTGCGCCGCAAGCTGGGCAGCCCGATGACCGTGAAGGAGGCGACAGAGAGGACACACAGAACGACGGTGGGGACGTGGCGGAGCGCATACCACGGGCGCGAGGTTGGCGACACTTCTCCCCACATCTCCATGGAGTAGGTGTCGGAGAGAATCGACTCGCTCACCTTGTCGAGCAGGACGCCGAGCACGAGGGACAGGCCGGTCGCCACCAAGAGCACGATGAGCGGATAGACGAGCAGGCCGCGCAGGCGCGTCCAGAGCGCGTCGAGGCGCTGGTAGTAATCCGCGAGGAGGAGCAGGACGCCGGGGAGGTTGTTGGCCTGCGCGCCGAGGAGGACCATGCGCTTGTAGAACTCGGGGAGTTGGCGCGGCGGCAGGGCATCGCGGAGGGGCGTGCCTTTGGCGAGGTCGGCTTCGAGGGCGGTGAGTTCGGCCTTGAGGTCGCCGCGTTCGAGGCTGGCGGAGAGTTGGCGGAGCGAACCTTCGAGCGGCTGGCCGCTCTGGAGCATCCCCGCGAGCTGCTGGTTCACGAAGGCGAATTCGTCGAGTTTCATGGGGGATTTCTTTTAGCCACGGATTAAACACGGATTAAACACGGATGAGGGAGAGCGCGGTCGTTGGCGCTCCGGGCAGTTCGGTTCTTTCCCAATCCGTGTTTGTTCCGTGTTCAATCTGTGGCTGAAAAGTTTTGGTTCAGTGGCCGATGGCGCGGTGGAGTTCGGCAGTAGTTGTAAGCTTTTCGGCCACGAGTGCAAGCGCGCGGGCGCTCAGGTCTTTGCCGGAGGGGGCGATGGCGGCGGGGCCTTGCTCGCGCAGCGCGGCGCGGAGGGCGTCGGTGAGGCGGACGTGCTCGGCCACGGGCAGGCGGCCGCGATAGCCGGTGCGAAGACAGGCGTCGCAACCGGCTCCGGCACAGGCGGCGCAGACACGGCGGAGGAGGCGTTGGTTCAGCACGAGCGAGACGGCGGCGGTCACGGCGGAGCGGTCCTGCACCATTGTGAAGAGTCGCTCGAAGACGCCGCGACAGGAGCCAGCGTGGAGCGTGGCGATGACTTGATGCCCGGTGAGCGCGGTGCGGACGGCAAGCGCGGCGGTCTCGTCGTCGCGGATTTCACCGAGCACGAGGACTTGCGGGTCTTGGCGCAGGAGGTGGCGCGCGGCGGTGGCGTAACCGAGGCCGCGCGCTTCGTTTACCTCGGTCTGCATTATGCCAGGGAGGATTTGCTCGACGGGGTCTTCGACCGTGATGATGTGGCGGCCGCCGTGGGCTAGCAGCGCGCGGAGGCAGGCGTAGATGGTGGTGGTCTTGCCGCTGCCAGCAGGGCCGGTGAGCAGGAGCAGGCCGGCGGGCTGGCGGAGGAAATGTTCCAGCTCGGCGAGCACATCGGCGGGCAGGCCGAGCTCGCCGAGCGCGGGCGGCGTGGTCTGGGTGAAGAGGCGGAGGACAATTTTCTCGCCGGTGACGGTCGGGTAGGTGGCGACGCGCACCTCGTTCTGCGAACCGAGTTCCGCGCGTTCGATACGGCCGTCCTGCGGCAGCGAGTTCTGCCAGGTTTGGAGCTTGGCGAGGTATTTGATGCGGCCGAAGACGCGCTCCGCCAAGCCCACCGGCAACGTCTCGACCGGTGCGAGCAAGCCATCGAGGCGGAAGCTTACCTGCGCGCTGCGGTCGGCGGCGGTCTGGAGATGGATGTCACTCGCGCCCGCCGCCTCGGCGCGGCGCACGAGGTCGGCGACGATGGGTGGGGCATCGGCGTCTGCGAGGGGCGTGGGCATTGGGTGCGGCGAGCATGCCCAGGTGCAGCCGAACTGACAAGCCGACGCCTCAGCTCAGGCTCCGAGTTGGAGGTAGGCGCGGCTGGCCTCGGGCGCTTCCACCACGGCCACGGTGATGGTCCGTGCTTGTTCGGCGGGGAGGGCGGCGAGCGTGCTGAGGCGATGCGGGGTGAGGACTTCGCCGGGGGACAGGAGTTCTTCGGTCCCGCCGGGCGCGCGGGCGGCGGCCACCACGAGGTCGCCAGTCTGCACTTGCGGCAACGCCTTGTTCTTCACCACGGCGGGTGTGGCGAACAGCGCGGCGTGGACGGTGAGGTCCGGCAGAGTGAGGGCGAAGCGGTGGGTGGGAGCGGTCGTCGGGGGTGGGAGATCGTTGCTGCGGGCGGCGACGGGCGGCAGGACGGGGACCAAGCCCAGTGCCTGTTTCACCCGCGCGAGGCAACGGGAGCCGAGCAGCAGGTGGACGGACTCGGCCAGCACGCCCAGCAGCTCGTGCTCGGAGTTCGCCGAGCGGCGGAGCACGGCGCGGCACAACGCGTGGGCGCCGCGGCGGGTGATGTCGAGGCGCAGGTCCACCCAGGCGGCGTCGCGCTTCACGTAGGCGGGCAGGATGACGGAGAATTCCACCGCGCCGACGGAGGCGGGATGCGGATCGAGCTTCGCTTGGCCGAGGCCGATTTCTTTCAAGGCTTCGCACAGCAACGCGCCGAGGTCGGGCGGCGGGACGGGCGCGTGCGCGGCGGCGGCGGCGGCGACGGTAGGGGCGATGACGATCGGGGTCGGCACCGCGGCGGGCGTGGCCGCAAGTGGGGGTTCGGCGTGCGCGGCGGCTTGCTGGCCGGCCATTTCACCCAGCATGGTGTGGCGGCGGATGAGTTGCTCGTATTCGGCGATGGTCTTGCGGAGCTGCGCTTCGTGGTTAAGCGACCGGAGGGCCACGCGGAGGCGGGCTTGCAGCTCGGTGAGGTCGCAGGGCTTGACGATGTAGTCGTCCGCGCCGGCGTCGAGGCCCTTGACGATGTCGAGCTTGCTGTTGCGGGAGCTGAGGAGGATGACGTAGGTGCGGACGGGTTGCTTGATGGCGCGGAGGCGGGCGCAGACCTCGGGGCCGGTCATACGGGGCATCATCCAGTCGCAGATGGCTAGGGTCGGGGCGGCGGGCGACTGGAGGATTTTCCAAGCCTCCTCACCGTTCTGAACGACCAGCGCCTCGTAGCCAAAGCGCGTGAGGAAGCTGGCAATGATCTTGCGGCTAATTTCGTCGTCGTCGGCGAGAAGGATTTTCATGGAATTAACTGCGGGAGGGTAGTCCGAACGAGAAGCGAAGTTCAAAGCCCAAAGAAGGCTGTGGCCAGCCAGCCCGTGGTTGCCAAGCCCGCACACCGCGCGCTAGCCTCGCCACATGATGACCACCCGCACGTTCTTGCAACGTCTCCCCCTCGCATTGGCGGTCCCGGCGGTTTTCCCCAGTGGGGCTGCGCTCGGGGCCGACGAGCCGCTCTGGACGCCGCGCGCCTTGACCAAGCCCGGCGAGTTCACCCCCGGCATCGAAGGCCCCGCGTGCGACCGCGAGGGTAATATCTACGCCGTTAACTTCGGCAAGCAGCAGACCATCGGCAAAACCACGCCGGACGGGCGCTCGGAAATCTTCGTCACGCTCCCCGGCAAGAGCACCGGCAACGGTATCGTGTTCGACCGCGCGGGCTTTATGTATGTCGCGGACTACGTCGGGCACAACGTCCTGCGTGTGGACCTGAAGACCAAGGCCATAGTCGTCTTCGCGCACGAGCCGCTGATGAACCAGCCCAATGACTTGGCCATCGCGCCCGACGGCACGCTCTACGCCAGCGACCCGAACTGGAAGGACGGCACCGGCCAGCTCTGGCGCATTGACCGCGACGCCAAGGTCACTCGCCTCGCGACCGGCATGGGCACGACCAACGGCATCGAGGTCAGTCCGGACGGCAAGCAGCTCTATGTGAACGAGAGTGTGCAGCGGGATTTGTGGACCTTCGACATTGCGCCGGACAAATCACTCACGAACAAGCGGCTGCTGCGTAAGTTTCCCGACCACGGCTTCGACGGCCACCGGTGCGACGCCGACGGCAACCTCTACATCGCCCGTTACGGCGAAGGCGTCGTGGCCGTGGTGTCACCGAAGGGGGAAATCCTCCGCAAGGTGCCCGTGCTCGGCCCGCGCCCGAGCAACCTCTGCTTCGGTGGCCCGGACGGACGGACTGTTTACGTGACGGAAGTGGAGCACACGCGGCTGGTGGCCTTCCGGACGGACCGTCCGGGGCTGGCTTGGAAGCGGTGGCAGGAGGCGAAGTGAACCAAGCGCCAAACTGGTTGACGGGGTCCGGTGCGTCCCGAAATGACCGCGCCCCGTCGGTAGGACGCGGCCCTTGGCTGCGGGCGCTTGCCCCTACTTCTCCAGCTTCACTGGCTGCGGCGCGCGCTTCTTGTGGTAGGGCGAGGAGAGGTTGAAGTAGATGCCGCAGAGCGGTTTCTCCAACGTCGAATCCTCCGGCGGCTGGCTCAGGATGATGGTGACCTGAGTGTCGAGGGCGATGCCGTGGCGCAGGCCGGGGGCGCGCTGTTGGTAGGCCTTGATGGCCTTCTCCACGAGGCGCTGGAGCGCGCCTTCGCAGTCCTCGGGCGTCTTGGCGATGCACACGATAAACTTGTCGTAGGCCCGCAAGGCTTCCGCGATCTCGGCCTTAAACATTTCCACACTGAGTTCCATGCCGAAAAACCTAGCACAGGCGCGGGCGTGATGGGAAGGCGGAGATTCCCCGGGGCGTCGCCGCACGCAAAGGCCGTGAAGGAAGGCGAGGGGCCCGCGTATCACGCGAAGCGGCGCGAATGCCGAGGCCTGTCCAGCAACGGGCTGGGCTTTGATGCGCGTGGACTCGCGTGATTCGCGGGTCAGCCGCCGCCAAGTCCGTTGCGACCTTCGCGTGAGCCGGCAACCCAAACCCCCGTGCTGGAAAAACTCCTTGCCGCACTCCTGCGTCCGCCGGAAGCTCGCGCCCGTCTCAACCAACTTTACACTTCAATCCCCAATCCATGAGCACCGAAGCCCGCCTCTCCGAACTCAAACTTGAACTCCCCGCCGCGCCGAAGCCCGCGCATGTTTACAAGCCCGTCGTCATCGTCGGCAATCTCTGCTACGTCTCCGGCCACGGCCCGCTCAAGACCGACAAGACCATGATCACCGGCCTCGTCGGCAAGGACTTGAACCTGGAACAGGGGCAGTTCGCCGCGCGCCAGTGTGGCCTCGCCATCCTCGCCACCGTGCGCAACGAATTGGGCAGCCTCGACCGCGTGAAACGCCTCGTGAAGACCCTCGGCATGGTCAACAGCGCGCCGGACTTCTACCAGCAACCCGCCGTCATCAACGGCTTCAGCCAGCTCATGGCTGAGGTGTTTGGCCCGGACCACGGCGTCGGCGCTCGCAGCGCCGTGGGCATGGGGCCGCTGCCAGGGAACATCGCGGTGGAGGTGGAGTGCATCATTGAGTTGCGGTGATGCCGCGGTGATTCCGCTTGCACCACCGGGAAAATGAGATTCAATACGCCCCGTTCGACGCGCACGTGGTGGAATTGGCAGACACGCTACTTTGAGGTGGTAGTGCCGAAAGGTGTGCAGGTTCAAGTCCTGCCGTGCGCACCAACGAACTTCTCTCCCAATCAGGTAATTCTCAGCTGAGGCTAGGTTTCTCTTCTGCACGCACGAGTGACAGGTGCAAAACTTGGTTATCCGCGTGCGGCCGGCGAGGCACCGATGCGCTCCGGGAGTTGGTGAACACCGCCTCAAACGACCGACGTGCTCTCCTACGTTGCAGCGCGCCACTCGTCCGCTAATCTCCGCCCAGCCATGAACCGCCTCTTACGCCCGCTCCTCCTCCTTGCCCTCGCCAGCACCCTCGCCTCCGCCGCGCCGGCGGACATCTTCGCCCGCTCGAATCTCGTCGCGTGGTGCATCGTGCCCTTCGACTCGAAGAAGCGCGGCCCCGCCGAGCGCGCGGAGATGGTCGCCAAGCTCGGCTTCACCAAGGTGGCTTACGACTGGCGGCCCGAGCATGTCGCGACGTTCGAGACGGAGATTTTGGAATACCGGAAGCACAAGCTGGATTACTTCGCGTTCTGGGCGCAGCACGACGAGGCGTATCGGCTGTTCGAGAAACATCAGTTGCATCCGCAAATCTGGGTGATGATGGGTTCCCCTGCCGCGCCGACGAACGAGGAGCGCGTCCAGCTCGCGGCCAAGCAGTTGCTGTCGGTCGTCGAGCGCACGCGCAAGGCCGGCTGCCAGCTCACGCTCTACAACCACGGCGGCTGGGCGGGCGAGCCGGAGAACATGGTCGCCGTGGCCAAGGAACTCCGCGAGCGCCACAACGCGCCGCACGTCGGCGTCGTTTACAACCTCCACCACGGTCACGACCATGTGGACCGTTTCCCCGCCGCGCTCAAGGCGATGCTGCCGTATCTCCACTGTCTCAACCTCAACGGCATGACCCGCGACGGCGAGAAGCGCGGGCAGAAGATTCTCCCGCTCGGCTCGGGGGAACTCGACCTCGCGCTGCTCAAAGTCATCCGCGACTCCGGCTATCGCGGTCCCATCGGCATCATCGGCCACACGAACGACGATGTGGAGCAGCGCCTCCGCGACAACCTGGACGGCCTCGACTGGCTCCTCCCGCAGCTCGAAGGCAAACCCGCCGGACCAAAACCGAAGTATCGCACGCTCGTTGGTGCCGGCGGTTTGCAACCGCCGTCCGTGGCTGCCAGCACGCCAGAGCGGCGGTTGCCAGCCGCCGGCACGGGCGCGCCGTCCCTCGCCGCTGAATTCGGCAAGGCCCTCGCTGGCGGGATGCTCGTCGACGGCAAGGCCGTTTACCGCGAGTTGCCCCTGACAGTCGAAGTCCGCGCGAAGCTCAACTCCAAAGGCGGCTTCAACATCCTCGTCGCCAGCGATGCAAAGGCGTCCGCCGAGCATTGGGAGCTTTACAGCTATGGGCGCAGTGGCGTGTTCAGTCTCTACATGCCGGGGCGCGGCGGAGAATTTAAGTCCGCCACCGACATCTGCGACGGCCAGTGGCATGCGCTCGCCGCCATCATCGAGGGGCAGCGGGTTCGCCTCTTCGTGGATGGCAAGCTCGTCCACGACGCGCCGGCCAAGGCGCTCTCCGGCACGCCGCAGCCCGGTGGCCTCGCCTTCGGGCGGCTCGTGGAAGGTGGCATGGGCTGCGATGGCTTGGTGGATGACGTGCGCCTCTCGAAGGGCGTGCGGGAAATCAACGGCGTGCCGAAGGGGCCGCTGAAGTCGGACGCGCAGACCGTCGGGCTGTGGAACTTCGATGACCTCCGTGCCGGCGGCTTCCAGCCGCCGTCTGTGGCTGGCAGCACGTCAGAGCGGCGGCTGGAAGCCGCCGGCACGAGCGCGTCGAAGCCACAACTCCTCTACACCAAGCTCCCCACCCGCGAAGCGACCGAAGCCGCCACCACCGCCGCGACCTTGAAGCAACTCCCCGCCGCCCGCCTCGCTTCCATTCATGCCCTGTCCGCTCCGGCCCAGCTCAAGCCCGACGGCTCCGCTGACGTGTCCGGCGCGAAAATCATTTCCCTGCCCAACGCCCAGTGGACCACGCTCGACGCCGCGACCAAGTCCCTTCTCTTCACCTTCCACGCCGACGCCGAGCGCGAGGTCACGCTGCGCATCGGCTGCAAGCGCCCCGTGCAGACCAAGTTCAACAACGGCCCGATCCCCTCCGACCTCGGGCCGCCCGGCTGGCTCGCCGGGCAGATTGGCAACATCGCCGACCCCGTGCCGTTCCACGTCCGGCTGCGCGCGGGCGACAACTTCCTCGCGCTCACCTTCACCGAGACGGTGCCGTTCTACTTCGAGCTGGACCCGCTCGGGCGCGACTTGCGCGAGCTGCTCAACACCCGGCTCACCGCCGACTTCCCGCCGACCGGTGAGGCGCGCTACTACAAGCTGGAGACCGTCGCGGTGCCCAGCGGCATCGCGCTGGAGGTCGGTGGCATGGCGTTCAACAGCGACGGCTCGCTGATGGTCTGCACCCGGCGCGGGGAAATCTGGCGCTACGTCAACGCCGCGCTCCAAGCCGAGTGCGCCAAGCCCGGTCTGAACCGCGCCGCGATGCTTTCCCGGAACCCACTTTCTTTAACCGCTACCAGCACTTCCTTCGGCGACCGCTGGGAACTCTTCGCCACCGGCCTGCACGAGCCGCTCGGTCTCCTCACCGGCAAGCCCGGCGAAGTCTTCGTCGTGCAACGCTCCGAGCTGACGCGCATCGCGGACACCGATGGCGACGGCAAGGCCGACCTCTTCGAGACGCTCGACCAAAACTGCGGCGTCTCCGCCAGCCAGCACGCCTACATCTTCGGCCCCGTGCGCGACCAGGAAGGCAACCTCTGGGGCGCCATCTCCGGCATCGGCGTGAGCGGGGCGGGCAAGTATTTCGGCTGGAGCTTCAAGGTCACGCCCAAGGGCGAGTTCATCCCGTGGAGCAAGGGTCTCCGTTCACCCAACGGCCTGTGCATGACCCCCGACGGCGACCTCTTCATCACCGACAACCAAGGCGAGTGGATGGGCACCTCGCCCTTGCACCATGTCAGCAAGGACGCCTTCCACGGCCACCCGCAGGCGCTCAAGTGGGACGCGAACTTCAAGGGCAACGCCAGCAGCGCCGAAGACCTCGGGAAGATTCGCAAACTCCCCGCCATCCAGTTCCCCTACGGCACCATGGGCCAGTCCCTCGCCGAGCCGGTGGTGGACACGACCGGTGGCAAGTTCGGCCCCTTCGCCGGGCAGATGTTCGTGTGCGACGAGAGCAAGTGCATCGTCGTGCGCGTGGCCTTGGAGAAGGTGGACGGCGAGTGGCAAGGCGCGTGCCTGCCCTTCCGCAGCGGCTTCCAGGGCGGCAACAACCGCGCCGCCTTCGCGCCCGACGGCAGCCTCTACGTGGGCCAGACCGACCGCGGCTGGGGCAGCACCGGCGGCAAATCCTTCGGCCTGCAACGCCTCGCGTGGAGCGGCGAAGTGCCCTTCGAGATCGAGACGGTGAAGCTCACCGCCGACGGCTTCGACGTGCGCTTCACGCGGCTCGTGGACCAGAGCGCCGCCGCCACGCCCGCGAACTGGTCCCTCTCGCACTACCACTACCTCTACCGTGCCGCCTACGGCTCCCCGCAGCAGGACATCACGCCGGTGAAGGTCACCTCAGCAAGCGTCTCCGCCGACGGCCGCACCGTGCGCCTGAAGCTGCCGGAGCTGCGCCCCGGAAAACTCTACGAACTCCACCACACCAACCTCCGCGCCGCCGACGGCACCGCCCCGCTGCACACCTCGGCGTATTACACGCTGAACCGCACAAGCATTGACTGAACGATCTGGTTACCGCGTTTAGCGTTTGCCACCGGCAATATCCGGCTCGGCACTAATCAACCTGTCGTATTCTTGCATCATGAAGAACGGCTCCAGGCAGGATGCTTGTATCACCCCTTCTAGTATCAACGTCGCCTTGTCGATTTTTTCCTTCTGAACACCCGGAATCACGAAGATTTGAGCTAATTGTTCCGTGTGAGTTCGCTCCGAATAAGTTCGGAATTCAGCGAGGTGCTTGAACGTAGTCACTTCGATCAACTTTACCTCGCCCTCATCCATCTCAAGGACGGTGCTCGCGTATGCAGACGCCATCAGGAGTGTCTTCTCCAGCAGTGGAGCGAGTTCTGGCCATCGGCTGGCTTGCTTGAAAAAATCCCGGACGTAGCAGATATCGAGAAGCGCACAGCAACAGAATGTCTCATTCTGTAGTCTCCAATACTCATGCCAAGTTTCAGGTGAAGCGGTTTTCAACTGCCGAAGGACTAACGACCCTCTCCGAGGCAACGAAAGTGCTTTCCTGATTCTCACTGCGTGCAAGGCGAGATGCTTGCCGGCGGCCATATACAAGCCGTCAAGATTTTGAGCTTGTGTGTAGGCAAGCGCGGCTGGCCCCATCTGGACAGGTCTTCCTAGAAGGGCTCCGATTTCTTCGTAATCACTCATTGCTTTGAAGCAACCATGTTCTGACGGCCGCAACAATACCCAACACGATGGCAGCTCCCTTCGTGTCGCTTTCAGGAGGCACAGAACCTAGTTTTGAGTCGGCAGACAAGGAAGTTCCGAATGCTGAACCAGGAAAATAGCCTGATTGTGTCATTCGGCCGCGGGTGCGTCCAGAGAGCTCCCCCCTCACCCCGGCCCTCTCCCGCCGGGAGAGGGAGGAACGCCGTCCGCGTCGGACTGAAGCCGGCGCACGCGGAACCACGGCGCGGCGGCGAGGCTGTCCCCTCTCCCAGCGGGAGAGGGCCAGGGTGAGGGAGAACGGCCGCGAATTGCTTTTAGTGAGCGGGTTCACCAACGCGCAGGGTAGGGCGGGGTGTCCTCACCCCGCCGTCGGCCACCCGCACGCCACCGTCGTTCGCGGCGCGCTGAGGACAGCGCGCCCTACCCGTCGCTGCCCTCGTCGGCTGCCTGATGCGCCACTCCGATGGCTTGGGAGGCGGCTCCGACAGCTTGGGCCAACGGGTCGGCGGCTTGGGTGTCCACTTCGACCTCCTGCACCGGCATTCCGATGGTCTGGAACCCCATCCCGACGCCTTGGGTGAGGACTTCGACCGCTTGAGAAGGCATTCCGATAGCTTGGAGGAGCACTTCGATGCCTTGGGAAGGCACTCCGATGCCTTGGGGAGGCACTTCGATGCCTTGGGAAGGCACTCCGATGCCTTGGGGAGGCACTTCGATGCCTTGGGAAGGCACTCCGATGCCTTGGGGAGGCACTTCTATGGCTTGGGAGAGCATTCCGATGGTCTGGGATGGCATTCCGATGGTCTGGGACGGCACTTCGATAGCCTGGGATGGCATTCCGATGGCTTGGAGGGGCACTTCGATGCCTTGGGTGGGCATGTCGGTGGCCTGGGAAGGCACGTCGGTGAGCGCCAAATGCCTTTCCAGACGCTAGTTAAGCCAAAACAGCCGATTCGGGCCTCCAACAGCGTGCTTTTCACGCACCCTCAAGCCGTCGGTGGTCAAAAAGAGCCAGTCGAGCTGAAGGCGGAGCCGCCGAACCACACGCCACCGTCGTTCGCGGCGCGTTGAGCACAGCGCGCCCTACCGGCGCACGTCCACCAGGGTCTTTACCACGCGGTTGCCCGCCGTCATGCGGGCGAAGAGTGACGGTAACTCGCTCAACGCACACTCGCCGTCCACGAAGTCGGCGGCGCGGATGACGCCGCTCTCGATGAACGCCAGCGCGCGGCGGATGGTGCGCGGGGTGTGGTGGAAGCTGGCCCGCAGCGTGAGGTTGGAATAGTGAATCAGCCCGGTGTCCAGCGAGACACTGGTGCCCGCCGGGCAGCCGCCGAAGAAGTTCACCGTGCCGCCCTTGCGCACGAGCTTCACCGCCGCCTCCCACGCTTCCGGCTTGCCCACGGCCTCGATGACGGCGTCGAAGTTCGGCTTCGGCAACCGCGCGGTGACGGCCTTCACGCTGTCGCCGTCCGTGCCCACGTCGAAGACTTCGCTCGCCCCGAGCCGACGCGCGGCGTTCAAGCGGGCTTCCCCGCGCCCCGCCACGGCGGCTTCGCAGCCGAGCTGCTTCGCCAGCGCGACGAACATCAGGCCAATCGGCCCCGCGCCGATGACCAGGACGCGCTGCCCGGCGGCAAGCTGCGTTTCCTCCACGCCTTGCACCACGCAGGCGAGCGGCTCGGTGAGCGCGGCGTCGCGGAAGGCGGTGCCGGGCTGGAGCCGCAAGAGGTTCTTCTCCACCAGCCGCGCCGGCACGACGATGGACTCGGCGTAAGCCCCATTGAGGAACAGCAAGTCATCGCACAGCCCCTGCTGGTCGCGCGCACACGCGCCGCAGTCATCGCAAGGGGCTGAGTTCGCCACGACGACGCGGTCGCCCACCACCCACGGCTGACCCGGAACTTTGAACTCGGAACTTTGAACCTCCACCACTTCGCCCGCCAGCTCGTGGCCGAAGACCGTCGGCGGCACGAGCATCTTCGCGTGGTAGCCGCGCTTGAAGACCTTGAGGTCCGTGCCGCACGTCAGCGCCGCGCCGATGCGCACGCGGAGCTCGCCCGGCGCGAGCGGGCGCTCGGGAACTTCTTCGAGACGGACATCTTCTTTCCCATGGAGGACAGCGGCTTTCATGTGACGTGGTGCGGACTGTGGCTCGGAGCGCTCGTTTCAGTTCACGCACCACGGACCACGCCCCAACTCTGCAACATGACACTTGCCTCGCAACGCCAATTTCCCGCAGCGTCGCGCCCGCTCATGGACACCGTTAAACAGATTCTCGACCTCTTCCTGCACTTGCAGGACCACCTGCATCATCTCACGCGGGAGCACGGGGCGTGGGTCTATGGCATCCTCTTCGCCATCATCTTCGCGGAGACGGGACTGGTAGTAACGCCGTTCCTGCCGGGCGACTCGCTGCTCTTTGCCGTCGGCGCGATTGCGGCCAATGCGGACAGCGGGCTGAACGTCTTCGTTGCCGGAGGGACCATCTTCGTCGCGGCGGTCCTCGGGGACACGGTGAACTACTCCATCGGCAAGTTCGCCGGCGGCTCGCTCTCAAAGCGCTATCCGAAGCTCATCCGACCAGAGTATCTGGCGAAGACGCACGAGTTCTTCGAGCGCTACGGCGGCAAGACCATCATCCTCGCGCGCTTCGTGCCCATCGTGCGGACGTTCGCGCCGTTCGTGGCGGGCAGCGGGGCGATGGACTACCGGCGCTTCATGGCGTTCAACGTGGTCGGGGCGGTCGCGTGGGTGGTTCTGCTCATGCCCTTCGGCTGGTTCTTTGGCAACCTGCCCGTGGTGAAGAAGAACTTCGAGCTGGTGGTGCTGTTCATCATCTTCCTGTCCGTGCTGCCGATGGTTTGGGAAATCTTCCGCGAGTGGCGCAAGCGGCAGGCGGCGAAGGGGTGATTCCGCGCTCCAGCATCAGCCCCTGAATGGCCCCGCGTTGCCCCCAGTCGGTAGAAGGACTCCGAAGCTCAACGCTATGTCCCTCAACCTCTATCTCCGCCTCGCCCTCATGGTCTTCCTCCACTACTTCGTGTGGGGCACCTGGTATGTCACGATGGGCACCTACCTCCACTCGACGCTTAAGTTCGAGGGCGGACAAATCGGCCTCGCCTACGGCAGCACGGCCATCGGGGCGATGGTGTCACCCTTCTTCGCGGGCATCATCGCGGACCGCTTCTTCGCCACGCAACGGCTGCTCGGCGCGTTGCACCTCATCGGCGCGGCGCTGCTCTACTACGTCTCCACGCTGAAGAGCTTCGGGCAGTTTTACCCGGTGCTCATCGCTTACACCATCAGCTACATGGCGGGCCACGGGCTGACGAACGCCCTCACGCTCACGCACTCGAAGAACCCGGCGAAAGAGTTTCCGCTCGTCATGCTCATGGGCAGCGTGGGCTGGATTGCCGCCGGCATCACGGTCAGCGCGATGAAGTTCGAGAACAACGCCGGGATGTTCCAGCTCGCGGCGGGCGCGGCGCTGGTGATGGGCCTCTACTCGTTCACGCTGCCGCACACGCCGCCGAAGGGCGCGGGCGCACCGGTCACCGCCCGCACCATGCTCGGCCTAGACGCCCTCAAGCTCATGCGCGACCGCTCGTTCTGCACCTTCATCATCTGCTCCTTCCTCATCTGCGTGCCGCTGAGTTTCTACTTCAGTTGGATGAACGCCTTCATGAACGAGCTGAAGATTGAGAACGCGGCGGCGAAGATGACGGTCGGACAAGTCTCCGATGTTGTGTTCCTGCTGTTGCTGCCGTTCCTGCTCAAGCGGCTCGGGGTGAAAGGCATTCTCATCCTCGGCATGGTGGCGTGGACCGTGCGCTTCGGGCTGCTGACGCAATTCCCGCAGGCGACCAACGCCGCGTGGATGCTCTTCGTCGCCATCGCGGTCCACGGCATGTGCTACGACTACATCTTCGTGATGGGCCGCATGTATGTGGACAACCGCGCCAGCGAGGACATCCGCGCGGCGACGCAGGGCTTCCACGCGTTCGTGACGCTCGGCGCGGGGATGTTTGTCGGCTCGTGGCTCTCCGGCGTGGTCGGCCAGCACTACACGAACGTCGGCGGCGCGACGCACAACTGGTCCAGCATCTGGCTCGTGCCGGCGGTGATGTCGGCGGTGCTGATCTTCGTGTTCGCGGTGTTGTTCAAGGACAGTGCGCCGCCGGTGAAGGCCGAAGGCATCACGCCTAACTCAGCAACTACATGAGCAATTCACCCCCGCCACTTCCTAGAGGCGAGCCTCAGCCCAAGGAGGGTAACATCGCCTTTGCCAAGATTGATTCTAACTGGCTATGGAGGGGCGCTTCGGTCGGTTTTCTCTTGGGGATTCTTTACCTGCTGTTTGGGGCAATCCCGAAGTGGAGAGCCGACGCAGCAGGTAAAAGCGGCGACGCTGCGAACTGGGGTCAGCTCTTGTTTTGGGTAGCGCCATTTGGAGTCGCCCTTTGGGTAATCGGCGGTGCGCTCGCTGGTGCGATTGTTGGCACTGTCCTTACCCTGCTCAACCGAAGGCGTTGAGTTCCAGGCGCGGGTTCATGCCCCCCAACCTGCGCGCCCCGGTCATTGCACGCGGCCAAACTTCTTCTCCAGTTCCTTCAGGCTCATCTCGATGAGCGTGGGCCGTCCGTGCGGACAGGTGTAAGGCATCCGGCAGCGGCGCAGGTCGGCGACGAGGCCTTCCAGTTCGGGGCCGGCCAGCGGGTCGTTGGCCTTTACGGCGTGGCGGCAGACGGTCTTGGCGATGACATCCTCGCCGAGGCGCAGGGCGTTGATGCCTTCACCGGCGGCCTTGAGCGCGTCCACGAGTTCGAGCACGAAGCGGCGGGCGTCGGGGACTTTCACGAACGGGGGCAGGGCTTCGAGGAGGAAGGTGCGTTCGCCGAACTCGCTCAAACTCACGCCGAGGCGCGAGAGGTGGGGCAGTTGTTTGCGTAGAAACTCCACGTCGCGCACGGATAGCTCGACGGTCTCCGGGAGCAACAGGCGTTGCGAGTCGGCTTCGCCGCCGGCTTCGAGGCGGTCGAGCATTTGCTCAAACAGAACGCGCTCGTGCGCCGCGTGCTGGTCCATGAGCACGAGGCCACGGTCACTCTCCAGCACGACGTAAAGGCGACCGATGACGCCGACGAGGCGCAGCGGGACGGACAAGAGTGGGGATGGGGGGGCGGGGAATGCGGAATGCGGAATGCGGAATGCGGAATCGGGGCCACTCGTAACGGGCACCATCGGCTCCCCGCTGACTGCTGATCGCTGACCGCTGACCGCTGCCGGCGGTCCGCTGAACCCTATCGGCAGCGGAGTCTGCTTCGGTGCGGTGGTGGGCCAGTTGGGGATGGGCTTGCCGGGGAGCTGGGGGAAGAAGTCGGGCGTTGCCGCCGCAGTGGTTTGGGCTGGCGTGGCCGTGGTAGGGACGCGCTGCTGCGCGTCCGGCTCGGGCGCGCTCAACGGCGATGAAATTTCAATTGAGGAAGGGACGTGGTGGCCGACCGGTAGGTCGGTCCTACCGGCTGTGTGGAAGCGCAGCAAGGTGTCGCGGATGGCTTGGGTGACGAAGCCGCGCACGGCGCGCTCGTGGTGGAACTTCACCTCGCGCTTGGCCGGGTGGATGTTCACGTCCACTTGCGCGGGGTCGAGTTCGAGGAAGAGGCAGGCGACGGGGTAACGGCCCTTCATCAACGCGGTGTGGTAGCCCTCGATAAGCGCGAAGTTCAGTGCGCGGTTTTCGATGGGCCGGCGGTTGACGAAGAGGTGCTGGTCGTCCCGCGAGCCGCGCGAGACACCGGGGGCACCGATGAAACCCCAGAGGCGGAGTTGAGAGTTGGGAGTTGAGAGTTGAGAGGCGGCTTCCGGCTCACTCGGGTCACGGAGTTGTTCGTAGGTTCCGCGCGTGTCCACGGTGAGGAGTTTCAGGTCGGCGCCGTGGAGGGCGCGGAGACGTTCGCGGAGGGCGGCGAGCTGGCTGGCGGCATCGGCGGCGGGCGGGGCGGTGGGGAGCTGGAAGACGGTGCGGCTGTCGGTGGTGAAGGTGAAGGCGACGTGCGGGTGCGCGAGGGCGGCAAGCGTGAGGTAGTGGTGGATGTGCGCGCGCTCGGTCTCTTCGCTGCGGAGGAATTTCCGGCGCGCGGGGAGGTTGAAGAAGAGCTGGCGGACTTCGAGGCTCGTGCCGCTGGGCGCGCCGGCGGAGCGGACTTCCAGAATCTTCCCGCCGTGGACGATGACTTGGGTGGCCTCGGGCGATTCGCTGTCGCGTTCACGCGTGGTGAGGGTGAAACGGCTCACGCTGGCGATGCTGGGCAGCGCTTCGCCGCGAAAACCCATCGTGGTAATGCGGAACAAGTCCTCGGCGCACTTCACCTTGCTGGTGGCGTGGCGTTCGAGGCAGAGCAACGCGTCGTCGCGGCTCATGCCCAGGCCGTCGTCGGTCACACGGATGAGGCCGCGCCCGCCCGCGAGGATGTCCACGGTGAGGTGCGCGGCCTGGGCATCGAGGGCGTTCTCGACCAGCTCCTTCACGACGCTGGCCGGACGCTCAATCACCTCGCCAGCGGCGATTTGATTGGCGACTTGCTCGGGCAGGAGGCGGATGCGGTTCATCGCGGTGGGCAAGTGTCCGTGTCGGCACGGGAGGCGGCAAGGGTTTTGGCGCGCGGACGCTCCTCCCGGGCGCAACCGGACACCCGCACTGCGGGTTGATACGAGAGTTCGGCTGCATCCCTACAGGTCGATGCTACCAAGTTTAGGCTTTTGTCCGCGGCCCGGTTGTGCCACAACATGGACCGATTTCCGGCCACCCGGAACCCAGCAAGACAACCACGAGTCATGACAGTATTATCCATCGGCATCTGCGCGGTCGTGGGCTTTCTCGTGACTTGGGGGTTAATCCCGGTGCTGCTGGGAATGTGCCGCCGCGGCGGCGGTTCCCAGCGGGACAAGGATTTCCATCAGACCAACAAGACTGCGATTCCACGCTTGGGGGGCATCGCGCTCGCGGCGGGGTTTGGCGCGGTCGCCTTGGTGGCGAACTACTTCATTGAGGAAGCATTGTCCCGGGAACTGCTCCTTGTGGTGCTCGGCTCTAGTGCGATGTTCGGTCTTGGCCTGCTGGACGACCTGCGGCCCATCGGCCCGCGGTGGAAGCTGGTTGGGCAAATCATTATCTCGCTCGCCGTGGCCCTGGGCGGCGCGACCATCGAGTCGGTTACCAATCCACTGAACGGGACCACTCACGAGCTGGGGCTATGGGGGCTGGCGGCAACCGTGTTGTGGCTGGTGGCGCTGACGAACCTGATCAACATCATTGACGGGATCGACGGCTTGGCGGGCGGCATCAGCCTGATGTTGATGGTGCTGCTGGTCCACGCCAGCACGGGCGGCGCGTCGTTCGTGTTCCTCGTGGCGGTGGGGATGATCGGGGCACTGGTAGGCTTTCTCTACTTCAACTTCCCCCCCGCGCGCATCTACATGGGCGATGGCGGCGCGTATCTGCTCGGCTTCCTGATTGGGGCGCTGACGCTGGTGACTTCCAACAAAGGCACGGTGGCGGCCGCGCTGGTGGCCCCGGTCTTCGCACTGGCGCTGCCGATCATTGACGTGAGCCTGGCGATCCTCCGGCGCAGCCTGAAGGGGCTGCCGGTCTTCCGCCCTGACCGGCGGCACATTCACCACCGGCTGATTGAGTTCGGTTTCTCCCGCCGTCGCACGGTGCTGACGTTGTATGTGCTCTCCACACTCTTCCTGCTGATGGCGTTCGGCGTCTTCTGGTCGCAAGGTCGGCTGGTGCCGCTCTTTCTGGGCCTGAGCTTCCTCGTGGTCATCTACATCGTGCATTCCTTCATGCTGGTCGCCTCGAAGTATTCCCTGCGCACATTCTGGCAGGAGACGCAGGATATGCGTCGGGAATCACGCTACACGATGCTCCTGGCGCAGTGGCTTGAGCTGGAGGCCGAGCGCTGTCAGTCGCCGGAGCAACTGTGGGAGAATTTCGTGTTCATCGCCGCCAAGCTGGAGCTGGCCGAGGTGCGGCTAATGTTGCACGCGGGGGAGCTGGTCTGGCGTTCACCCGACTGTCCCAGCGCGCCGGAGGCACTCGAACGTAAGCACCAGGATTTTCACGGCTCGGCCATCAGCGGCATCGAGGTGGCAGTGAAACGGGACGGGATGAGTCCGCGCCTCTTTGAAATGAAGTCGGAGCTGGCGGCGGAAGCATGGTTCAAGGCCGCCACCCGCTGGCGCGTCACCAACCACGCGGACATTGTGCTCGGCCCGGATCGCCAGCGGTTGGTGGCTACGCAGCGTGCGGTCACCAGCGTGCCCGTGTAACGAACGGACGGTCTCTCTCGCCGCAAGCCACCGCGGCGGACCTTGGAATAGAGCCGCGGTCAATTATTGGCGGACGTGCCGTGAACAAAGCTTGCACCCGCTCACAGCGCCTCCATAAAGTCCTCGTGTGCACTCTGGGCGGAGTAGCCAAGTGGTAAGGCAGGGCTCTGCAAAAGCCCCATCCGTCGGTTCGATTCCGACCTTCGCCTCCACCGTGCCTTCCTTAAGGAATCGCGCGGTTTCCTGAAGTGACTGATCGACACCCCCTGAAAAACCGCGTTTTGTGCACCAAAATGTGCACCAACTGAGGCTGTCTCGGTTTGGTGGACAGGGTGGGACAGCGGCTGCGACAACTACAGCCATGAGCCTCGAACCTCGAACTAAACGCCGGACCTTTGACGAGCCCTTCAAGCGCGACGCCGTCGCCTTGGCCCTCACAGGCGATAAGCCCCAGGAGCAACTCGCCAAGGAACTGGGCATCTGCGCCAAGAGCCTGCGGGATTGGACCAAACTTTATGGTCCGCCCCTGCCATCGCACAGCGCCGCCGTGCTCGAAGTCGAGTTGCGCACCCTGCGGCGGGAGAACGAACACCTCCGTGCCCAGCGCGACATTCTAAAAAAACGTTGGGCATCCTTGTCGAACCCCCGCCGAACGCTTCGCCCGCATGAAAACCCTTGTTGACCAGCACGGCCTGGCCGACCTCTGTGCCGCCTTTGGGGTCAGCCCCAGCGGCTACTACGCCTGGGGGCGCCGCAAGCCCGGCCCGCGCCAGTGCGCCGACGCGGAGCTGGGGGCCCGCCTGTGTGCGGCCCATGCCGCCAGCCGCCAGACCTACGGCAGCCCGCGCCTGCGCGAAGCGCTGCGCCAGCAAGGTCAACGGGTCGGTCGCCGCCGCGTGCGCCGACTCATGCGCCAAAACCACCTGCAAACCGAGGCCCCCGGCGCTTCCGCCCGCAAACCACCGACAGCCGCCACGACCAGCCCATCGCCGCGAACCTGCTGGGGGCCGCCCCCGCACCGACGGGTCCCAACCAGCAATGGGTGAGCGACATCACCTATGTGCGCACCGGCGCGGGCTGGCTCTACGTCGCGGCGGTGATGGACCGCTGGAGCCGCCGCATCGTGGGGCTGGCCCAGGTCCAGCACATGGAAACCGGCCTGGTCGAACAAGCCCTGGCCCAAGCGCTGCGCCACCGGGGCCCCGGCAGCGGCTGCCTGCACCACTCGGATCGGGGCAGCCAATACGCCAGCACCCGCTACCGCGCGCAGGTGGCGCAGGCGGGGCTAAACCAAAACAGGATTGAGCAGGAGGGAACAACAAAGCGGCGCTACAGAGCAGCAGGGTGATGAAGCGATTTCTCATGGGATTGAAGGGTAGGATTTGGCCGCCGCCCCGCAAGGCCGGAATAGCCTCATGGTGCGAAGGCTGCGGTTAGGGCCTGCAGCGGTGCGGCGGCGAGTTCGCTCGGCAACAGCCGCGAGAGCGCCACGCCAGTTAGACCTGTGCTCATCTGGTCGGGGAAATGGCGGCGCGTGAGATTGAACGATGGGTTCACGTGACGATGTCGATGATGGTGCCCGCGCTGCTGCCAAAGGCTTCTGCTTCGACTCCCATCCGTTGCAACATGGCGACGAAGAGATTGCACAGCGGCTTGTTGTGCCGGGTGTCGAAGGCAAGGTGTTGGCCGTGTTTGAATCCGCCGCCCGCGAGAAGGACGGGGAGGTTGGTGCAGTTGTGGACGTTGGCATCGCCGAGGTTGCTGCCGTAGAGGACCATGGTGTGGTCGAGCAGGCGTTTGGACTCGGCAGTGGGCGTGGCTGCGAGTGCGGCGATGAGATCGCGGAGGTGCCGCATTTGCTGGAGATCGACCTTTTCGAGTTCGGCGAGCTTCTCCTTCGACTGGCCGTGGTGGCTGAGATTGTGATAGCCGTCGCGAGTGCGGTGCTGGGCATCGATCTCAAAGACAGGCGTGGCGAAACCGTCCACCATAAGCGTGATGATGCGGGTGGAGTCGGACTCGAAGGCGAGTCGTGCCATATCGAGCATGAGCTGGATCTTGGGGAAGAACTTGGCCTTGTCGGCGATGTCCTTGGGCTCGGAGGTCTTGGTTTGCGGCTTGTGTTTTTGCTCCCATTCGCCAGAGATCGCGAGTCGCTCTTCGAGTTCTCTCACAGAGGTCAAGTATTGGTCCAATCGCGAACGATCCGTGACGCTGAGTCCGCGTTGGAATCCACGCATGTCTTCTCTTAATACATCGAGAACGCTGCCGCGCTCCTGGAGGCGTTTGAGTGAGAGCGCGGTCTGTTTCGCATCTCCCTGGAGGAACATCTTTCGAAACAAGGCCGCCGGGCTGTCCTCAGCGGGCAACAGCACGCCATCGCGTGTCCAGGCGAGGCTGCGGTTGGCTTTGTCGATGTTCACGCCGAGATTCAGCGTGGGAAATCGCGTCTGCTGGCCCAGTGACTCGGCAGCGAATTGGTCGAGTGAAATGCTGTTGCGGAAGCCACTGCCCGTCGGGTCGCGTGCGGCGGTAAGAAAGCAGTTCTCCGTGCTGTGACCACCCGTCACCGCAGGATGCGAAAGGCCGCTGCATACGGTAAAGTCGTTCTTGAAAGCAGCGAGTTCCTTCAAATAAGGCGAGAGCGTGTAGCCAGGTCCTTTGTCCTTCGGGAAGAAGTGCTGAGGTAGCACGCCGAGGTTGTTGGAGATGAGGAGCATCCGCTTGGGTGGCTTCGTTTCCGCAGCACGGGAGAAGACCGGTGTCATGCACTCGAGCATCGGAAGTCCAAGCGTGACGCCGATGCCACGGAGGAAACGACGACGTGGGAAAGCGGTGGCGATGTGGGGGGCGGTCATGGGATGCATTGTGTTCCGAGGAAAATTTGACTCCGCACCAGCGAGTCGATGAGATCTCGAACCCGATAGCCACTCGCGGCACACGCAACGAGCATGCTCTCAATCTCTCCGCGATCTGCGAAGCCAACGGGCGTGCCGGTGGCGTGGAGGACGAGGTGGTGGAGAAGGTTGCGGGCGAGTTGGCGAGGGTTGGCCGCGATGAGACGTTTCACGTCGTGGATGTCGTGGAAGGAGTCGCCGCTGGGGAGTTTGCCGGAGGCATCGACGGCTTGGCCAACGAAGTAAGTGTAGGGATGGCCGGCAGGGTCGAAGCCGGTGATCTTCTCGCCGCGTTCCATGCCACGATAGCGATCCCGCCAGGCGCCCATGACATCGAAGTTCTCCAAGGCGAAGCCGATGGGATCGAACCTCGCATGGCAGGCTGCGCAGGATTTTGACGAGGTGTGTTTGGCGAGCAGATCGCGGATCGTCGTGGCACCACGGATGTCTGGCTCGACGGCGGGCACGCTTTTGGGTGGCGGCGGTGGCGGCTGGCCGAGCAGCTTCTCCATGATCCACACGCCGCGAAGCACGGGTGATGTCGTGGTGCCGTTGGCCGTGTGTTTCATCAGCGCGGCTTGCGTGATGAGGCCGCCAAACGGGTTGCCTTTGGGCAATGAAACTCGCTGCATGGCGGAGCCGGACACACGCGGCAGATCGTAGTGACGAGCCAGGCGATCATTCACAAAGGTGAAGTCCGCCGTGACGAGTGTGGTGGCGGGTAAGTTCTCGCGCACCATCGCCTTGAGGAATGTCTGAGTCTCATGCGCCATCGAGTCCACGAGGTAGTCGTCTTTGCGATACTCGGGATACAAACGCTCGTCCGGGATGTCGCGCCGCAGCTTGCGGAGATCAAGCCATTCGTTGGCGAACATGATCACGAACTGCTCGAATCGAGGATCGGCGATGAGGCGATCCGTTTGGGCCTTGAGCGTAGCGGTATCGCGCAGGCGTCCGTTCTTCGCGAGCTGCATGAGTTCATCATCAGGACGTTGATTCCAGAAGAGATGCGAAAGTCGCGCGGCGATGTCGAAGTGAACGACTTCAGATCCTGAACGTGGCTCGGCGAGATAAAGGCAGTGCGAGGAGCAGAGCAGGCTTTGATAGCCCGCGAGCATCGCATCGGCAAAAGTCGCGCCAGCATCGAGTTTGGCGCGGATGAACTTGAGGAATGGCTCATGCGCTTTTTCGCTCATCGGGCGCAATGAAGCGTTGGCTGCGAAACGGCGAAACAAACGCTCTGCATCGGCAGCGGTGCCTTTCTCGGGCGCAACCTCATCAAACAAGACGTGATGTGAGGGCGGCGGCCACTGTGAATCGACGAGTGGTCCGGTGACTTCGAGCCATTGAATCGCCACGCCGCGATGTCCCTCAGGCGGCATGGGAGGATAGTCATAAAAGAAGCCGCCATCCGTGCGAATGAAGGGCACGGGCAATCCGAGTGGACTGTATTCAAAGGTTTCGCCTGCTTTGAGATGAATCGCCGTTTCAAACTCACGTGCCTCGGGTTGGAGGTCCAGCCAACCGCCGGTCTCGCGCACATCGCCGGAGACATCGGGTCCCGAAGGCTGACGCGCACGGAAGCTCATGGCGATGGGTTCATAGGCAGGCACCAAACGGAAGTCACGCACCTGACGCACGGCACGTCCTCTAAACCTCACACGATAGGTGCCGTCTGCTTTTGCGCGAAAGCCCTGCGGGTAGCCATAGTAAGGCCACGTCGCCGAACGAAAGAGCGCCATCTCCAGCGTGGGATCGTTGCGCTGTGCGGGCGTCATCTTTTTCACTTCCTCATTGGTGATGGGCACCATGCGATTGTCCCGCGCAAAGAACATCGCCTCACGCTCGCCGAAGGTGTTGAGGCCGGGAAACAATTGCAAACCAGTGAAGCGCTGCGTAATCGGTTTCGGTGCGGGAGCGCCCCCGGCCATCGCGGTGCGCAGTGCGGTCTCCGTGGCATCGAGATAGGCATCCAACTGCACACGCGATACATCAAGCATGGCCGACACCTTCGTAAAACCGTGCGAATCGCGTTCTTCGGGCAACTTGTCACGAATGTCGAGATCAGGCAGTTTCAAGAGCACACGCAGATTGTTTTCAAACTCCACTCTCGTGAGCCTGCGCACCGGGCCACGACCAGTTTTTGCAACTTCAGCCTTTGCTGCCGAAAGTAGCTTCGCACTCAGATCCTGGGCAAAGGCTTGGCGCTCGTCCTTGCTCACCTTCGACTTCTCCGGTGGCGGCATTTCACTCTTATCGACCAGATCAAACACCTGCGTCCACCGCGAGCGCTTCGTAGCATCACTGAGGTCAAACGTGAGCGCGGTGATATCGAAATCGCCTTTTGTCGTGCTGTCGTCATGGCAGTCGATGCAATGCTTGTCGATGAACGCGGTGAGGCTACTGGCCGTAGTCGTCTTGGCAGACTTTGCAGGTGGCACATTCACGACATGAACATTCGTGATGCGCATCTCTTCGATGCCACTGCCTTTGTCGATTGCGCCTTCGATTTGATCCACCAACTGATCGCGCGTGAGCCGCCACACAACCTTTCCGGTTGAATCGATTTCTGCCAGTAAATCACGTCCCTCGTCGATCTTTTGCAGATGATAGTCACCGCAAGCAATCAACACGTTGCCATTGGCCAGCTGCGACATGCCGAGCAAGTAGTGGCATTTCAGATCAAGGTCTTCGATGGTCCAGCAGCCGAACTTCTTCCCATCCGCACTGAGGTGCAGCAACTGACATCCTGTGGACGTGGAAACCCACAAGGAACCATCCGCGACTTGCAGCACGTCGAAGGCCTTCTTCACCGTGGGTGATGGCTTCAGCAACGGATCGAGTGGAATCGTCTGCAAAACCTTGCCGGTCTTGGCTTCCACTTTCAGCACCGTTTTGCGTCCGTATTGCCCCACCCAGAAAGCGTTGGCACCCGGCACTTCACGAATCATGCGATAGCGAAAGTGAAGCGGATCGTCTTTGAGATCCGGCAACGGAGTCTCGCTCACCACCTTGCCGGTGCGATCGACGATGCGGATTTGACTCACGCCGCTGTCCATCAATGCGAACTTCTTGCCGCCTTCCAGCACCGCCACGCTATTGGCCTCAGTGCCCTTCGCGCCTGCCACTGCCTTGTGTTCCATGATCAGCTTCTTCGCTCCATCAAACACCGCCAAACCACCCTTGTGCGCATACGCGATGCCGCCATCCGGCAGCCGCCAGGCGTCATAGATACCGCCATGGCCGGGACGCTTCAGGATATCGGTTACCTTGCCAGCGCGGCTGATCTCGATGACTTGGGTGTCCGCCGCGAGCAGGTAGCGCTCCTCTGCGCTGGCTTTGCCGCAGGTCGTGAGCACGAGGAGGATGGCGACGACGAGGTGTTTCATGATGCGACAAAAAGATTGAAGGCAGAAAATGGATACTTTTGTCTCCAGCGTTTTTGTCGCTAATGGCTTGTGATCATCACGCAATGATTTCCTTCACCACCTCGCCATAGACGTCCGTCAATCGATAATCGCGACCGAGGTGGCGGGAAGTGAGTTTGAGGTGATCAATGCCGAGCAGGTGCAGCATGGTGGCATGTAGATCGTGGACGTGGACTTTTCCGGAGACGGCGCGGTAGCCCATGTCGTCAGTCTCGCCGTAGGTGAGGCCGCCCTTGATTCCGCCGCCGGCCATCCAGGTGCAGAAGCTCTCGGGCTGGTGTTCGCGTCCGTGCTTCTCGATCGGCGCGGTGCCGCTGAGATCCTGGCTCCACGGTGTGCGGCCGAATTCACCGCTCCACACGACGAGAGTGTCGTCGAGCAGGCCGCGCGATTTCAAATCCTTGAGCAGCGCGGCGACAGGTTGATCGGTCTGCGCGCAGAGCTTGGGCAGGTTGCCGCGGATGTCGCCGTGGTGATCCCAGCCGCCGATGCTGACTTGCACGAAGCGCACGCCGGACTCGCTGAGTTTGCGTGCGAGCAGGCAGGCGCGGGCGTTCTTGTCGGTGTCCTTGCCATCGACGCCGTAGAGGTTTCGCGTGGCTTCGCTTTCCTTTGAGATGTCCACGATCTGCGGCGTCGTGGTCTGCATGCGGAAGGCGAGTTCGAGGTTTTGGATCATGCCTTCCATATTTGCTTCGCCGTGGAGTTCGCCGACGAGGCGGCGATTCATGCGCTGGATCAGAGCGATGCGCTCGCGCTGCACGTCGTCGCTGGCGGAGACGTTCCGCAGATTCTCGATGGGCGATGTCTTGTCGGTGAGCGGGACAGCGAGCGCGGTGCCCTGATGAATCGCGGGGAGAAAAGCGGAGCCATACTCGCGCACGCCACCGGGCTGGATGGTGACGAAGCTCGGCAGGTCCTGATTCTCCGTGCCGAGGCCGTAGCTAATCCACGCGCCCATGGACGGTCGCACTTCGGCAAAGGTGCCGGTGTGGAATTGCAGCGTCGCCCCGAAGTGCTGCGGATTGTCGGCGTTCATGCCGCGCAGCAGGCAGATGTCGTCGGCGACGCTGGAGAGGTGCGGCATGAGATCGGAAATGATCATGCCGCTCTGTCCGCGCGGCTGCACCGGCGCCACGGGGCCGAGTGCGAGATATTGCTCGGTGCCGACCTGGGTGACCTCTTTGCGCAGCGGCGAATTGATCTTCTGCCCGTGCCTGTTGGCGATGAACGGCTTCGGATCAAACAGGTCCTGCTGCGAAGGCCCGCCCTGCATGAAGAGGAAGATGACGCGCTTCGCCTTCGGCATCATGCCGGGGATGCGCGCGGCGAGCGGATTCGACGCAGCGCGGGCGATGTCCTGCAACGCGAGTGCGCCGAAGCCGCAGGCGGCGCGCTGGAGCCATTGGCGGCGGGTGAGGTGGAGCGGGGTGTTCATGGTGTTTTGTGATTTGGCTTCAGACTTGTTTGAGAATCGTGGGCATGCAGCGCGGGCAGCGGCGCGAACAGCAGGGCGGTGAGGAGTGTGAGTGTGGTTGTCTTCATTCAGGTGTTCCTCCCTTACTCACGAGCTTCCGATTGGCCTTCACGCGGGCTGCGGCCTCGACCGAGGCGGCAAGCACGTCTTCTTCGCGGAAGGTCGTCATCCACACCTCCTGGTCGCGAGAGCGCATGAAGTCCCAACTGAAGTAAATGGTGCCGTCGGCGACCTGCTGGGCGTCGGGGTAAGAGCAGCCGATGCGTTCATCCAAGATGAGGCCGCCGGACCAGGTTTTACCGTCATCCTTCGAAATGAAGGCGGTGAGTTCGCGGCGCTGTTTGGCTTTGCCGGCCGACAAAGGGTCCTCGTCGATGCCGAGGTGCTTCACCAGCAGCAGGTTTCCTGACTGAAGCCGGCTGATGAAGAAGCGCGAGGAGGTGTGCTGGATGGAGGGAACCTTCAGCGGACTCCAGGTCGCGCCGCTGTCGGTGGAGATACTTTCGCCGATGCCCTTGGTGGTGCGCACGAGCATCCAGAGCGAGCCATCCTTGCGCTCCACCGCCATCGGCTCGGAGGGGCTCAGCTCCCAACTCGCCTCGATCTGACCCTTCACGGCGAAGGTGCGGCCTTTGTCCCGTGAGACATGCGAAAGGATGGCGCCCATGTTCTGCGGCCTTCTGGCGTAGGTCGGGAACAACCAGCCGCCGCTGGCGAGAACGGTGGGCTTGTTGAGCAGCACGCCCTCGAAGACGGGACGCGGCTGCGACCATACGGGGCTTGGGTGATCGCCGTCTTCCGCCGTGATCGCCCAGACGTGCTTGTGAAGCGGATAAGGCAGGGTGAAGAAGACCCAGAGCTTGCCATCGGGGTCGATCCACGGATGCGGATCATAGGCTTTGAGCGGGCCGGGGCCGTCGGGATCAATGGCGAGCACTTCCTTCCAGGTCTTGCCGCCATCGCCGCTGGTGCTGACGACCACATAGGCATTCGGGCAGCGCTCGATGATCTCGCCCGGTGTCGTGCCGGAGAACCACGTCGCCCAGAGGCGTCCGCCGCGCGAAACCGCGATGCTGGGCACGCCCGTGCAGGTGCGCTTGGCGCGATGGTAGTCCGCAGTGCTGCCGGGATTTGGGATTAACTTCGGCGGTGTCGCTTTGTCCGGTCGTGGCTCGGAGCCGTCGTCGGGGTCGATGCCTGCGAACTGATCGGGGTTGGGCTTCGGCTTAGGCGCATCGGCGGCGTGGAGCGTGGCCAGCGATGCGAGCAGCAGGGCGGTGATGAATGTGAGGGTAGGTTTCATTCAAACGGGAAGTGGTGATCAGAGGCGGAACACGAACTCATTCGAAGCCAGCAGGCTGTGGCAGAGCTCTTGCCAGGCGAGTGATTCGGCGTTGGGGCGGTTTTTGAGAAGCGGATCAAGCTTATCGAGAAAGGCGATGGCGTCGTCGCGCTCCGCGTTCGTGATGGGGCGGCTGAAGACGCGCAGCCAGAGTTCCGCGAGGCGCGCGTCGCGATCATGGGCTGTGTCGGCGAGATTCTTGGCGAGAGTCCCGGCGCGTTTGCGCAGCAGGTCGTTGTTGAGAAGGAAGAGCGCTTGCGTGGGCACGACCGTCTGCGGCCGCTGGCCAGTGATTTGCGCGGGATTCACGAAGTCGAAGAAGCTGCGCACTCGGTCCGGGCCGGCGAAGCCGTTGCGCATGACCGGGAGATAAATCGTGCGCTCAAACTCCTGCGAAGGACGCGGCACCTTGTGCGCGTAGGTCGGCGGGTTCACGCCCTTCAGCGCGAGCGCGCCGGTATTCTCCACATTCTCCAACACGAGCGCCGGGCCGCCGCTGCCGGGCTTCAATTCGCCGCTCACGGCGAGCAGGGCATCGCGGAGAGCCTCGGCGTCGAGGCGCTGGCGGTTCATGCGCCAGAGCAGGCGGTTGTCGGGATCGGTCTTCATCGCGACGGGGTCGTTCGCGCTGCTCATGCGATAGGTGCGGCTGAGCACGAGCGAGCGGATGAATTGCTTCTGCGACCACCCGTCGCGCATGAAGCGCGTGGCGAGATGATCGAGCAGTTCGGGATGCGTGGGCGTCTCGCCGCGCGCCCCGAAGTAATCCACGCTGCGCACCAGGCCCTCGCCAAAGAGCTTCTGCCAGATGCGATTCACCGTCACGCGCGCGGTGAGCGGGTTGCGTTTGTCCGCGAGCCACTCGGCGAGTTGCAGGCGGCCGCTTTGCCCGGCTGGGATCTGCGGAAACTTCTCCCATGATGCGACGAGGACCGCGCCTCGCGGCATGACCGCACCCGGCGCATACGGATTGCCGCGAATGTAAACTGGCATGTCCGCTGGCTTGTCGCCATCGCGCATCGCGAAGGCTTTCGGCACTTTGGATTTGAAGAATTCGGCGTGCTTGATCGTTTCGCCGAACTTCTTGATCTGAGCGTCGAGTTCGTCGCGGCGCTTGGTGAGCGCGTCTATGTCGGCTGCGGGTTTCGTCGCTTCGGCGGGCGCAACATCGCGCTGCGCGTTATCGGTGGCGGCGATCTGCGACGCAGGCTCGCCCGTTTTTCCAACCGCAGCCAGCTGCTTCACGACATCGGCCTTTTCGTCGGTCAGCTTCTTTTGCTCCGCCTTCATGCCCGCGATTTTCTGCTCGTGCTCCGCTTCGAGCTTCTTGCGCTCGGCGAGCTGCTCCGGCGTCTCGGGCAGGTCGGTGGCGTTGAGCGTGCTCCACACACCCATGTCGGGCATCTTGTGCGAGGAGGGCGAACTGCGCAGCGTGCCCGCGATGCCGTAGTAGTCATCCAGCCCGATGGGATCGAACTTGTGATCGTGGCAGCGCACGCAGCCGAGCGTCATGCCCATGAAGGTCTGGCCGATTTTGATGACCTGCGTGTCGATGTGATCCGTCTCCATCTTCGCCTTGTCCGGATTCACGATCTCGATGTCGCCGACCATGAGGAAACCCGTGGCCGTGATTTTCGCCGCGCGCTCCTCGGTGGACTTCGCCGGCATCAAGTCTCCCGCGATCTGCTCGCGCACGAACTCATCGAACGGCTTGTCCTCATTGAGCGCGGCGATGACGTAATCGCGATACCGCCACGCATGCTCGGCATAGACGTTGTTCGAGGTGCCCATCATGTCCGCGTAGCCCGTGAGATCGAGCCAGTGCCGCGCCCACCGCTCGCCGAACGCGTGCGAGCCGAGCAGCCGATCCACCACGGTCTCCATTGCGGATTGAGGATTGCCGATTGCGGATTGAATGAACGCCCGCACTTGATCGGGCGTCGGCGGGAGGCCCGTGAGGTCGAGGCTGACGCGCCGCAGCCATGTGTGCAGATCCGCATCCGCGACGGGATGCCGCGAAGCCTGCTCCAGCTTCGCAAGGATGAAACGGTCCACTGAGTCCAGCGGCCACGACGCATCCTTCACCGCGGGCAGCGCGGGATCGGCCACCGGCTGGAACGCCCAGAACTTCCTGCCTTCCTCGATGTCGATGACCCGCTTCTTCCCGCTCGCCACTGTCACGCGCGGATCCGCAGCGCCTTGCTTCACCCATTGCTCAAGAATCGCAATCTCTTCCGCGGGCAGCTTGCCCTTGGTCGGCATCTGGAGATCGGAATCCGTGTAGCGAACCGCCTTGATGA
This sequence comes from Verrucomicrobiota bacterium, assembly GCA_039796295.1. Lineage (GTDB taxonomy): Bacteria > Verrucomicrobiota > Verrucomicrobiia > Limisphaerales > SXTU01 > SXTU01. Next base: position 257,830 of record JBDKJY010000001.1, read on the forward strand.
GCAGACTCTTCTCCAAGTCGCCGGGCTCGATCGCGCGGCCATTGTCACCGCCATGCTCCCAGCCGCTGCGCGAATCCAGCGCGAGCCCGCCTTTGATTTTCTTCTCGTGCGAATGGCACTCGTAGCAGCGCTTCTGGAGCAGCGGCAGGACCTTCGCTTCAAAGTATGCGTTGTCGTCGTCCGCCGCGTGCAGCGCACCGGCGAATGCGAATGTGGCGATGATAAGTTGGCGTTTCATGTCATGAGGGTCATTCCGCGAGCGGCCCGGACGGTCACATTTTTCTCCTCAAACGAGGAAGTGAGGCGTGTTCGCTGGCGCGAGCAGGAATGCGTGTTGAGATTGGCAACTGCTCTCATTTGGTGGGCAGCACGATGCGCGAGAGCGCGCCGGGCTTGTGATGCACCTGCTCGGTGGCGATGGCGGTTCTGCTGCCGAAGGGGCCTTCGTCGGTGTTGGGGTTGCGGTCGTAGAGCGGGAAGAGCGAGCCGCAGATGTCCACGCGCAGCTTGTGGCCTTTTGCGATGGTCGCGGCGCACGGGCCGAGATCGACGGTGATCTCATACACCTCGCCGGGCTTGAGCGGTTGCGGCTTGAGCAACGAATCGCGGAAGCGTCCGCGCAGGATGCCGGTGGCAAGGTTTTGCGCGAAGCCATCCGGTCGCACATCGACGACTTTCACGGCCCAATCCGCATCGGGCGTGTCGGCGGAGACGTGCAGCTTCGCCTCGACATTGCCGGCGAAGGTGAGCGGCTCGCTCAACTCGTCGCTGGTGTAAACGAGCACGTTATCGCGGTCCTCGTTCGCGCTCTGATCGACCGGCCCCCACACTGCGGCCTTCATCGGGCGCGCCTCGGTGACCGGACACGCGGGCACGGGATTCGCGGGATCGGCGCGGAAAGTGTCGGCAGGCTCGGCTTTCGTCGGAGCTTCGCGAGTGATGCGGCCGCTGCCTTTGCGCGTGTTCGCTTTCCCATCGGAGCGCAGATGGAACGACGTAGCAGTGAAGCCCTCCGGCGGCCATGTCTGGGCGTCATGCCAGACATTGTCGCCCATCGAAAAATAGCGCACCGGCGAGAACGGCTTCGCGAGCGCGGCGACGTCTTGTTTGAGATGGCGATCAAACCAGTCGAGTTGCAGCGCAAAGGTATCGACCGAGGCATCTGCGCCGAACTCCACCTCACCGGTTTTCGTTTTCCCCACGCTGCCATGATCCCACGGGCCGAGGATGAGCCGCTGCTGCTGCCGCGTCTTCGGGTCACGCGCCTGCTTTTGCATGATCATGAAATTGCCGACCGACTCGCGCGAAAAGAAATCGTAGTAGCCGACGACGTGCAGCACCGGCAGCGTGAGCTCGGGCAGGCGCGGCGTGAGATCGAGGCGCGTCCAATAACCGTTCGGCTCGGGATGCGTGAGCATGGCATCAAGCCACGGCATCGGCCACCCGATGGCTTCGTCCACATCACTGAGTGGAAGCCGCATGAGCGCGACGTTCATGTCGGCTGCCTTCACGCCTTCGGGCTTCGCGGTGTTACCCGCGATCCAGCCGGCGATGAGCGAGAGCCGCACCGCACCGCCGAGATAGAGGTTGCGATAGAAACTGCTCCACGTCGCCTGCGGCGCGATGGCCGCGAGCCCCGGCGGCTGTTCCACCGCCGCCTGCCACTGCACCGCGCCGACATACGAGCCGCCCATCATGCCCACGCGCCCGCTGCACCACGGCTGGCGTGTAATCCACTCGATGGTGTCGTAGCCATCCTGCCCTTCGTTGTTGTAGGGAGCCATCACGCCCTCCGACGCACGCGTCCCGCGGCAGTCCTGCATGACGGCTATGTAGCCCGCCTTCGCAAATTTCTCAGCCGTGCCCTTTGCCTTCGTCCGATCATACGGCGTGCGCATCAACACCACCGGAGCTTTGTTCGCCGCGTCGTCGCGATAAACGTCCGTGGCGAGCTTGATGCCATCGCGCATCGGCACGGCGATGGTTTCGACGCGGACCTCTGCTGTGGTCGAGGCACAGAGAGCGATGAACGTGAGCAGACTGGTGAGTGATTTCATGACTTACTTGGACTTGCGTGTTTTCAGCGAAGGAAGGTCCATGTCTTCTCCGGCAGCGCGGATGTGCATCCGCATCGCCTCGCTCGCCGCGACGGGATCGTGGCGCTCGATGGCATCGACAATCTGCGCGTGATGCTTGATGGCCGTCTGCTTGCCGATGCGGCCGATGGTGCGCAGACGGCTGGCGATACCGAGTTCGGCGAGCGAATCGAGGATGAGGCGGTAAATCAGATTGCCGCTGGCGTCGGCGATGGCGTGGTGCATGGCGATGTCGGCCTCGATCGCAGCCGCATTGTCGGGGGCTTTTTCCAACTGCGTCTGGATACGACGCAATGTGCGGATCTGCTCCTTCGTGGCGCGCTGCGCGGCAAAGGCGGCGGCGTCCGGCTCAATGGAAAGGCGCGTTTCGTTGAGCTGCTGCAGGCGCTCGGCGACATCGGGAATGAGCAGTGAGAGCGAGTCATTCAGCGGACGGTGGAGCTTGTCCACGACCTTGATGCCGGTGCCGTGCTGAATCTCGAGCATGCCCTGTTGTTCGAGGCGCTTGGTGGCCTCGCGCACGACGGTGCGGCTCACGCCGAGTTGCTCCGCGAGCGAACGCTCGGCGGGCAACCAGCGTTCCTCGTCGGCACTGCCGCCGCGGATGAGTCCGGCGAGTTGCTGGCAGACGCTTTCGACGAGCGAAGTGGGACGTTGGAGTGTGGTGATGTTCATAGGATCTTCGTGGAGTTAGTAAGTCGCGCGACCGCCGGAGAGGTCGAAGACGGCGGCGGTGGTGAAGGAGCAGTCCTCGGAGCAAAGCCACGCGACGAGCGCGGCGGCTTCCTCCTTTTTGCCGAAGCGGCCCATCGGGATTTTCGAGAGCATGTAGTCGATGTGCGACTGCTGCATCTGCTGGAGGATGTCCGTTGCAATGACCGCGGGCGTGACGGCGTTCACGGTGATGTTCGCGGTGGCGAGTTCCTTGCCCAGCGACTTCGTGAGCGCGATGACTCCGGCCTTCGAGGCGCTGTAATGCGCGGCATTCGGGTTGCCTTCCTTGCCCGCGATGGAGGCGATGTTGACGATGCGTCCGTAGCCGTTCTTCAGCAGGTGCGGCACGACGGCGTGGCAGCAGTAAAAGGGACCGTTAAGATTCACGTCCATCACGCGCCGCCAGTCGTCCGGATTCAGCTCCCACGTCTTCGCGTTGCCGCCGGTGATGCCCGCGTTGTTCACGAGAATGTCGATTTTTCCGAACGCAGCAGCCGTCGCTTCCGCGGCGGCTTGCACCGAGGCGAAGTCGGCGAGATTCACAGTTGCGGTGTGGACTGTGCCGGCACTCGCCAGTTCGCGCGCGGCCTGCTCCAGCGCGGCGGCGTCCACGTCCCACAGCGAGACTTTGGCTCCGGAGACGAGGAGACGTTCCGCAATGGCGCGGCCAATGCCACGGGCGCCTCCGGTGACGATGGCAGTGCGGTTGTTCAGGTCGATTTGGTTCATGGAATCGGGTCGAGGTAAGAGGTCATACCATTAAGCTTTTGCGCCAGCATTTTCTTAGTTGGCCGGAGAAGGCGGAGCGTTTTGCCGAATCGCAAAGTCCGTTCCTGGGTCGAGGAGCTGGATGATGTGTTTCACTTCGTAGGGACGAGCGACGAGGCCGCTGGCGCCGGCGGAGTGCCACTGCATCATGCAGACGTGATTTGAGGTGGCGAGGATGACGGGGGCGCCTTCGGCTTCGTTGAGAAAGGCGGACTTGCTGGCGAGGATGGCGCGCGCGTTCTCGGGCTTCTGGATGTTGTAAACGCCGCCCGAGCCGCAGCAGTCCCTCGCGTTCGGCGCGAGTTCCCAGCGGTGGCCGGTGGCGTCGAGGACGTTGGTGGGAATGCCGGCTACCTTTTGCCCATGCACGAGGTGGCAGGGCAAATCGACATACAGGCGCGCGGAGCTTCCGTGGCGCTCGCGCTGCACGGGGCCGAGCTCGCCGAGAAAATCGAGCACGTCGCGCACGGGTTTGTCGGGAGCCAACGACTTGCCGAGCGCGTAGCCGCAGCCGGAGGAGTTGCTCACGACCGCCTCGACATCGAGCGGGAGAAAGGCGCGGCGGTTTTGTTTGCGGAGCGCATCCACGCCATCGAGGCCGGTGTGCTCCTGGAAGGCGCCACAGCACGTCTGGCTCTCCGGGATGACGACCTGCACGTTGTTCTCGATGAGCACGCGCACGGTGGCGAAGTTGATTTCGCGGAACGCCGCTTCCATGAGGCAACCGGTGAGGAAAGCGACGCGCGGTCCGGTGGGCCGATGCCGCTGCATGAGTTCGCGCGTGTAGGCGGCAGTGCTTTGCAGCACGGCGGGGTGGCCTTTGAAAAGGAAGCGGTGCAGCGGCAGGCCGAGTCTCCGCAGCAGACGCGCGGGCAGCATCACGAGATTGAACCACGCGGGCCGCGCCACCGCAGCCGCGGCGATTCGCAGCGCGAGCGCCGGTTTGAATCGCCCGGCGGCGACGTGGTCGTGCCGCGTGTGCTCGAACAACTCGCCATACGGCACATGCGCCGGACACGCCGTCTCGCACGCGAGACAGCCGACGCATTCGGCGGTGTAAAAGTCCGTCCACTCGTCCTGTGGCAGGCGCCCGGCGGCTTCCTCGCTCCACAGGCGCAGGCGTCCGCGCGGTGAGTTGTTTTCGTCGCCCGTGAGCTTGTAAGTCGGACACACGGCGAGGCAGAAGCCGCAGTGCGTGCAATTCGAGAAATAGTCGGGCAATGCGGGCTTAGGATGCATGAATGGCTTGGTCCAAAGTTTCGATCCACTGCGACTCGGTTACAGTCGGCGGCGTCGCGGGCAACCAGCGCGAGTGCCAGTCGCCGCCGAGCGCGTGCAGCTCTCCGAGGTGCGGCTGCATGAGCGCGTGGGCGCGTTCGGCCCTGTCGTCGCCTTCGTTGAGGTGAACGTGAACGACGCCGTTGTAACACAGCGCCACGGAGCGCACGGCGTCGCGGCCGAGCGCACTGGCGAGGCCGATGGCGCGCTCGGGCGTGGTTTTGATGACCACATCTGGCAGGCCATCGAATGACGGCGGCGCGTCGTGTTGCAGCGTGAGCCGGGCGTGAGCCTCGGTGGCGATGCTGGTGAGTTGCCCCGCAAAAATTTGCGCTTCGTCTGGCGGGCAGTGAATCGCGACGCGCACGGAAACGGCGGCGCCTTCCGCGATGAAGTCCACGGCGTCCCACCAGTGCATCCATCCGCTGTGCAGGAGCCGGTTCACGCAGACGCGGAGCGCGCCGATGTCGCCATCGAAGCGCGCGTCGAGCTTGAAGCCGCAGTCGGGACGCAGGCGCAGCACGTAGTCCACGGGTTCGCCGAAACGTCTGCCGCTGTGCAGGAGGAAGCGCAGCCAGTCGTAGCCGGTGGTCGTCTTCACTACACGCTCGCCGATGCGCGCGATGCGGCCGCTGGGAAGGCGCCAGTTGATGCCGAGGATATTGTCGCAATACGGCCCGAAGCGGCATGACGCGGGCGTGTGCGTGGCGGCGGCGACTTGCTCACGCAGCGTGGCGCCGGCATCGAGGATGAGCGGGAAGCGCAGACGATGCGCCGCGGCTTGCGCGTGAATGTCCGCGGCGGTCGCACTGGCCGGCAGGCACAGCGTGCCATCCACCGCATCCAAAAAAGGAGTGAACAGGCGCTCCGCCTGCATGGGGGCGATGGTTTTCATGCGGCGAAGCGGCGATTGCCGAAGACCTTCAGCGGATTGAGCTGATGCGTGGGATTGAAAGCAACAGGCACCGCCCATTGCAGGCGCATCGAGTCGGGGCCGAATACGAGCGGCATGTAGGCGGCCTTGTCGTTGCCGATGCCATGCTCGCCACTGAGCGTGCCGCCGACTTCGATGACGCGCCGCATGAGCCGTTCGCTGATGAGTTCGACTTTTTCCAACTCGCTGGGCACGCGCGAGTCGAAGAGGAAGTTCGGATGCAGATTACCGTCGCCCGCGTGGAAGATATTCACCGCGCGGATGCCCGCCGCGTCCGCCTCGTCATAGACCAGTTGCAGGACCTCGGCGAGCGCACGCTTGGGAATCACCGCATCCTGCACGACGTAATCCGGACTGAGCTGCCCGAGCAGACCGCCGGCCGCCTTGCGCGCCTTCCAGAGCTTCTGCCGCATCTCATCCTCATCGCTGAAGACCACATCGCTCGATCCTGCGCGGCGCAGCAACTCCGCGACCGGCTCAACGCGCGCATCCACGAGCGCGGCGGGACCATCAATCTCCGTCAGCAGCATGAACGACCCCTTTGGCAGACCGACCGCCATCTGACTGCTCTCGACCATCGCCACGCCGCGCGGGTCGAGCATCTCGATGGCGGCGGGATACGATGAATGCGCCACGAGCGCGTGAATCGCCGCCTCGATGGAGCGCAGGTCGGGATACGTCGCGCGGAAGGTCCATACCTTTTCCGGCAGTGGTAGCAAGCGCAGCCAGAAGCGCGTGAAGGCGCCGAGCGTGCCCTCGGAGCCAATCATGAAACGCTTCCAAACCTCGCGCCACGGACCGCGCCCGCCCGCCGGTCCGCCGAAGCGATGCACGCTGCCATCGAGCAGAATCACCTCGACGCCGAGCACGTAATTGCTCGTCACGCCGTAGCGGAAGCAGTGCGCGCCGCCCGCGTTGGACGCGACATTGCCGCCGAGCGTGCAGACCGGACCGCTCGACGGGTCCGGCGGATAAAACACGCCGTGCGGTTTCAGCGCGGCATCGAGGTCATTGAGCCCCACGCCGCATTCCACCTCGCACCAAAAGCCCTCCACATTGATTTCGCGGATGCGTTTCAAAGCCGAGGTGTGAACGATTACGCCGCCCTGTGCCGCGACCGGCCCGCCCGAGAGCGAAGTGCCCGCGCCCCGCAGAATCACCGGCACGCCGAGCTGTCGCGCGCCTTTCATGAATGCGACGAGTTCCTCCGCATCCGAGGGAATGACGACCGCATCGGGACGATAGCTCTTGTAACCGAGCGCATCGGAAGCATAGCCCGCAAGCTGCGCCGGCGAGTCCAGCACGCGGCCACGTGGGAGCAGGCGTTGGAGTTGGGATGCGAGGAGGCTCATCAGGTGGGAGTGCTCAGCACCACGCGGCGCGCGTTGGTTTGTCGGGCGGCACGGTGCATCGGGCTGTTCGATCTGATCTACTCGGAATAGGAGCGCGCCATCTGGCGCTGCCTTCCCAAGCCTTCAATGCCTAGCTCCACAACATCGCCGGGCTTGAGGAAGACAGGTTCGGGTTTCAACCCGAGCCCAACACCGGGAGGTGTGCCTGTGCTGATGACATCGCCAGGCAGCAGCGTCATGAACTGGCTGATGTAGCTGACCAACTGCGGCACGCCGAAGATCATCTGCGTCGTGCTGCTGTTCTGCCGCATCACGCCATTCACGCTGAGCCAGAGCTTCAGCGCCTGCGGGTCGGCGATCTCATCGCGCGTGGCGAGGAACGGCCCGAGCGGCGCGAAGGTGTCGCAACTCTTTCCCTTCACCCACTGGCCGCCGCGCTCGAGCTGCCACTCACGCTCGCTGTAATCGTTGTGCAGCGCATACCCGGCCACGTGTTTCATCGCATCCGCCTCACTCACGTAGCTCGCGCGCTGGCCAATGGTGATGGCCAGCTCCACCTCCCAATCGGTCTTCTTCGATCCGCGCGGGATCACGACATCATCATCCGGTCCCACGATGGACGAGGTGCTTTTGAAAAAGAGAATCGGCTCTTTCGGGATCGGCATCCCGGACTCCTTCGCATGGTCCGAGTAGTTCAGCCCCACGCACACGATCTTGCTCGGGCGTGCGATGCACGGCCCGAGGCGGACACTTGGAGCCACGACGGGTGCAGAAGCCGCGTTTGACTTCGCCCATTCGCCAAGCCGCTCCAGACCATCGCCCCGAAAAAAAGCCTCGTCGAAATCCGAGCCGAAGCCTGTGGCATCAATGCGCCGACCATCGTTGAGCAAGAGGCCGGGGATTTCGTGATCGGGTGCGCCGTGGCGGATAAGTTTCATGATGAATAGAGGTGCCTGCCAGCAAAGAGGTCAGAGGTCATACCTGTATCGTTTGACTCGGTCAATGATCAGGGTTTTGTCGGGTGAATCCGTGCTGTTATGAATCGGCGCCGACAGAAGCACCCGAGGGGCGCATGTGGATTCAAGTCGGGAGCGGGTGGGGCGACGGGAGTGAGATCGCGGATGCTTGTGTGGTGAGGGTTCAAAAATCGCGGCTGTAGCCGGCGAGCCAGCCACCATCCACTGGGATGATGGCACCGTTGAGGTAGGAGCTTTCGGGGGCGGCGAGGAAGAGGACGGCGTGGGCGATTTCCTCGGGCTGGCCGGGGCGACCGAGGGGGACGTGGGCGAGCATGGCCTGGACGCGGTCATTGAACTGCCCATTCTCGCCGTAGAAGAGCTGCTTCGTGCCTTCACTGAGGATGGAGCCGGGGGCGATGCAGTTGGTGAGGATGCCCTGCGAGCCGAGTTCGATGGCCATGGTGCGGGTGAGATTGACGACACCAGCCTTGGCGGCGGTGTAAGCGCATTGGAGGCGCGCGGGCACAAGGCCCATGACGGAGGAGATGTTGATGATGCGGCCGGATTTGCGCTGGAGCATGTGGCGCGAGGCGGACTTGCTGACGAGGAAGAGGCCGGTGAGGTCCACGCGGAGGATGCGGTCCCATTCCTCGGCGGGAAAGGAGTCGATGTTTACGCGGTGGGCCATGGTGTTGATGCCGGCGTTGTTGACGAGGATGTCGAGGCGACCGTGCGCGGCGATGATCTCGCTGATGGCGGACTCGATCTGTTTTTCATCGGTGACATCCATGCGGAGTGCCATGGCTCCGGGCGTGGCAGCGGCGAGCTGGCGGGCACCTTCGAGGTTGATGTCGGCATAGACGACTTTGGCGCCATTGGCGGCGAGCGAGGCACAGATGGCTTGGCCGATGGCACCGGCGGCTCCGGTGACGAGGGCGACTTGGTCTTTGAGTTGGACTTTCATGAGTGGGGAAAATTATACGAGCCCGAGGAGAGGGTGTTCGATGAGGTGGCGGAGGGTTTGCAGAAAGCGCGCGGCGGCGGCACCGTCGTTCACGCGATGATCAAAGGTGAGGCTGAGCGTGAGGCGGTCACGCGCGATGAAGGTGCCGTCATCGAGCGGCACGGCCTCGCGCACGATGGCACCGATGCCGAGGATGGCGGATTCGGGGGGATTGATGACCGGGGTAAAAGCTTCGACGCCGAGGCTGCCGAGATTGCTGAGCGTGAAGCAACCGCCCTGCATGTCTGCGGCAGCGAGCTGACCGGCGCGAGCGGCGGAGATGAGCTTGTGCGATTGCGCGGCGATCTGGGTGAGCGTAGAGGTGCCGACGTCGCGGATGACGGGGACAAGCAGGCCTGCCTCGGTGTCCACAGCGATGCCGAGATGGATACTTTCGGGGAGCAGGAGATGATCCTCCGCCCACGTGGCGGCAAGCATGGGATGCTCGCGCAAGGCGGCGGCGGCGAGTTTGACGAGGATGTCGTTGATGGTGGGGATTGAGTGCTGGAGCAATGAAGAAAGAGATTTGAGCTCCTGACGGAAGGCAAGCAGCGCGGTGGCATCGCAGCGAGCAGTGATGGTGACGGGCACGGTGGTCTGGCGACTGTGCATGAGTCGTGCAGCGATGGTGCGCCGCATGGGCGTGAGCGGCACCTGTTTCATGCCAGAGGTCGAGGTAGAAGTGGCTGCGGCAAGGATATCGCGCTCTCGGATGCGGCCACCGTTGCCGGTGGGTGTGAGTGTGGCGAGATCAACGCGATGCTCTTTGGCGGCTCGGCGGGCGCGGGGACTGGCCGGAGTTTCCTCTGGCATCGGCTTCGTGATCGGCTTCACGATTGGCTCCGGGATCGGGTCGCTGATAGGTATCGTGGTCTCAACGTGAAGTGGTGCTGTTGGGACCGTTGGCGCAGTAGCGACAGGCATCGCCTCACCTTCTGCGAGCAAGTAGCCGAGCACGTGCCCGACTTTGATAACGTCGCCCGGATTGGGACCATTGGGTGCGATGTGCAAGAGGCCACTAACGATGGCTTCAACTTCTTGCGCGGCTTTGTCGCTTTCAAGCGTGAAGAGCGGATCGCCTTCTTTGATGTAGTCGCCATCTTTCTTCAGCCAGGCGAGGAACTTGCCTTCCTCCATGGACCAGCCGAGACGGGGTAATGTGATGTTGATGGGCATGGTGTTCAGTTAGGGCGTCGGTCGTGATACCGTGGTTGAATCGCAGCGACAGTTTCGACAGGAGAATGGGGACAAAAGAATGGAGAGTTCTGTCATTCTCCTGTCCCCATTCTTCTGTCGATGTTCGCTTGGCTTTTTCATGATCATTCAGCGCAAAGGTCGCGGATGGCTTGGGCGATGGATTCGACATTCGGCACTACCGCTGCCTCAAGTGTGGGGCTGTAGGGCGTGGGTGAGGGTTTGCCGTTGAGACGGCGGATGGGGGCGTCGAGTTCGTCGAAGCCACGGTCGGCGAGTTGCGCGGCGATCTCAGCTCCGATGCCGCAATGGGCAAAGTCTTCGTCCACGATGATGAGGCGTCCGGTTTTTGAGACGGACTGAATGATGGTTTCCACATCGAGTGGCGCGACGGTGCGGGGGTCGATGAGTTCGACCGAGATGCCTTCCTTCGCGAGTGTCTCACACGCGGCGAGTGTCTTGTGAACCATTAGAGCAAGGGCGACAACGGTGACATCGCTACCTTCGCGCACGATGGCGGCTTTACCGAAGTCGATGAAGTATTCTTCCTCCGGCACAGGGCCTTTGACGGTCATCAGCTCGCGATGTTCGAGGAAGAGCACGGGATCATCGCAAGTAAGCGCGGTTTTGAGCAGGCCTTTCGCATCACGCGGGGATGAGGGAACCACAACACGCAGGCCGGGGAAGTGAGCATACATCGAGTAATAGCTGCCGCTGTGATGCGTGGCCGCTGCGTGACCGATGCCGATGCAGCCGCGCATCAATACGGGCATCTTCAGTCGCCCGCTGCTCATGTATTGCATCTTGGCGATTTGATTGACGATCTCGCCCACGGAATCGAGCACAAAATCGGCGAACATGAAGTCAATCACCGGGCGAGTGCCAGTCATCGCAGCGCCTCCTGCAAGTCCGACAAAGCCGCGCTCACAAATGGGCGTATCACGCAGTCGTTCGGGGCCGTGCACTTCAAACAAGCCGCTCGTGGTGGCGAAGTTTCCGCCGCGCACACCAATGCCTTCGCCCAGGACGAAGATCTTCGGATTGTGAGCCATCTCTTCGGTCAGCGCTTCGAGCGTGGCCTTCATGAAGGTCAGTTCGCGCACGCCTGAAGATGTCGATGGTGCCTCTCGATGAGGCATAATTGCTGACGAAGCATAGACGTGAGTGGTGGCGCTCTCGGATGTTGGATAAGCGCTCTTTTCGGCAAACTCATGCGCCGTTTCGGTGAGTGCGGCGACCTCCTGCTCGATGGCAGTTAGCCCGGCATCGGTCGCGAGTTTTTGATCAAGCAGATGCTTCTTCAGTCGAGCGATGGGACACTGTGCTTTCCACTGCTCCACCTCTTCACGCGTGCGGTAAGTGAAGTCGCCCATGCCTTCGGCGTGCGCACGGGTGCGGTAGGTTTTGCATTCGATGAGCGTCGGGCCATAGCCTTTGCGAGCACGCTTCACGGCCTCGCGGGCCACGGCCTCCACGGCGAGCACATCGTTGCCATCCACTTCAAAACTGGCGATGCCATACGCCGCGCCTCGGGCTGCCACGCTAGGATTGCCCGCGACACTGGAAAAAGGAACCTCGGTGGCGAACTGATTGTTCTCGCACACGAACAGCACAGGAAGCTTCCAGATGGTCGCCATGTTCAGGCCTTCGTGAAACGCGCCGTTGTTCGCCGCGCCATCGCCGAAGAAGGCGACCCCGACATTGCCTGTCTTCATGATCAAGGAACTGTAACCCGCGCCGGTCGCTTGCAGGATGCAGGGGCCGACAATGCCGCTGGTGCCCATCATGCCAATCTCCGGTGCAAACAGATGCATGGAGCCTCCACGACCGCGCGAGCAGCCGGTCTCGCGGCCATAGAGTTCCGCCATGAGTTGACGCGGCTCCATGCCTTTGGCGAGGGCATGACCATGACCGCGATGCGTGCTGAAGACGGCGTCCGCATCATGCAAGTGTGCGCACACGCCAGTGGCGATGGCTTCCTCGCCGACATAGGTATGGCAGGCTCCGTGGATGAGCCCGCGCTGATGCGATTTTGCCAGGCGTTCTTCCACCATGCGGATCGTGAGCATGGTGCGGTAGAGTTGAAGGGGGGATGATTGGCTCGTGAGGGAACTCATGCTGGTTAGGTTTGAGACGTAGAAAGCTGATGATGATGCCGCCAACGATGAAGCAGGCAGCGAGAAAGTGGAGGCATTGCATTTCGCCATAGCCGTGCGTGCGCAGCCAGCCGGTGACGTGATTGCCGAGATAGCCGGCGAGGTTCGCACCCATGTTGATCAAACCGGTGGCCACTGCTGCGGCGGAAGCGGTGAGCGTGAGCGATGGCAGCGTCCAGAACGGCGAGATCCAGAAGAACGCGCCGAACGCCGTGAGGCAAAGCCAGATCATCTGCGTGCCAAAGCCTTGCCCTGGAATCGTGCTGCACGCGAGGAAGATGCCAGTGGCGATCATGCCGCCCGCCGCGTGCCATTTGCGATCGCCAGTGCGGTCAGCGGTCTGGCCCGAGATGAGCACGCTGAGGATGCCGCAACTGTAGTAGATGCCGCTGTAGAGCAGTGTCATTTGATCGGAGCCGCCGGAAAGATTCTTCACCGTCGTCGGCAACCAGAAACTGAGCGCGTAGCCTCCGCTGTTGCCCACCAGCACGCCGACTACCAGCAGCCAAACTGCGGGCAATCGCAGTGCCTGCCAGACGGAGACTTTGCCCGTGATTTCCTTTGCCGCAGCTTCAGCAGCGAGAACGCCTTCGAGGTGATCACGCTCGGCCTGCGTGAGCCATTTTGCATTTCGAGGTCGATCCGTGAGGCAGGCGAGAACAATGAATCCCAACACCACAGCAGGCAATCCCTCCACGATGAAAAGCCACTGCCAGCCATCGAGTCCGAACCATTTCACATCCAGCAGCATCGAAGACACCGGCGCACCGAGCGCGAGGCTGAACGGCACGGCCACGAGCAGCCCCGACAGCGCCCGCGAGCGATCATTCTGCGCAAACCAGTGCGTGAAATACACGATGATGCCGGGGAAGAACCCCGCCTCCGCCACGCCGAGAAAGAAGCGCGCCCAGTAGAACTGCGATGGCGTCTTCACGAACGCCATCGCCGCCGAGATGAAGCCCCAGGTGATGAGGATGCGCGCAAACCATTTCCGCGCGCTCCACCGCTCCACCAGCAACGCGCCCGGAATCTCCAGGAACAGATAGCCGATGAAGAACACGCCAATGCCGAAGCCAAACACATCATCATCGAAATTCAGCGCATCCTTCATGCGCAGCTTCGCAAAGGCCACGTTCGCACGGTCGAGGTAGGAGATGATGTAGCAGGATGACCAAAGGCAGCACACGCCACGCGACCTTGCGGCGGAGGGCGACGGGATCGATGGCGGAGGGGGGCATGGAGTGGTGGAGTAAAGGAGTGGCGGCTCTTCCGACTATGAGTTCGACTCGGCCACGACGGGATTGGTGAGCGCACCGATCTTCTCGATGTCGATGGTTACGGTGTCTCCAGATTGGAGGAAAACCGGCGGCTTCATGGCCGCTCCGACGCCTTGAGGCGTGCCAGTGAGGATGATGGTGCCGGGCAGCAGCGTGGTGCTGCCGCTGAGGAACTCGATGAGCGTGGGCACGTCGAAGATCATGTCGTTCGTATTCGAATCCTGCATCGTTTTGCCATTGAGGATGGTCTGGATGCGAAGCGCGTTCGGATCAGCGATCTCGTCCTTGAGCACCAGACATGGGCCAAGCGGCGCAAAGGTGTCGAAGGTCTTGCCACGGCACCATTGGCTGCCACCGCGCTTGATCTGCCAGTCGCGGGCGCTCACGTCGTTGGCGCAGGTGTAGCCGAGCACATAATCAAGCGCGTTCGCCTTGGAGACGTTCTTGCAGGCCTTGCCGATGACGACAGCCAGCTCGCACTCGTAGTCCACTTCATCGCTAGCGAGATGACGCGGCAGCACGATGTCATCGCCGGGATTCTGCACTGCACCCGGCGATTTCATGAAGAGCACCGGATACTGCGGGATGGCGGCGTTGCTCTCCTCGGCATGTTTGCGGTAGTTCAGGCCGATGCAAAAAATGGCCGTGGGCTGCAACGGCGCGAGGAGTTTGCCCGGCGTGATGATTTCATCAGTGACGCGGAAGTCGCCGAAAAGATCGCCCTCGATCCGGCGGGCGGTGCCGTCGGGTTGAAGGGCTGCGTGCTGGATGGTGCCGTTGTTGGCTTGGTGGCGAATGATGCGCATGGTTGGTTGTGGGTGGGTCGTTGGAGTGATGGAGAAGTGGAGAAATGGAGTGATGGTGTTGTCTATTTTCCGGTGGTGTAGCCGCCATCCACGGTCATGGCGCTGCCGGTGACAAAGGAGGCTGCGTCGCTGGCGAGATAGAGCGCGGCGGAGGCGATCTCGGAGGGCGCGGCCATGCGTTTCATGGCATGTGGAGCCTCCATCTGGCGGAGATAGTCGTCGGGATTCTCATACTGGCTCAGCATGGCATCGACAAAGGGCGTGCGAACGCGGCCGGGGCAGATGCAATTGATGCGCACGCCCGTGGTGCCGTGGTCCATGGCCATTGCTCGGGTCATGCCGACGACGGCGTGCTTCGTCGTCGTGTAGGCGAAGCGCGCCTCCATGCCCATGAGCCCGGCGATGGAGGCGATGTTGACGATGGAGCCGGTGCCGCGCTCGATCATGCCGGGCAGCACCGCGCGCGAGAGATGATAGATGCCGACCACATTGATCTTCCACAGCCTTTCCAAGTCGTCAGGCTTGGAGGTCAAAATGGTGCCGACATGTCCGACGCCCGCGTTGTTGACGAGCACATCGCAGCGTCCGCATTTCTCGGTGACCGTGCGCACAGCGGCAAGGCACGAGGACTCGTCACTGACATCCAGCACGAGCGATTCCGCGCGATGGCCTGCCTCGCGAATGCGTGCCGCAGTCTGCTGCGCGGCAGCTTCGTCGCGGTCGGAGGCAAAGACGAGCGCTCCGGCTTCGGCGAAGCATTCCGCGATGGCGGCTCCGATGCCGGAACCGGCTCCGGTCACGAGGGCGATTTTGTCAGTGAGGGTGATCATGATTGGAAATGGAGATGCAGCCGCTCCGTGGCCTCACGGGAGGTTTTCTCGAACAGGGCCGCATTGCCGGGCTGCTTCAGGTCGTGGTCAAAGGTGGGGATCATTCGCCTCATGCGCTCCTGGCCTTCAGCGCTGGCGAGGAGATGCGGCAGGCAGGTCTGGACCACTTCTAGCGCGATGTTCACCGAGACCGATGCGCCCGGTGAAGCGCCCAGCAGTGCGGAGATCGAACGGTCTGCGGAGGAGAATACTTCGGTGCCGAAATGCACCGCGCCGCGGTCCGCTTTCTTGATGGCCTGCACACGGATCCCCGCCTGCACGAGCCTCCAGTGCTCCAAGCGGGCATTGGGGTAATACTCGCGCACGGCGTCCATGCGGCTCTCCATGCTTTGCAGGCCCTGGGTGATGAGATACTTCACCAGCGGGAGGTTGCGCACGGCGGTTTGCAGCAGAGCGCCGAGATTGCCCGCGCGAATCGATAGCGGCAGATCGCTCCAGTGTCCATGTTTGAGGAAACGCGTCGTCCATGAGGCAAACGGGCCGAAGAGAAGCTGGCGCTGGCCATTGAGTCGTCGCACATCAAGGTGTCCCGCGCCGAGGCTGGGCGATGAGGACGGCGTGGCACCATAAACCTTGGCTTCGTGCCGTGCGCAGATCGAAGGCTCATCGCACACCAGCCACTGGCCGCCGATGGGAAATCCGCCAAGACCAGCGGCTTCAGCGAGACCGGTGGATTGTAGCAAAGGCAGGCTACCACCGCCCGCACCGACGAAGACGAACTTCGCACGCTGCTTGCGCTCTTCACCGGAAGCCATGCATCGCAATCCGATCTGCCATTCGCCCGCGCCGCGCTCGAGCCTTGTCACCTTCCATCCATTGGCGATACCGCAATGCTCCTGCTCCGCTAGCCATCCGCACAGACGTCGGGCCAACAGACCATAGTCCACCTCGGTGCCATCGCCGGAGGTGGCGGCGACCGGGCCAGGTCCGCGACCCTCCATCACCAGCGGAGCCCATTGCTGGATCATCGACGAATCCGTCGTGAAGGTCATGCTGCGGAAGAAATGATGCTCCGCCATCGCGGTGTGCCGTGCGCGCAAGAAGTCCACGTCTTCCTGCCCCTTCACGAAGCAGACGTGCGGCACCGCATGGATGAAATCCGCAGCAGCTCCCACCATGCCTTCAGCGGTCGCGGAGCCCCAGAACTGCTTCGAGTGCTCGAACTGCTCAAAGATGCGCAACGCCCTTGTGATCGGCACACCATCGTTTGGATCGCGTGCCGGGGTGTAGCTGAGTTCGCAAATCCCGGCGTGGCCCGTGCCCGCGTTGTTCCAGCCGTTCGAGGCTTCCTGCGCGAGTTCACTCGTGATCTCGACCATCTGGATGCGGAGCTGCGGATTGAGCCGCTTGAGCATCACGGCCAAGGTCGCGGACATGATGCCGCTGCCGACAAGCACGATGTCGGGGGCTTCAAGAATGCAGGCATCCATGTCCGGTGGTGTAGGCATCAGTTCAGGCGGGGTTTTTTAGCACCAATGCGCGCCGATGGCCTCGACATGCACGGCATACAGGCTGCGGCTGGCAGTCATGAACAGGCGATTGCGGCGTGGGCCGCCAAAGCACACATTGCTGCACACTTCCGGCAGCACGATTTGGCCAATGCGTTTGCCCTCGGGCGAAAAGATCTGCACGCCATCGTAGCCTTCACCCACCCAACCGGATCCGGCCCAGATGTTGCCGTCTTTGTCGCAACGAATGCCGTCCGCAAGTCCGGCGACTTCCTTGCCATTGATGTCCATTTTCATGGAGGCGAACTCTCGGCCGTTCTTCAGCTTTGCTCCATCGATGTCCCAGACCTTGATGTTCTTCGGTGCCTCGGGGTAATGCGTGGCACCGGTGTCGGCCACATAGACCTTCTTGTAGTCAGGCGAGAAACAAAGGCCGTTGGGCTTGAAGATTTCATCCGTGACCTTTTCCACCTTGCCGCTCGGGTCGATGCGATAGACCGCTTCTTTGAGCAAGAGATCGCCCTTGTTGCCCTCATAGTTGCCGAGACTGCCGTAGCCCGGATCGGTGAACCAGACGCTGCCATCGGGATGCACCGAGCCGTCGTTCGGTGCGTTGAAGGGTTTGCCGTCGAACTTGTCGGCCAGCACGGTGAGGCTGTTGTCGGCCTCGTAGCGCACTACGCGACGGTTGCCGTGCTCGAAGGAAATCTGCCGTCCCTCGCGGTCAAAGGTGTTGCCGTTGCTGTGGCCAGCGGGCTTGTGAATCGTGGTGACTTCGCCGTCGTCCTGCAGCCAACGATGCTGCACGTTGTTCGGAATATCGCTCCACACGAGATACTGCCCCCAACCGCTCCACGCAGGCCCTTCAGCCCAATACATGCCGGTGTGTAGGCGCTCGATGGGCGCGGAGCCGATCTTGTATTTTTCAAATGCCTTATCGAGCGCGATGACATCCGGCTCGGGATAACGCACGGGTGGCGCGCCCGGACCAAAGTCGCGGGCGAGGAGGGGAGCGGCGGCGAGGGAGCTGATGGAAGTGAGGAAGGAACGACGGGGAGTCATGGCTGGGTGGATGGTTGGAGTGGTGGATGGTTGGAGTGATGAAGATTTGGGTTTGCCACAGATTCAGGATTCCACAGATGGGGTGATGAATTGAAAATCTGTGGTGCTCTGAATCTGTGGGAGAAAAAATTCATGCGTTGGTCACGCCGTTGACGATGTTCGGCAGCGGCTCGCCGTGCACGGCCATCAGCGCGATGCGTGCTGCCGTTTCACGCAGTGTCTTCACCGCGGGTGGACTCGCGGAAGCGATGTGCGCGGCAAGAATGACATTTGGCATCGTGCGGATCGGATGGTCGGCGGGAATCGGCTCGGGATCGAAGACGTCGAGCGCGGCACCGGCGAGATGACCGGATTGCAGAGCGTCCGTGATGGCGGCGCTGTCGGCGAGATCGCCACGGCCTGCGTTGATGAAGATGGAGCCTGCTTTCATCTTCGCGAACACAGCGGCATTGAAGAGTTGCTTTGTCTTCGGTGTGGATGGGCAATGCGGAGAGACGATATCACTCTGCGCAAGCAACTCATCGAAAGACGCTACGGCCACCGCGCCTGATTTGGCGATCTCATCCGCTGCCACCACGGGATCTAACACCAGCACACGAGCCTTGAACGCGAGCAGTCGCTTCACGACCTCACGACCGATGCGTCCAAAACCGACGATGCCAATCGTGAGGTGCTTCAGTGATGACATCGCGGTCAACGGCGTGGCGAGGCCCCACTTGCCCGCACGAATGTCGAGCGCGTTCGGAACCACCTGCCGTGTGATGGCGAGGATGAAGGCCAGCGTATGATCCGCGACTTCATCAATGCAGTAGTCCGGGATGTTGCACACCGGGATGCCACGCTCGCGTGCGGCAGTGGTGTCCACATTGTCGTAGCCGATGCCGTAGCGCACGATGGCCTTCGCTTTGGTCATCGCAGCAACGACTTCGGCGTTCACGGGAGCAAACTGCGCGATCACGGCATCGGCGTCTCGCACGAGTTCGGCAAGTTCAGCAGGCGAACGCTTTTCTTTGAAGGAGACGATCTCGATACCCGCAGGACGAAGCACAGCTTCTTCCAAGCTGAGATCAGGAAAGGTGTAGTCGGTGATAGCTATTTTGGGCATGGTCGTGTGTGTGAGGTTATTCGCCGATGACACGGACTGTGGTGAGTGACTTGATGAGGCTGTGGTCGTCCCATTTCCAGACGACGCGCTTCGCCTTGTCGTGCGTGACTTCGATGGCGTGCGCGCCCTGGCCTTCCTTGCCGCGCATGAAATTGCCGAGGAGCAGGTTTCCGTTCTTGAGCTGCTGAAGGCTGGAGATCCACGTGATGTTCAAATCGGGCGCATCCTTGTCGTTGAACTCCCACACGATCTGCTTGTCCGGCGTGACCTCGATCAAGCGCTTCTGCGTGCCGCAGCAGATGAGCGTGTTGCCATTGGCGAGCCGCTGTGCTTCGCCGGTGTTCGTCACGCCCGTGTATTCCCACACGACCTTGCCGCTCGGGTCTACCTCACGCACCGCGCCCTCGCCTTCATGCGCGGCAAGGATGTTGCCATTGGCGAGCTTGTGGACGTTGCGCACCTGAAGGTGAGTTCCTTCAATGTTCGTTTGCAGCGGCGTGACATGCACGATCTCACCTTTCGCATTCACTTCCACAGCCTGACACGGGCCCTGCTCGGCGACTAACGTGTTGCCATTGGCGAGACGCTCGCAGCCGAAGACCTGATGCGACTTGCTCACGTAATCGAACACCGTCTCGCCACGCGAGGTGATCTCTCGCACACCCGTCGGTGTGCCGCCATAACCAAAGAGAATGTTCCTATTCGGCAAGGCATGAAAGATCACCGTGGTGCTCGGCGGCTTGAACTCCCAGACCAGCTTCCCATCGGCATCGAGTTCGACAAAGCGGTTCGGCCCCTTGCCATACTCGGTGAAGAGCAGGCGATGTTTAATAGGCGCGTCAGCGGCAGAGCTTCGCATGCTGAATGGCAACGCGAAGGCGAGGAGGGCAATGAAGAAGCGGGTGGTGGTTTTCATGGTTGGAGATTGGTTTTTCAGGTTTGGAAGGACGTTTTTCACAGTTCCTCCGGCTCGAGATCATTCACACACCCGCGAGCCGTTCGGTTGAGTCGTTGAAGCGGTCGAGTTTCAGGCCGCCCCAGTCCATGAGGTTGAGGAAAAGGCTGCACATGCGGCGGTTGGGTTTGTCGAGGTAGTCGAGCACGCGACCGCCGCGAAGATTCCCACCCGCGCCGCCAAGCAGGATTACTGGAAGCTGCTTGGACTCATGGTTGCCGTGCAGCATGCTGGAGCAGTGCATGATGGCGGTGTTGTCGAGCAATGTGCTGTCGCCTTCCTTGATCTCGGACATGCGCTGGCAGAGGTAGGCGAGCTGTGACATGAAGAACTGGTTGAGCGTGATGAGGTCGTCCGGTTGCGAGTGGGCGATGTAGTGATGGTGATCGCGGATGCCGAGATGCGCGTGCACGATGTTGGAGGCGTCGTTGCAGTATTTCATGGTGGCGATCCGCGTGGAGTCCGTGCGGAAGGCAAGAATGAGGATGTCATTCATGAGCTTCCAATACTCGGGAAGTTCCGCCGGGATGCCGTCGGCAGGGCGCGGGCGATCCGGGCTGGTGAGGGTCGGTTTCCATTCACCGGCCGCGCGTTCCTTGCCGGCCCGCTTGATGCGACCCTCGATCTCGTGGACGGAGCCGAGATACTCCTCAAAGCGCTGACGGTCCGCGCTGGAGAGCTTGCGTTGCAGGGACTTGGCGTCATCGAGCACGGCATCGACGACGCGGCGGTCATCGCGGTTGCGCTCGGTGCGGAAGAGCTGGTCAAAGGCGAGCGCGGGCCGCGTTTCGGTCCAGGTCGGCGATACGGGTGAACTCCACGAAATGTGCGAGCCGTAGAGCAGCGGATGACCATCCTGGAGGCCGGGCATCGCTTCCTCGCAACCGAGCACTAGCGAAGGCAGCCGGGTGCGGTCGCCGATCTGCCGCGCCATCACCTGATCGAAGCTAATGCCCGTATGGACCTCGTTCTTCGCCATGGTCGCGCCGCTGAGCATGTTGCCTGTTTGCATGCAGTGGATGATCCCGTTGTTCGCCTGCTCGTTCCACAGGCCGCGGAGGAAGACCATGCGCTCGCGCCACGGAGCGAGCGGCTCCAGGCAGGGGCCGAGTTCCATCGCCGCGCCCTCGCCCTTGGCCCACCAATGCTTCGAGTGGAAACCCATGCCGGTGAAGGTGACGAGCGTGCGCGTCGGCGGCAGACCGGCGGCGCTCGCGGCTGCGGCCCGGGCCGGTCTCATGCAATCGAGCAGAGGCAATGTGAGGAGCGCTCCGAGACCGCGCAGCGCATGGCGGCGGCTGATGAGCCAGTTGTTGCGTTGGATGTTCATGGGTTGAGTTGTGGTTGAGGTTCAGCGGTTCAGGAAAAGGTCGTCTTTGACGAATGGGGCCGGTCAGTGAGATGCGGCGGCGGTGGTGGCTGCGGGCCGAATGCAGCGAAACGGCTCGCTGCGGACGATGACGAGCAGGGCGTCCGACCAGCGTCCGCCGGCGATCATGGTCTTGCTCACTTCATCAACGAGTGCGCGGTCCGAGGGCAGGACGGCGCGGCTCAGGGCGTAGCCGGTGAGCTTGCGGGCGAGCGTGCGCAGCAAGTCCTCGCGTCGCGGGCCGGCGACGTAATTTCGCAGGCCGGCGAAGTCATTGACATCGGTGCCGTCGCGCAGCGTCGCACGACTCTCGCCGGACTTCATCGCACTGGCGGGTCGCAGCCGGCCGATGGCGTCGAACTGCTCCAGCGTCATGCCATACGGGTCGATGCGCACGTGGCAGGCGGCGCAGTTGGCGTCCTTGCGGTGGCGTTCGGTCAGTTCGCGCACGCTCAGGCCGGCGGGCACGGCATCGGGCAGCGGCGGCACATTGGGCGGGGGCTTTGGCAGCCGGTCGCCGAGGACGCGGGCCAGCCACGCTCCGCGCTTGATGGGGCTGGTGCGGGCGGCGGCGGATTGCTTGGCTAGCACGGCACCGAGTCCCAACAAACCGCCGCGACCGTAGGCGGCAACTTTTTCCACACGACGCCACTCCGGCCCAGTTACGCCGGGGATGCCGTAGCAGTTCATTGAAAAAGTCGCTGGCGGATTGAACGGCATGGAACGGCGTTAGTCTGAGACTGCATGCGTGGCCAAGTGAATCCCCAGTCCGATATGTTGTGCCTGCTCTCGCCCGCGAGCCGCGT
>JBDKJY010000002.1:0-240630 GCA_039796295.1 Verrucomicrobiota bacterium
ACGATGGCATTGAGCGCGGCGTAGAGCGTCGTCGTCTTGCCCGCGCCAGTCGGGCCAGTGACGAGAAAGATGCCGTGGGGTCGGTCAATGATGCCCTTGAAAATGCCGAACGACCGCTCATCCATCCCGAGCTGCGGCAACGTGAAAAGCACGTTCGCCTTGTCCAGCAGTCGCATGACGACGCCCTCGCCGAAGAGCATCGGGATGACGCTGACGCGCACGTCAATCTGCCGCCCGCCCACGTTGAACTTGATGCGGCCGTCCTGCGGGATACGGCGCTCGGCGATGTTGAGGTTCGCGAGAATCTTGATGCGGCTGATGATGGCGGCGGCGAAACGGTGCATCTGCGGCGGCACCGGCGCTTCCTGCAACACGCCGTCAATGCGGTAGCGGATGGCCATGTGGTGCTCGTATGGCTCCACATGAATGTCGCTCGCCCGCTCGTTCACGGCTTCGAGGATGATCTCGTTGACGAGCTTGATGACGCTGGCCTCCTGCGCGGCTTCGAGCAGGTCCTCGCTGCCGGTTTCGAGCGCGGCGGGCGCGTCGTCCTCGCCGACCATCTCATCGAGCGTGTCGCCGCCGAGGCCGTAGTGGGTCTTGATGACCTTCTCGATCTCGTCACGCGTGGCGAGGACGGGCTGGATGTTCAGGCCGGTGAGCAACCGCAAGTCATCGAACGCGTAGAGGTCAAACGGGTCGCTCGTCGCCACCTGCAAGATGCCGTCCACGCGGCCCACGGGCACGAGCCGCTGCCTGTAAACCACGCGCGCGGGCAACGACCGGAGGAGCTCCCCATCGAACGCGCGGTCCTCCAGTGTGACCACCGGCAGGTGAAGTTGCTCGCCGAAGACTTCCAGCAACTTCTGCTCGGTGAGCCAGCCCTGCTGCACCACCGCGCGGTCCAGCCGCAGTCCTTCGGCTTGCTGAAGCTGCTGCGCAGCTGCGAGCTGCTCGGCGGTGAGCAGCCCCTTCTGGGTGAGAATGTCCGCAATGGTCATGGGCGAGGTTGGATTCCAGCGCGGGAGATGTCTTCACAAAAAGTCCCTCAGCCCAGCAACTTCTCCCCGCGCGTGTATTTCGTCAGCGCGTCCCGGTCGAGCGTGAGGCCAAGACCCGGTTTGGCGGGGATCGCCAGCATCCCATCCGCGTCGAGGTGCCAGCCGCCAGCGGTGATCTCATCAATGAACGGCGAGCCCGTCAGATACTCGATGATGTCCGTGCCTGGAAATGCCGACGCAAGCTGCAAGTCCGCCGCGAGCCCCACCGCCGTGTTCCAACCGTGCGGGATGAAACGCACGCCGTGCTCCTGCGCCATCCACGCGATGCGGCGCTCCTCGCTGATACCGCCGACCTTGGTCACGTCCGGCTGGATGATGTCGAACGCCCGCGCTTCGAGGAACGGCTGGAACGCCTGCCGCCGCGTGAGCACCTCGCCGCCCGCGATGGGCACGGGCGAATGCTCGCGGAGCTTGGCGAAGTCTTCCAGCGCGTCCGGCACCAGCGCTTCCTCGAACCAAAACACGTCGTAGTCCGCCAGCATCTTGGCAGTGTTCAGCGCCCACTTGTAGCCGTTGTTCCAGTAAGCATCGCTGCCACCCGCGTCCACCATGAGCTTGTTCTCCGGCCCGACCGCTTCACGCGCCGCGCGGACGATGGCTTCGTCCGTAGCCGCGTTACGTCGGCCGAATGGCCCCCAGCCAATCTTGAACGCACGAAACCCCTGCGCCTTCACGCGCAGCAGATGGTCACGCAACTGCTCCGGCTCATCCATCAGCAGCGACGCATAGGGCTGCACGCGCTCACGGTAACGCCCGCCGAGCAAGCGCCCGACCGGCTGCCCCGTGGCCTGCCCGAGCAAATCCCACAGCGCGATGTCCACGCCGCTGATGGCGTGCGTGATCGCGCCGCCACGCCCGAGCCAGAACATATGCTGGCTCAACTTCTCGCTCAGGCGCTCCGGCTCCAGCGCGCTCTCGCCGCGATAGAGCGGCTCCAGCACCGCGAGCGCTGCACGCACGAGGGCGTCATTGGTGAACACACTGCCGAGCCCCACCGCACCTTCGTCCGTATGCACGGCGATGAGCGTGTGGACACAGTCTTCGGGCCGGAGCTCATTGCTCCAACCGCCTTCAGGAGTGGCGCCGCGCAGACCGGCACAACGGATTTCACGGATTTTCATGGTTAGTTTTGGTTCGTAACTGGCAGGTGAGGGAAAGTGTTCAGTATTCAGTGTTCGGTGTTCAGTCAGGTGCCAGTGCGCCCACATCCTCGGACTGAACACTGAACACTGAACACTGCTTACTTGCCCCGCCCTCGCTGACACACCAGCCGCCATCTACCGCGAGCACCTGCCCGGTGACGAACTTCGAGTCGTCGCTCAGGAAGAAAACCGCGGCGGCATCCAAGTCTTCCGGCTGGCCGATGCGACCGCCGTCCAGTGGCTGCTTGGTGCGGATGAAGTCGAGTATCGCCGGGTCGCTCTGGGCGCGCGCGGACATGGGCGTGGCCACGAGTGCGGGCGCAAGAACATTGAAACGGAGGTTGTCCTTCGCGTAGTGCGCGGCGGCGGATTGCGTGAGGCCGATGATGCCCGCCTTGGCCGTGGCGTAGGCGTGCGTGGCGAAGTGGCCCGGCGAGGGCGACCAGCCCAGCACGCTGCCGAGGTTCAGCACGCTGCCTCCCCTGCCCTGCTGGAGCAACTGCTGGGCGGCGGCGCGGTTCGAGTAGAAGAGCGACGTGAGGTTTTCGTTCAGCGTGAACTGCCAGCCGGCGTCGGTGAGTTCGTGCAACGGGCCGTCGCCTTGCTTGCGCCCGCTGCCCCCGGCGACATGGTAAAGGCCGTGGAAGCCGCCGAACTTCCCCACCGCGAGGGCAATGGCGCGGGCGGCGGTGTCTGATTGAATGGCGTCGCCGACCAAGCCCACCACGGCAGCACCGAGGTCGCTTTCGACCGCCGCCACCTTCTCCGCCGTGCGGCCGACGACCACCAACCGCGCGCCTTCCCGCACAAACGCCCGCGCCGCCGAGAGACCGAGACCACTCGTGCCGCCGATGACGACGAGGACTTTGCCGCTGAGTTTGCTCACGCGCGGTTGATACCGAGCGGGCCGAAACGAGGCGAGCTTTCTGCGCGACGCGGCTGCGCTTGCTCGCTAGTGTCCGCCCGTGTCCGAGACCCTCGTCGTCAACGAGATTTACCTGAGCCTGCAAGGTGAGAGCACCTTTGCCGGGCTGCCGTGCGTCTTCATCCGCCTCACGGCGTGCAACCTGCGCTGCTCCTACTGCGACACGGCGTATGCGTTCACAGAGGGGAAAAGGCGCACGCTCGACGAAATCGTCGCGGAGGTGGAGCGGCTGGCCGGGAGCTATCAGCGGTCAGCTATCAGCGGTCAGCGAGTGCCACTGGTTGAGCTGACGGGCGGGGAGCCGTTGCTTCAGCCGAACTCGCTACCGCTCATGCGGCGGCTCTGCGACTTGGGTTTTACCGTGTTGCTGGAGACCAGCGGCGCGCTGGACATCGCGCCGGTGGATGCGCGCGTGCGGCGGATCATGGACTTGAAATGCCCCAGCAGCGGCGAGGTTGCGCGCAACCGCTGGGAGAACCTGCCGCACCTGAAAGCCACGGACGAAATCAAGTTCGTCATCGGCACGGTGGAGGATTACGAGTGGGCAAAGACGCAAATCGCGCAACACCGGCTCGCAGCCATTTGCCCGCTGCTCCTCTCCTGGATTACGCCGCTAAAAGCCCACCAGCAGGACAAAGTCTTGAAGCCCGTGCCCGTCGGCCAGACGCCCATCGCACGGCTAGACTTGGTCGAACGCATCATCGCCGACGCGCTGCCGGTGCGCTTCCAGTTGCAACTGCACAAGATTGTCTGGGCACCGGACCAGCGCGGGGTTTGAGCCTCATTCTTCGCCCTGGATGAAACACGGATTGAGCACTGAGAAAACCCTCTCGCTCCTCCGCGCTCATGAGTCGCGGAACGTCACCTTCATGGAGGCGGACGGCTCGTGGCCCATCGTGTGGACCCGGGCGCACGGCGTGAACGTGTGGGACGCGGAAGGCCGCAAGTATCTCGACCTCACTGCCGCGTTCGGCGTGGCGGCGGCGGGGCACGCGAACCCGCGCGTGGTGCGCGCCGGCCAGCGCCAGATGGCCACGCTGCTGCACGCGATGGGCGATGTGCATCCCCATCCACTGAAGGGGGACTTGGCGAAGGAGCTGTCGCGGCTGACGTTTGAGCGCTGGCCCGTAGCCGCCGAGGTAAGGAGGCGAAAGGCTACGAACACCAACCCCATTCGCCACCGCACCTCGGCGGCTACGGCCAAAACCTGCTTCTGCAACTCCGGCTTCGAGGCGGTGGAAGCCGCGCTCAAGACGGCGGCACTCAAGACGGGCAAGCGCGGGGTCATCGCGTTCGAGGGCGCGTATCATGGCCTGGGCTACGGGGCGTTGAACGTCACGCATCGCGGGCACTTCCGCAGTCCGTTCCGCGCGCAGCTCCGGGAGTTCGGACATTTCCTGCCGTTTCCAGAGCAGGTAGGGCGCGGGGTCCTCACCGCATCGCAGACATCCGCACGCTCCCGGCGCACTGAGGACAGCGCGCCCTACCTGGCGTCGCTTCGGGCGAAAGTGGAAAGGCTCCTCCGGCGCGGTGACATCGGCGCAATTCTCGTCGAGCCAGTCCAAGCACGCGGCGGCCTGCGCGTCCCGCCGCCGGAGTTCCTGCCGCTGCTCCGTGAGCTGTGCGACGAGCACGGCGCGCTGCTCATCCTCGACGAGATTTACACTGGCTTCGGGCGCACTGGGAAATGGTTCGCCTGCGAACACAGCGGCGTGGTGCCCGACGTGCTTTGCCTCGGCAAAGCGCTCACCGGCGGCTTCCCGCTCTCCGCCTGCGTGGGCCGCGCGGACGTGATGGACGCGGCGTGGCCGGTCTCGACCGGCGAGGCGATTCACACGAGCACCTTCCTCGGCCACCCGGTCGGCTGCGCGATGGCGCTGGCGAATCTGGGTGAGCTGCGGCGATTGAAACTCGTTGAGCGCACGGCGCGGCTGGGCGAGTGGCTGGCGGGGGAGTTGTCCAAGGTCCAAGGTCCAAGGTCCAAAGTCCAAAGTCGCGTGTGCGGTCTCGGGTTGATGGCTGGGGTTGAGCTGGTGCAAGCGGATGGTTCGCCGGCTACCGCTGAGTCGCTCGGCATCATCAAGCGGCTGTTGCATCGGGGTTTCATCCTGCTGCCCGAAGGCGAGCACGCGAACGTCATCGGGTTCACCCCGCCGCTCACCATTTCCCAGCGCGACCTCCGTCGGGCCGTCGCCGCGCTCGCGGACGAACTCTCCTCCCTCCCATGACGCTCTCCGAGATGCGGGAAATCCTGAAGGCCCGTGACCTGCAACTCACCAAGTCGCTCGGGCAGAACTTCCTGCACGACGGCAACCAACTGCGGCGCATCGTCGCGGCGGCGGGGCTGTCCACCACGGACCGGGTGCTCGAAATCGGCCCCGGCCTCGGCCCGCTGACGGAGTTGCTCCTCGCCACGGGCGCACCCGTGCTGGCGATTGAGAAGGACGGGCGGCTCACGACCTTTCTCCGCGAGCGCTTCGCTCAGGTGCCGAACCTCACGCTCCTGCACGACGACGCGCTGGCTTACCTCCAACGTCGGGCTGACGGCTCGCAGTCGCCGCTCGACTTGCCCAACCCAGAAGGTGGCGACTCCACATCTTCGGCACCCGCGCCGTGGAAGCTCGTTGCCAACCTGCCTTACTCCGTCGCTTCGCCCATCCTCGTCGAACTGGCGCTGCACCCGCACGGGCCGGAGCGCATGGTGGTCACACTCCAGCTCGAAGTCGCCCAACGCATCGCCGCCGCGACCGACGCGGAGGAATACGGGTTGCTCACGCTGTTAGTCGGCTTGCACTACGCGCCCAGCGACCTCTTCCGCATCCCCGCCGGCTGCTTCTTCCCCGCGCCCGACGTGGAGTCTGGCTGCCTCACGCTCACGCGCCGCACGCCGCCATTGCTCGACGCGCAGCAGACCAAGCTCTTCGTCCGCGTGGTCAAGCGCGCCTTCTCGCAGCGCCGGAAGATGATGCTCAAGCTGCTCAAGGCCGAGTGGCCGGAAGACCACTTGCGCGCCATCTTCGCCCAGCTCGGCATCTCGCCCCAGGAACGGGCTGAAAAGGTTAGCTTGGAAGTATTCACGGAGTTTTGCAGACTGCTCCCCACGTGAGCGAAGAGATATTTGATGTGGTGGACCACCGTGACCGGGTCATCGGCAAGCAAACCCGGCGCGAAGTCCACGCGCGCGGCCTGAAACACCGGGCCGTGCATGTCCTCGTCGTGAACACGCGCGGTGAGGTCTTCCTCCAGAAACGCTCGTTCAAGAAGGACACGTTCCCCGGGGTGTGGGACTCCTCGGCCTCCGGGCACGTGGACTCCGGCGAGACCTACGAAGCCTGCGTGGTGCGCGAGGCGCGGGAGGAAATCGGCCTGTTCCTCAAACGCACGCCGAAGCGGCTGTTCAAGATTGATGCCTGCGAGCAGACCGGCGCGGAGTTCGTCTGGGTCTTTCGCACTGACTTTAACGGCCCGTTCCGCCTGAACCCCGAAGAGGTGGAGTGCGGCGCGTTCTTCAAGCCCGACCACATCAACCGCTGGATGGCCGAGCGCCCGCGCGACTTTGCTGACGCCTTCCGACTGGTCTGGCAATACTTCCTCAACCCGCCGCCGCCGAAGGACAAACCCGTGCCCAAGCCCGCGAAGGTGGTGCCGGCCCACTCCCCAGCACCGGTCGCGAAGGTCGCCAAGCTGGCCCCAGTTGCGCAGCCCACCAAGACCACCACGGCCAAACACCTCGTTCACCTCCAGGCGGGGAAACCCAAGCGGGTCCAACGCGCTCCGCAGGCCAAAGCCAAGCAGCCCACCAAGGCCAAGCCCGCCGCGAAGCGCAAGCACGTGGCCAAGCAACCCAAACGCAAACCGGTCGCGCCCGCCCGCAAGAGCCTGCGGCGCTGACTCAGCCGGAACGCCGGGCAGTCCCTGGCGCTTGCTTCTGGGCCTCCATCCGTCACCCGACCGCGAATGGTCGCAGGCTCGTGGCCCCACAGAGCCGCCGCACCGCAGCCATCAACTCGTGGATGCCGAAGGGCTTCGGAAGCAGAATATCCACGCCGTGTGACCGCCAAGCGCGGTCGTCGGGCAACGCCAGCGGGTTGCCGGTGATGAGCAACACCTTCGCGCGCGGTGCAACGACCCGGACGCGGCGGGCGAGTTCCAGGCCGTCCATCCCGGGCATGTTCAGGTCGGTCACGAGAAGTTCGAGGTCGGCGGGCGCGGTGGTCATGCGGTTGAGCGCATCGCACGGGTCGGTGCAAGCGCGCACATCGGCATCGGAGAACCGCCGGAGCACTTGCTCGGCGAGGCTGAGAAGGAGCGCTTCGTCGTCCACGATGAACCAACGAGGCACGGCAGGAACGGCAGCGCAGACAGTGGTCATGGCGTTGGTTGGGTTGAGCGTTTTCGATTGCACTGCGATACCAATGCCACCCGGGTCGCAACGGCGAAATCGAGTTGTTCCAGTAGGGGCGGCGCAGTAGGGCGAAGACCGGAGGTGTGCGGGTGGGAGAGCGGTTAGCTGCGAACCGACATCTTCTCACGCCCTCGCACTCACCTCGGCTCCGAGATTGCGCGGCGGGAGCAACGCTGATTACTCTGTCCCCAATGAAATTCGCTTCGCTACTGACCGCCCTCGTTTGCACCGCCTCGCTCACCTTAGCCGCTGACAACTGGCCGCAGTTCCGCGGCCCGACTGGCGATGGCCAGTCCACCGCCAAGGGCCTGCCCGTGACCTGGAGCGAGACCGAGAACGTGAAGTGGAAGACGCCCATCCACGACAAGGGCTGGTCCTCACCCGTCATCTGGGGCGACCAGATTTGGCTCACCACGGCCACGACGAACGGCTCCGAGCTGTTCGTGCTCACGCTGGACAAGAACAGCGGCAAGGTGCTGCGCGACGTGAAGCTCTTCACGGCGGAGCAGCCGGCCTTGTGGATGAAGTTCAACAGCTACGCCTCGCCCACGCCCGTCATCGAGGAAGGCCGCGTATATGTGAGCTTCGGCGAAGCAGGCACCGCCTGCCTCGACACGAAGACCGGCAAGGTGCTCTGGGAGCGCCGCGACCTCCGCTGCAACCACTACCGCGGCGCCGGCTCCTCCCCGATCCTCCACGGCAACCTGCTCATCCTCCACTTCGATGGTGCCGACGACCAGTTCCTCGTCGCGCTGGACAAACAGACCGGCAAGGACGCGTGGAAGGTGAAGCGCTCGGTCGACTACAAGGACCTCGGTCCCGACGGCAAGCCGAAGGCCGAGGGCGATTTGCGCAAGGCTTACGGCACGCCGCAAATCGCCACCATCGAGGGCAAGCAAGTTCTCCTGAGCACGGGCGCAAAAGCCCATTACGGCTACGACCCGCTGACGGGCAAAGAACTTTGGCAGGTGGAGAACCAACCGTTCCACTCCTCCGGCGCGCGCCCCATCTATGCCCACGGTTTGATTTACTTCTCCGCCGGCTTCTCCAAAGGCCAGTTCTACGCCATCAAGCCCCCGCCCGCCGCCGCCTGGGGTCCCGGCAACATCCTCGACGCCTCGAAGGACACGGACCCCGTGGCGGGCAAGCCGCAGTTGGTCTGGCGGCTCATCAAAGGCGTGCCCGAGACGCCCTCGCCCATCCTCCACGAAGACCTGCTCATGCTGGTAGATAACGGCGGTTTCGCCAGCGCGGTCGAGGCGAAGACCGGCAAGGTGCTCTGGTCCGAGCGCGTGCTGAAGGCCGTCTATGCCTCGCCCATCTGCGCGGAAGGCCGCGTGTTCGCCTTCGACCGCGAAGGCAAAGGCGTGGTGTTCGCCGCCGGTCGGGAGTTCAAACTGCTCGGCGAGAGCAAGCTCGACGGCTCCATCGAGGCCGCGCCCATCGCCAGTGGGAAGGCGCTCTACGTCCGCACGGCAAAGGCGCTGTATCGGATCGAGAAGTAGGCCAAGCCTGCCTCACGCGAAGGCCGCAACGCCGGCAGGAAGTCTTCCCCTTTGCGTCCTTCGCGACCTTTGCGTGCGGCATTCGTTCAGCCAAGAACGAGCAGGCTCACCAAGTTGACGTAAAGCGCCGCGAGGAGGTCATCCACCGTCACGCCCCAGCCGCCGGAGAGCGCTTGGCTTTGCTTCACGGGCCAGGGCTTCCAGATGTCGAAGAGGCGGAAGGCAGCGAAGATGGCGCCGACCCCGAGCCAGTTGTTCCCGCTGAAGAAGTAACTGACCTCGGGCATCTGCCCGGTCACGTGGACCTGGCTCACCACCCACGCGGCGAAGCACAGCGGCACGGCGATGATTTCGTCCAGCACGACGGAGCCGGGGTCTTGCTCGCCGAGCGCCTTCTCGGCCAGGCCGCAAAGCCAGACGCAGGGCGGGATGCTGAGGAGGATGCCGCCGAAGAAAGCCCACAGCGAGCCGGTCGCGACGAGGCCAGCGAACCACAGGAGCCCGACGACGGAACCCCAGGTGCCGGGAGCGGGTTTGAGGCGACCGGAGCCGAAGCCTTGGGCGACCCACACGACGGGATCGAAACCGCTCACATGTCCTCCAGGTAAATCTGCCGGTTCTTCCAGAGGTAAATTGCGCCGGAGGTGAACGTGAGCAGCACTGTCACCCAGAGCGAGAGGTGGCCGAGCCACGGCAGCAGCAACCCGAACGCGTCCCGCAACCACGGCCACCACTCGATGTGTGCGTCCAGCACCAGCAGCGTGATGATGGCGACGATTTGTGAGATGGTCTTGTGCTTGCCGAAGCGCTCGGCGGCAAGCGTGACGCCCTTCGAGGCCGCGAGGAGGCGCAACCCGGTGATGGCCAGCTCACGGGCGACGATGATGACGGCCATCCAGGCCTCGACGCTTACGGCGGGCAACGCGCCCGTGTCGGGGTTGAACTTGCTGCGTTCCACCAGCGCGATGAAGGCGGAGCAGGTGAGGATCTTGTCCGCCAGCGGGTCCATGAGGATGCCGAAGTTGGTGATGAGCTTGCGCTCGCGGGCTATCTTGCCGTCGAAGTAGTCCGTGAGGCCCGCGATGCTGAAGAGCACGAGCGCGATGGTGTCGTTCACCGGCGAGCGCGAGAACATCGCCACGAGGAACAAGCCCGTGAGGACGAAGCGCGAGACGGTGAGTTGGTTGGGGAGGTTCAATGGCGCGCGGCAGCAGCTTACGTTTTACTGCCTACGTTTTACGCCGGCCAAGGGGTTCGGGAAACGTAAAACGTAATGCGTAACGGGTCCGGCCCCGGTCACGCCGGCTCCGCGATCAAATCGTAGTCGGTGTGCCCGATGACCTTTACCCGGGCGAAGCCACCGACGGGCAGCTTGCCGCGCACATACACACGACCGTCAATGTCCGGCGCGTCGGCCTCGCCACGGGCGACGAGGTAATTGCCTTTGAGCTGGGCCATGTGCTCGTCCGTCTCGCGGATGAGGCCGTGCTCCCAGGAGGCGACCTTCGCGGCCTGGAGTTCCTTCGCAGACGCTCCGCCCTCGATGAGCACCTTGAGCGTGCGGCCCACGAAGCTTTCCGAGACGGTGCGGGCGACTTCGTGCTGCGCGGCCATCGCGAGTTCGCGGCGGCGTTGCTTCACCTTGTCGGTGAGCTGGCTGGTCATCTTGCCGGCGATGGTGCCGTCCTCCTGCGAGTAAGCGAAGATGCCGAGGCGCTCGAACTTCGTTTCGCGGATGAAGTCCAGCAGCGTGTCGAAGGCCGCCGCTGTCTCGCCGGGGAAGCCGACGATGAACGTGGTGCGCAGCGCGATGCCCGGCACGCCAGCGCGGATGCGGGCGATGAGGTCGCGGATGTATTGGCCGCTGGTCTCGCGACGCATCCGCGCGAGCATGTCGTCGTGGATGTGCTGGAGCGGCATGTCCACGTAGCGGGCGACCTTGGGGCATTCGGCGATGGTGCGGATGAGTTCGTCGGTCCAGTGCGCAGGGTGCGTGTAGAGGAGGCGAATCCAGAAGTCACCCTTGAGCGCGTTCAGTTCGCGCAGGAGCGAGCAAAGGGTCGTGGCATCGGAGGGCAGCGAGCTGGCAGCGGCGCGGAACTTCTCGGGCGAGGAGATGGCGCGCGTGTGGTTGGCGCGGAGGTCGAGGCCGTAGTAGGTCGAGTCTTGGGAGATGAGGTTCAGCTCCTTCACGCCGTCTTTGATGAGCGCCTTGGCCTCGGCGACGATGTCGGCCTGCGTGCGACTGCGGTGGCTGCCGCGCATCCGGGGGATGATGCAGAAGCTGCACGGGTGGTTGCAGCCCTCGGCAATCTTCACGTAGGCGAAGTGGCGCGGCGTGAGGCGGAAGCGCGGCGTCTCGTAGTCGGGGATGTAGATGGGGCGGGCGGTGACGTCGAAGACGGGTTGAGAGTTGAGAGTTGAGAGTTGAGAGGCTGGCGTCAGGACGGTTTTGGTTTTGCCGAAAGTCTCTTTGCCACGGAGGGATTCATCGGCGGCGTGGGAAGCGGGCTGGGCCTTGTCCAAGTCGGCGAGGGCCTTGGCGACTTTGGACTTGGGGCTCCGGACTTTGGCCGCGCTCGGGTTTTGGATTTTGGACTTCCGCCGCTCCATCGCTTCGCGGACGAGTTCGCCGACTTGCGCGACTTGGTCAATGCCCATGAAGGCGTCCACTTCGGGCAGGAGCTTCGGCAGCTCTTCGCGGAAGCGTTGGCTGAGGCAGCCGGAGACGAGGATCGCTTGGCCACGGTGGTTCGCCTCGCGGACGGCAACGGATTCGAGGATGGCGTCCACGCTCTCCTCCTGCGCGGCATCAATGAAAGAGCAGGTGTTGACGATGACAGCATCGGCGGTGGTGGCGTCGTTGGTAATCTCCACGCCGGACTTGAGGAGCGAGCCGAGCATGATCTCGGCGTCCACGAGGTTCTTGGCGCAACCGAGGGAGATCATGCCAACGCGCACGGGGCGAGCGGGGGTGGGTTTGGATTTGGTAGTCACAAATGGGTGGTTCCGAAAAGTCCGCTTCCCCATCCAGCACCTAGGTCGGTGAAGCCAAGGAACGGGCTAGGTCATTTCTGCGCGGGGGCGTTGGTCGGCAGCGCGCTCGCGGGGAACGGCAGATACTCGACGACGCTCTTCTCCGCCGGGGCTTTGTAGTAGCCGGGGCCGAGGTTGGAGAGCGGGTCGGCGGACTGGTGGCGTCGCCAGGCGTTGTAACCCCAGACCACGAGCGATCCGATCAGCGCGAGGGCGACGAGCGGCAGGAGCAAGCTGAGGTTCAGCTTGGAAAGCTGGAGCGTGACCCAGTCGAGCACGCCCTTCTCCCGGGGGATAAGGCTGGGCGGCTCGGCGAATTCCTTGGTCTGCGCCAGCTCCGCGTCGAGGTCGGCGACGACGTTGGGCACGTCGAGCTTGTAGTGGCGGGCGAGCGACTTGGTGTAGCCGCGGATGTAAACCGGGGCGCTGAACGGACTGAAGTCGCTCTCCTCCAGCGCGATGATGTGGTCGGACTTGATCTTGGTGGCGTCGGCCACCTGAGACACAGTGAAGCGGCGCGACTCGCGCGCTTTCCGAAGTTGTTCGCCCACACTGCTGCTGGCCATGTGCGGTTAGGAAAGCAGTTCGCTATCGAGGAAAGCAACCACGGAAACCCGGCGTGCGTTCAAACCGGCGCGGGCGCGGGCGCGCCGAGGCCGGGTTCGAGCGGGGGCGGAGTGGGACGCGGCGGCTCAGGCACGGGCGTGCCGGCGGGGGCCCCGAGCATCGGCGTGGCGGGCGGCTGGACGGGCGGCGGCGGGTTGGTCATTTTGCCGGTGCGGACGATCTCCTCGACCTGTGAGCCATCCAAGGTTTCAAACTCGAGCAGGGCCTTCGCGATGGCTTCCAACTTATCGCGGTTCTCCACGATAATGCGCTTCGCGACCGCATAGCTCTCGTCGATGATGCGCTTCACCTCGGCATCGATCTCCATCGCGGTGTGCTCGCTGTGGTCGCTGCGCCGGCTGAGTTCGCGCCCGCCATAGAACTCGCTCTCCCCGGCGTAGTTGATCATGCCCAGCTTGTCGCTCATCCCGAGCTGGCAAACCATCGCGCGGGCAATCTGCGTGGCCTGCTGGATGTCGCCGGACGCACCGCTGGAAATGTCATCGGCGACGATCTCCTCGGCAATGCGCCCAGCCATGGCGACAGCGAGGTCGTCCATCAAATGCTTGCGGCGCTGGCTGAAGACATCCTTCTCCGGCAGCATCATCGTGAGGCCCAAGGCTCGGCCTCGGGGTATGATGGTGACTTTGTGGAGCGGGTGCGTGTGCTGGAGGAGGACGTTGACGAGCGCGTGACCAGCCTCGTGCCAGGCGGTGTGCTGCTTCTCCTCGTCGGTCATGGCCAAGCTACGGCGCTCGCGGCCCCAGCGGACTTTGTCGCGAGCTTCGTTGAGTTCCGTCATGCCGACGGATTTCTTGTTCTGTCGGGCCGCGAGGAGGGCGGCCTCGTTCAACAGGTTCGCCAGCTCCGCGCCGGAGAAGCCGGGCGTGCCGCGCGCGATGACGGAGAGCTCGGCGGTGGGGTCCATCTTCACGTTGCGGGCGTGGACTTTCAGGATTGCCTCGCGACCGCGCACGTCGGGGAGGTTGACGGTGATCTGACGGTCGAAGCGGCCCGGGCGGAGCAGCGCGGGGTCGAGCACATCGGGGCGGTTCGTCGCGGCGATGATGATGATGCCTTCCTGCGTGTCGAAGCCGTCCATCTCGACGAGCAGCGCGTTGAGCGTCTGCTCGCGCTCGTCGTTGCCACCGCCCAAGCCGATGCCACGGCTGCGACCCACGGCGTCAATCTCATCAATGAAGATAAGGCACGGCGTGGTCTTACGCGCCTGCTCGAACATGTCGCGCACGCGGCTCGCGCCGACGCCCACGAACATTTCCACGAAGTCCGAGCCGCTGATGCTGAAGAAGGCGGCGTCCGCCTCGCCGGCAATGGCCTTGGCGAGCAGCGTCTTGCCGGTGCCCGGCGCACCGATCATCAGGATGCCCTTGGGGATGCGTCCACCGAGCTTCTGAAATTTCTTCGGGTCCTTGAGGAACTCGACCAGTTCGCTGACCTCGTCCTTCGCCTCCTCGACACCTGCCACATCCTTGAACGTGGTCTTGTTCTTATCCTTCGAGAGCATCTTCGCCTTGCTCTTGCCGAAGCTCATCGCGCTCTTACCGGCCATCTTGAGGTTGCGGATGAAGACGAAGTAGATGAACGCGCCGATCATCAGGATGGGCAGCAGGCTGATGACCACGGACCAGAAGAGCGTGTTGGGTTCCTTGGTCACGAAGACGCCGCTCTCGAGCAGCTTCTCGAGCAGCTTGTCGGTGACGGGAATCTTGATGACGAACGGCGTTTCCTTCTCCTTCCCGTCGGCCATCACCGGTTTGCCGTTGGGGGTCAACTCGACGTAGGTGCCGGTGATCTCGCGCAGGTCGGAGGTCTGGGGATTGTAGGTGATCCGACCGTTGCGGATGACCTTGGCCTCCACCTTCTCGATGAACTTCTTGTAGCCGAGCACCTCGGGTTTGATCTCGGTCTGGTTCTTGAAGAACATCAGGATGCCGATGGAACTGAGGAGGAGGAGCCAGATGATCCACGAGCGCGGGCCCATCTTGAAGTCCTCGCTCTGGTCGTTCTTGCCGGTGTCCGGGCTGCGTTGGTTGTCAGACATTTGTCAAAGGTGGCGGACCCTATCACCCGACCACGGCGGAGGCAACAGCGGGTTCAAGGCAGCGGGCTTTCCAAACGCCGCTTGAGCCGCCCACCGAGCGCGGCCTACGCCCTGCCCACCCAGTCCGGCCTTTCAGCTTGCCTGCTCCACCTTCGTTGGTAGCGTCGCCGCGATCCTGCGGGCGAGTTCGTGGCAGGAACGATGGCGACTCCGACCGACTCACTCGTGCCTTTTCAATCGCACTTATCCTCACGGCCTACGGCCACCTCCCGGCGTTCGCTGTTCCGTGGCGCGGCCAAACTTCCCCTCTTGGCGGTGCAGGCCGGCCTGCTGACTGCCGGCTTGAACTTCCCGCTGGCGGCGCAAACTCCGCTCCGACCGACGGCGACCGAACGGGCCGGCCAGCCGTGGCCGCCCAACGCGGAAACCCCCGAGTCCGCCGTGCAGCGAGCGGACGCGCTCGCGAAACGCGGGCAGCTCGGCGAGGCCCTCGCGGTCGTCCGCCGCCTGCTCCGCGCCGACCCAGCCAACGCGCAATACCGGCTGCTGGAGGCGCAATACCTCGGCTGGCTCGGCCGCACCGCCAGCGCCGGTGAGCGCTACCGGAGCTTGCTCCAGAGCAGTCCCAGCGATGCCGCCGCGCAGACGGGCTTGGGCAACACCCAGCTCTGGCGCGGGAACTGGCACGCGGCTCAAGCGGCCTACGCCCAAGCCCTCGCGGCCTCCAGCGCGGACAACCTCGCCGCGCAACTCGGCTCGCTCCGCGCACTACTGGCGGCGGGTCGCGCCACGCCCGCCTATCGCCAAGCCGTGGACCTCGACCGCCGCACTGGGCGGCAAGACGCGGAGGTCGGCCTCTTCCTCGCGACCATTCACGCCGGTGTGGACAACGACGAAGCCGCCTTCGCCCTCGCCAGTCGGCGCACGAGCGACCCGGACGTGCGGCTGCGCCAAGTTGCTTTCCAAGCCCAGCGCCTCATCGTGCGCGGCCAGCCCGACGCGGGGCTGAACCTCATCGCCAACTACGCCGAGGCCCACGCGCGCGACTACTCCGCGCTCGTCGCCGCCGGGGAAGCCTTCGCCACCGCCGGCAAGTCCCGCGACGCCCGCGACTACCTCGACCGTGCCGCGCAACTCGCGCCCGAACGCGATGAAGCCGTCCTCGGCCTCGCCCGCCTCGCCCGCCAGCAGGGCAAGCAACGCGACAGCCTCGCGCTCTACGAAGGCATCGCGGCACGCAATCCCGAGTCGCTCCCCGCTTGGCTCGGCCTCGCCGACATCGCCCTCTCGCGCGGCGACGCCACCCGCGCGTGGCAAGCCCTCGACTCCGCCCAACGCGTCGCACCCGGCTCCGCGTTGGTCGCGCGCGAGCGGCTCAAGATTGCTTTCCGCGAGCAGGATGCCGACGCGTTCTTCGGCGTGTTGCGTGACTACCAGCGCGCGCAACCGACGGACGCCTGGCCGGAGTTGTGGGCGCAGAAATGGGCCGCAGCCCACGGCGGCGAGGTCAACTCCCCTGCCCTGCAAGCCCTCCTCGACCCGCTCGCGCCCGAGGTGAGCGGCGAGGCGTTGCGACTGCTCCGCAAACAGTCCGGCGAGCCGATGCAACGCGTCATCGCCCGCGTGCCCGCCGCGCCCAGCGCCGACTTGCAGGACGCCGCGCAGGAGAAACTCAGCAAGCAAGTGCGCATCGCCGACGCCTCGGTCATCGGCATAAGCACGGGCTACGAGTTTGCATCGCTGTCGGACACCACGGGTGGCGGCGCGCGCTTGCAGGCGTGGCACGAGGGCTACCTTGCGGCGTATTGGCGGCGGCCGCTGGGCATGAGCGTCTCCGGCGAGCTCCGCACCTTCTCCCGCTTCGGCGCCTCGGCGAACCAAGTCCTGCTCGGATGGAACACACACGTCACGCCGAGCTGGATTCTCGGCCTCGAAACCGGCGGCGCGCTCAACGGCGGCTTCATCCCCCGCTGGCGCATCGGCGCGCGGACGGAATACCTCTTCAACGAAGCACTCTCCGCCAACTTGAGCGTGACCCACCTGCGCTTCGCGGACGAACCGGTGCTGCAAATCGTCCCCGGCCTCGCCTGGCAGTGGCACCCGCAGTGGTCCACGCACGCGCGGATGTATGTGACGCACGACGCGCCCAAGGGCGGCCCCTCGAACACTGGCTTCGCGGGCGTGCTGGGCACGACGTGGCAATACAGTCCGCTCTCCTCCGTGGGCGTGACCTACGCCCTCGGCGAAGAGAACGCCACGCAGCTCATCAAGGGCCTCATCGGCGAGAAGAATTTCCAGAGCGTGGGCGTGGACTGGAAGTGGGGCATCAACGAGCGCCTCAGCCTCCAGCCCACCTACCGTTACGAGACGCACAACCTCTTCGACCTCCACGCCGTCGGGCTGAACCTACAACTGCGTTACTAAGCGGAATTGTTCTCGGCTCTTGCTCGTAATCCTAATCCCACTCCTCCCATGCCCGCCTCCGAACTCATCCTCGTCACCGGCTCTGCCGGCCGCGTCGGCCAAGCCGTCGTGCGAGAACTCCTCGCGCGCGGCGAGCGCGTGCGCGGGTTCGACCGCGTGCCCACGCCCGGCCTAACCGACTCCCACGTCGGCAATCTCACCGACGCCGACGCCGTCCGCCGCGCCGCCGAGGGCGCGCACGCCGTCATCCACCTCGCCGCCACGCCGGACGACGCGGACTTCATGACGGACATTCTTCCGAACAACATTGTCGGTCTCCACCACGTCATGGAAGCGACGCGGCTGTCCGGAGCCAAGCGCCTCGTCCTCGCCAGTTCCGGCCAAGTGAACTGGTGGCAGCGCGAGCGCGGAGAAGCCCCCATCCGCACCACCGACCCGCTCACGCCGCGTTACTGGTATGCGGCGGCGAAGGTGTTCGCCGAGTCCATCGGCCAAGGCTACGCGGAGCTGCACGGCCTGAGCGTCATTGCCGCGCGACTGGGCTGGTGTCCGCGCGCCGGACAGGAGCGAGAATTCGCCGCGCTGGAGTGGGCGAAGGACGTTTACCTCAGCCCCGGCGACGCCGGCACCTTCTTCTATGCCGCCGTGAAAGCCCCTGGTTCCATCCGCTTCGTCGCGCTCAACGCCACGAGTCGCCCGGTGAACGCGACCCACTTCGACCTCGCGTTGACGAAGGAACTACTCGGCTGGGCACCACGCGAGCAGTGGCCGACCGGAATGCTGACCGACGCGCCCCGATAAAGCCCGCGTGGCTGCAACACCCGGGCCGACTCGCTCTCCTTGAGTCTGACTGGTGAACCGACCCGCCGGTTGACCTCCGTGCCCTACCGCCAGCGAGGCCGCTCTTGCATGCCCCGTGGTTCCGTCCCAGCATCCTCACAGTCCTTGAAACCGCCCTCGTTCATCCTCCAGCTCATGTGGGTCTGCCTGGTCTCCGGCAGCACGCTCGCCCCTGCCGCCACGCCATCGCTCGCAGTGGGTCGCCAGCACTGGGCCTTCCAACCCCTGCGCCCCACCCAGCTCCCGGCGGTGAAGGACGCGACGTGGGCACACAATGACGTGGACCGCTTCATCCTCGCCGCGCTCGAGGGCAAGGGCTTGAGGCCGTCGCCGGAAGCAAGCCGGCAGACTTTGATTCGCCGCGTGACCTTCGACCTCACCGGCCTGCCACCTTCGCCGGAGGAAGTAGAGTCCTTCGTGCGCGACACTTCCCCGCAGGCCTGGGAGCGCGTCGTGGACCGGCTCCTCGCGAGCCCGCATTACGGCGAGCGCTGGGGGCGGCACTGGCTCGACCTCGCGCGCTACGCGGACAGCAGCGGCTTCCACAACGACCTCGACCGCCCCCACGCCTGGCGTTACCGCGACTACGTCATCCGCAGCTTCAACGAGGACAAGCCCTACGCGCGGTTCATCGCCGAGCAACTCGCGGGCGACGAGGTGCCGGGTGCGGACGAGGAAACGCTGGTTGCCACGGGCTTCTGCCGCAACGGCCCGAGCAACGACGACAACATGGGCAACAACAAGGAGCAGTATCGCCTAGACGAACTGGACGATGTCATCGCCACGACCTCGACGGTCTTCCTCGGCCTCACCGTGGGCTGCGCGCGTTGCCACGACCACAAGTATGACCCCGTCACGAGCGCGGATTACTACAGCCTGCTCGCGGTCTTCAACGGCACGGAGAAGCGCGGCGTGCCCAAGGAGAGCGACGAGAAGGCCAAGGCGAAGGAGCTTGTGAAGTTGCAGGCGCTCGTCGAGACGAAGGCGAAGGTGACGCCCACATACCTGCTCCGTCGTGGCAGCCTGCTAAACAAAGGGCCGGAAGTCCCACCCGCCGCGCCGCTCGTGCTCGTGTCGAACCCGCTGCGCTTCCCCGAGCCAGAGCCGGACGCGAAGTCCTCGGGCCGCCGGCGCACCTTCGCAGAGTGGATTGCCGCGCCGGACAACGCGCTGACGTGGCGCGTGCTGGCGAACCGCATCTGGCAGCACCACTTCGGGCGCGGCCTCGTCGCGACACCGAGCAACTTCGGCTTCAACGGCGCGCGTCCCACGCACCCGGAGTTGCTCGATTACCTCGCGGCCCGGCTCATCGCGGACGGCGGGCGATGGAAGCCGTTGCACAAGCTGCTGCTGATGTCGGCGACGTATCGGCAGGGGGTGGGCGGGGAAAGTAATCAGTCTTCAGTGTTCAGTGTTCAGTCGGGGAAACAACCGACGGACGCAC
The DNA here is from genome assembly GCA_039796295.1 of Verrucomicrobiota bacterium. Lineage (GTDB taxonomy): Bacteria > Verrucomicrobiota > Verrucomicrobiia > Limisphaerales > SXTU01 > SXTU01. Next base: position 19,451 of record JBDKJY010000002.1, read on the forward strand.
GCCCCACTGAAAACTGGACACTGAATACTGAACACTTGCGGGCCGCCACGCTCGACCCCGACAACACCCTCCTCTGGCGCGCGAACCTCCAGCGCCTCTCCGCCGAGTCCCTGCGCGACAGCATCCTCGCCGTCAGCGGGAAGCTGAACCCGCAGCTCGGCGGGCCGGGCATCAAGCCGCGCATCCGCGCCGACTTGCTCACGGCCAGCCAGCGCAACAAGTGGCCCGCGCTCACGACCGAAGGCCCGACGCAGTGGCGGCGCAGCGTCTATATCTACGTGAAGCGCCAGTTGCTCATGCCGATGATGGAACTCTTCGACGCGCCCACGACCACGGACAGTTGCGCCGAGCGGATGCAGAGCGTGGTGCCCACACAGGCGCTGGTGCTGATGAACGACGAGTTCGTCGAGGACCACGCGGGCTTCCTCGCGCAACGCGCTGTGGCTGAGGCGGGGGAGAATTTGTCGCGTGCGATTGAGCGGATGCAGTCACTGGCACTGGCCAAGCCGGCGGGACCGGAGCGGCTGAAGCAGGCGGTGGCGTTCGTCGAGGCGCGCGAGGCCGTCTATGCGAAGGTGCCTTCGCCCACGAACTTGCCGCGCCACCGCGCGCTCACGGACCTGGCGCACGTGATGTTCAACAGCAGCGAGTTCATCTACATCGAATGAAACATCTGGCCACGCTTGTGAAAGATGACGCGTTCTCCCTCACCCTAACCCTCTCCCGCTGGGAGAGGGAACAGCCGCGTGCGCGCGTCGAGGTCTCAAGCGCGTCGGCTCCAATCCAGCGCGGTCTGCGTTTCTCCCTCTCCCAGCGGGAGAGGGCCGGGGTGAGGGAGAACGCGTGGGAAGGCCGACCGTTGACCAACTTGCATTTGCGCACCCTTTCACATTCCCCATGCACCCCCTAACCCGCAGGCGGATGCTTCAGTTGAGCGGCGGCGGCTTCGGCGCGCTGGCGCTGAACTCGTTGCTGCACGCGGAGGGCGCGCTCGCCGCCCCGGCCTCCACGAACCCGTTGGCCGCACACCCGCCGCACTTCGCCCCGCACGCCAAGTCCGTCATCTTCCTCTTCATGTATGGCGGGCCGAGCCATGTGGACCTCTTCGACCCGAAGCCCGAGCTGGAGAAGTGGCACGGCAAGGCCATCCCCGTGTGGAAGCCCGAGGACGCCTTCATGGGCCGCAAGACGCAGAACGTGGCGATGAAGAGCTACTACAACTTCGCGAAGCACGGCGCGGCGGGCATTGACATCGCGGAGACGTATCCGTTCCTCGCGCGCCACGCGGACGACCTGTGCGTCATCCGCTCGATGCACACGGAGAGCAACAACCACGGCCCGGCGCTCTTCCAGATGAACAGCGGCTTCACGCTCCCGGGCCGCCCGAGCATGGGATCGTGGGTGACTTACGGCCTCGGCTCGGAGAGCGAGAATCTCCCCGCCTACGTGGTGCTGCTCGATCATCAGGGCGCGCCGGTGAACGGCGCGTTGAACTGGTCGAACGGCTTCATGCCCGCCTCGTTTCAAGGCGTGCCGTTCCGCTCCAGCGGCGACCCCATCGCCTACCTCACGCCGCCGAAGAGTGTCACCGCCAGCCAGCAGCGCGCGCGCCTCGACCTCCTCCGGCAGTGGAACGAGGAATACGCCGCCGCCAATCCCGCCGAGACCAGCCTCGCCGCGCGCATCGCGTCCTACGAACTCGCGTTCCGCATGCAAATGAGCGCCGCCGAGTGCGTGGATGTCGCACGCGAGCCAGAGTCCATCCGCAAGCTCTACGGCCTCGACCGCCCGGTCACGCAGCACTTCGGTCGCAACTGCCTGCTCGCCCGCCGGCTCGTCGAGCGCGGTGTGCGCTTCGTGCAACTCTACAGCGGCGGCAACGAAGGTCCGAAGGCGTGGGACGCGCACGACGACCTGAAGAAAAACCACGACCTCCACTGCGCCGAGACGGACCAGCCCATCGCCGCGCTGATGCACGACTTGAAGACGACGGGCCTACTCGACACCACACTCGTCATCTGGGGCGGCGAGTTCGGTCGCTCGCCCGTCGCGGAGAACGGCAAGGGCCGCGACCATCATCCGAAAGGCTTCACGATGTGGATGGCCGGCGGCGGCATCAAAGGCGGCATGGTCCATGGCGCGACGGACGAGTTCGCCTACAACGCGGTGGAAAAGCCCGTCTCCGTTCCCGACCTGCATGCGACGATTCTCCACCAGCTTGGCCTGAACCACGAACAACTCACTTACCGCAACACCGGCCGGGACTACCGGCTGACGGATGTGAGCGGCGAAGTCGTGCGGGAGTTGCTGACGTGAGCGCGCACCACACCGCTCACTTCAGGTGCGTCTCGAATAGCTTGTAAGCCTTCTCGCGCATCGCATCAGGGAAGTCGTGGTCGCAGTCGGGATGCTCCACCAACAGGTTCCCGGGCTTGCCATGCAACTTGTAAATCTGCGACGCCGCCGCGACCACGCGGTCCACGCTGTCCCACTTGAAGTTCGAGTCCTTGAGCGGCGCGTTGATGAAGCACACACGCGGTGCGAGCGCGCCAACCAGCTCGTGGAAGTCGAAGGGGATCTCCTCCAGCTGCCCTTTGTAATTGGCGAGCTTGAGCATGTAGCGCATCTGGCACCAGCCCTTCTCCGGCTCCCACACCTTCGGGTTTCCACCGTAGTAATCCAGGTAGGAGTCGAGGCCGCAGCTCGTCACGATAACCTTGAGGCGTTGGTCGAAGACGCCGGTGTAAACCGAGTTGTGCCCGCCGAGCGAGTGGCCGATCGTGCCGAAGCCCGGCTTCGCGTTCACATACGGCAGCGACTCCAGCAGGTCGAGCCCACGCATGTTGTCCCACACGGCCTTGAGCGTGCCGCTCTCCCAGCCGAGCGCCTTGAGGTCGGGCTGGTAGTTCGCCAGCAGCGGATAGGAGGGCGCGAGCGTGACGAAGCCGCGTTCGGCTAGCTCGGCGGCGTATTGGCGGTTGGGCTTGCCGCCAAGGCCGACGACGACCTTGTGGCCGATGGTGTTCTCCGTCGGATGTGGGCAGAGGATGCCGGCGGCTTTCCGCTTCCCGCTCAAAGCGTCCTTCGGAATGAGCAAGTAGGCCGGCACGCGCCCGCCGGGTTCGCTCTGGTAAGTGATGAGCCGTCGCACGTAACTGCCGCAGTCGGTTTCCTCCTCCACCTTCACGTCGAGCGGGGAACGCTTCTCTGCGCCGGGCAGGACGCCCATCACGCGCTCCATGCCGCGCACAATTTCCGCGCGCCGCTGCAACCAATCCTTCGGCGACTTCACCGGCTGGACGTTGCCGACGACGTCGCGATAGACGAGGAGGTTCGTGCGCGCCAGGCGGGGCATGCCGACCGGAGGAAGATGCTCGGCAGCGCGAGCTTCGGGTTGGGATGGCAGGGCGCCGAGAAAGGCAGCGAGAGCGAACAACACGCGGGTCATGTCGCTACTACAGACGGCGCGCGGTGCCGGTGGCAAGCCAGCAATTCAGGCTACAGCGGTGCTCTCCCCCGACTCCACCGGACTTTGAAAGGCGGATTCTAGCCACGGATGAAACACGGATGCGCTCAATGAAGCTCAACCCGCCGGCTCCGTGTTTCATCCGTGTTCAATCCGTGGCTAAGAAAGGCCCGCACTATGCCCGCGCGGAAATCTCCAGCATCCGTTCGATGGGCGCGCGGCCCTTTGCGAGGATGTCGGCGGGTAGTTCCAGGCGCGGCGTGAGGTGCTTCATGCAGTCGCGGAGCTTCTCCAGCGTGTTCATCTTCATGTAGCGGCACTCGCTGCATCGGCAGTTGTCCGTCGGCATTTGCATCACGTTGAACACGGGAGCGCAGAGGAATTCCTTGCCCGGACACTCCTTCTGCATCCGGTGGATGATGCCGGACTCGGTGACGATGACGAAGCGCTTCGCCGAGCTGTCCTTGCAGTAGGTGATCATCTTCTCCGTCGAGCAAACCATGTCGGCCAGCTCGCGGACCTCGCGCAGGCTCTCGGGGTGGACGACGATCATCGCGTCAGGATAGGCCGCGCGGGCACGGAGGATGTGGTCGCGCTGGAACTCGACGTGCGCGTAACAGTTGCCACGCCAGAGCGTCATCGGGCGTCCGGTCTGCTCCATCACCCACGCGCCGAGGTTCTCGTCGGGAACAAAGAGCAGGTCGCGGTCCTTGGGCGCGGCATTGACGATCTTGAGCGCGTTGCCGCTGGTCACGATGACATCGCTCAACGCCTTCACCGCCGCCGAGCAGTTGATGTAGGCGATGGTGTAGAAGTTCGGGTTGGTCGCCTGCAACGCGGCGAGTTTCTCCGCCGGGCAGCTCTCCTCGAGCGAACAGCCCGCGTCTTTGTCCGGCAACACCACGATCTTGCCGGGGTTCAGAATCTTCGCCGTCTCCGCCATGAAGTGGACGCCGCAGAAGACGATCACGTCCGCGCTGGTGCCCGCCGCCTGCTGCGCGAGACCGAGCGAGTCGCCCACGAAATCCGCCACGTCCTGAATCTCCGGCACCTGGTAGTTGTGCGCGAGGATGACGGCATTGAGCTGGTGCTTGAGCGCGCGGATCTCGGCGGCCAAGGCGTCCACCTGCGCGGGCGGGCGGGGCGGGCGAACGGCGGGCTGGAGGTCAGCCAAGTTAATCATGGGCGGGACGCTAAGGCCGGGGAGGGTGGAGCGTCAACGCGCCGACATCCGTTCCCGCGGCCAAGGCGCGGCTCACAGCGCCTCCGGTTCAATCCGCCGAAGCATGGTCGTGATCGTGCCGGGCGGAGCCAATTCCCCCGCCGGGCATTGCACGCCAGCGGTCGCCGTGGCCAACCCGCGGCGCAGCCACTCCGCAGGTTCCTCACCTTGCGCGATGGCCTGCGCGGCGGCCGCGAGCAAGGCGTCCCCTGCCCCGACGGTGTTACGCACGCGGACGCGCGGCACAGCGGCACGGCAGGACAAACCGTCCGCCGCGTTCACCAGCAGTCCACCACGCGCGTCGCGGGACAAGAGCACCCAGCCGCCGGTCTTTGCAGAGAGTTCGCGCGCGGCCCGCAGCACTGCGGTTTCCGAGGACAACTTCCGGCCCGCCCACTGCGCGAGTTCAAACTCGTTGGGCTTCACCAACCACGGCTTCGCCCCCACACCAGCGGCAAAGGCCGGGCCGTCGCAGTCCAGCACCACGCGCACGCCGAGCCGGTGCGCTAGCCGGACGAGATCGCGATAGACCGTGGGGCGCGCATCGCGGCACAACGCGCCGGAGAGGATGACCAGCGTGCTGCGGCGTAGCTCCACCTCGGCGGCTTGGAAGAAGGCCCGCCATTCGTCCGGAGAGAGTTTCGGGCCGCGCGGATTGAAGCGGAGCTGCGGACCGCTCGCTTGCGTGACCATGACGTTGGCGCGCGTCGGCTCGCGGAGCGGCACGGCGCGCAACGAGACGCCTTCCGCGCGCATCTGCCGTCGCAACTCGGAGCCGGTCGCGCCACCGAGGGGCACCAGCAGCTTCACGCGCGCTCCGAGGTGGAGCAGCCAGCGCGCGACATTGACGGATTTGCCGCCGGCCCAGCGGCGCTCGCCGAGCACAACGTTCTTCTCGTCCCAGTGGATGGACTCGACGCGCCACTCGACGTCCATGGCAGGGTTCAGACCGATGACCAAGATTTGCACGTGGTCAGCTTGAGGCGAGGAAGTCGTTTTGAGGAGCGGGTTCTTCTGCGTGAGGCGGATAGAGGCAAGTAAGCAGTGTTCAGTATTCAGTCGGCCAGTGCGGTGCTCCTCTGAACACTGAATACTGAACACTTGCCCCACCCGCTACCGGCCGTCAGGGCACGACTTGGATGCGGTAGTAGAGGTTCCGGTTCGTGAAGGCACCGGAGTGGAGGAAGTTGATGATGCCACCCGGAGGCGCGACGATGTTCGTCAGCACCTGCCAGTTCGTAGCGTGCAGGGTGGTGGAGAATTGCACCTGGTAGCGCTCGCCGGGCACCGCATCGAGGTCGAAGCCGAAGTTGGTTCCGCTGCTGCGCAAGCCAGCCCCGGGCGGGCTGACGATCTGAATCGGGCTGCTACCCAAGAGCACTCCGTTCGTGGGCTGACGCGCCATAACCAAGTAGCCGATGGTGGTATCACCCGGGTTAACCACGCCGAAATACCAATCGCCGACGAGGCTGGGCAGGCCAGCGTTGGTGCGAACGGCGACGGCCTCGCCCGCGCGGCCCGCGCGGATATTGGCGGCGCTGTAGGTGGTGGACAGGGGCGGCGAGGCGCGGCGCACGAGCAAGTCACCCGGCCCCGTGAGCGCGCGCACTTCGAAGAGCAGCGCCTTGGAAGCGCCGGTCACCGGGAGGCGGAAGACGGTGTTGGGAGCGTTGCCGGGGCTGGTGACGGCGGCGTAGGGCTGCGCGTCTGCGGCGGTGATGAGCTGGTAGGGCAAACCCGTGGCGACGGTCGCCTTGAGGGTGAAGTTCACCGGGCCATTGTCGGCATTCTCCACGCTGGCGAACCAAGTGCCGGGCGTCAGCGCCGTGGCGGATGCGCTGTTGGTGATGACAAAGATTTGTTCCGTCAGCGCGCTGGGATTGGCGCTGCGGTAATCGTATTCCGCCGGGCTGGGCAAGGAGGCCGGGCCGTTGGACCGCCGGACGTAGAGGTTCGCTTCGCCGGTGAGGTTGAGCAGTTCGAAGAGGACCGCGGATGCGTTGGCGGGCACCTCGAAGCGGTAGTGGCTCAAGCTCGGCGTGCGCGGGATAAAGCCGTTCAGCCCGACGCCAACGGTGAGCGCGGGCACGACCGGCTCGGTCTCGGCGAAATCCACTTGCATCGCCAAGTTCACATTCGCAGCGGCGTTCAGCGGCTCGATCGCAAGATAATACTTCTTCCCGGGCACCATGCTGTTCGTGGACAAGACGAAGGAGCCGCTGGAGCCGGTGAAGACCACTTGGTTGCCCGCTGCGCCGGGCACGGGAGCGCCGCGCGCGTTGAAGGTGACGCGGACGGGCGCGCTGGCGTTGATGAAGTTCGTGACCGCCGTCGCCAAAGTCGGGACGCTGACGGCGAAGTAGTTGGGCTGCGCCAGCAGGACGAAGGTGTTGTTCAGGTTGGGAGCCACGGGGAGCGACACCGTGTTGCTGGCGGCGTAGGAGAAGTTCAGGTTCCACGAGATCAACTGCGCCGGACCGACGGGGCCGCCTTGGCGCGTGTCGGTGATTTCGAGCCGCCACTGGTTGGAGAGTGCCCCGGTGCCCCAGGTGGACTCGCCGACGAAGACATCCAGCGACTCCTCCGCCAGATAATAGTTCTTGGCGCGGTAGCGGAACAAGCCGGCCTGGCGGTCGTTAGGATTGCCATCCGCCGGGCCTTCGGTGGCGACGTAGAGCTCGCCGCCGTCCGAGGCGATGGCCTTGCCGATGTTGATGCCGGCTTGGAGGTCATTCGTGACGGCGGACAGGACGGCTCCCGTGAGCAGGTCCAGCTCCAGCATCACCGCGTGGACCAACCCGCCACCGGCGTCTTGCGTGCCCACGGCGTAGGCGCGGTCCAAGGCGTCCACGACCGTCACGCCGCTCAGAGCGCTGGCTCCGATGCCGAGCGCATAGGTCACGCTGTTCAGCAGGTTGCCGTTCAAGTCCCAGCGCTCAATGAGACAATTGCTGTTGGCCACTGCCCCGGGGAAGTAGCCGGCCCCGACCGCGATGAGGTTCGTGCCGCCGATGGAGATGCTGTTATAATGGCCGCCGTTCGGAGACGAGGCCACCCAGTTCGTAGCCCCGTTGGTCGGATTCAACGACATGAGGAACGGCACGTTGTTGGTCGTGAGCGGTGCCGTGCTGACGGTCCGGTAGCCCGCCGAGATGACGTTGGTGCCGTAAGCCACGGCGATGGCGTTGCCACCGATGTCCAAGGTCAGCGGGGCCTCGACATAGACGCGCGGGGAATTGAACGGGCCAGCACTGGCGAAGGCTGGCACGCCAGTCACGACTCCGCCCGCCACCGTCACCACGATAGGGAACGTGCCCGCCACCGGGTCGTGGAGCGTAACAACCGGGACGCCGGTGTAACCCTCGCCACCGTAGTCCAAGGCCAGACTGGTAATCGCCCCCGCCCCGTTGGTCACGGCATGGATAACCGCCGTCGACTGATACCCGCGCGACCAAATGGGCTGGCCGTTCGTGCCGACTTTGCTCACGAACATCCGGTTGTAGCTCGCCGCCCCGCTCACCGAGTTGGTGCTGAACTGCGCGTCGCCCACGGCGTAGAAGAAGTTCGTCCCGTTCTCCAGTGTCGTCGTCACACCTTTGAAGCTGTCGCGGCTGTCGGTGCCCGCGCCCCCGGCGAGATCCAGTCCGAAGACGTCGTTGGTGATGCCGCGCGAGACGATGATGGCCGGGTTGGCGACGGGCTGGGCATTCGTCGGCGGGCCGGTGAACGGGAGGATGGTCAGGAAGGAGTTGGTGGGCGTGTGGGTTTGATACGGAGCAATCAGCCGCACCGTATTGTTCGCGGAATCTTCCGTGACGAAGACCGCGCCCAACGAATCCGCCACCAACCCACGCGGGGTGTCAAACCGGGCGGCAGTGCCGACATCGTCGTTCACATTGCCGGACACGCTGCCGGCAATGGTCTGCACCTCCAGCACCGAAGTAAGCCGGCGGACCCGGTGACTACCAGCATCGGTGATGTAGAAATTTCCGTAGCCGTCCCGGGTGATACCGGACGGCTGGTTGAACTGCGCCGCCACGCCAATGCCATCGGTGGTGCCCGCGACGCCGGAGCCCGCGAAAACGCTGCCAATGCCCGCCGCGATACTCACGACGCGGTGGTTGTCCGTATCGGCGATGACGAGGGTGGAAAGGGGACTCACGGCGATCACCCCACGCGGCCCGTTCAGCGGAGCGATCGGAGCCGGGGTCGCGATGGTCGTCATCGTGGTGCCACTGATCTGGCGGATAACGTTGTTCCCGGTGTCGGCCACATAGACCACGCCGAGACTGTCCACGCAGAGCCCCTGCGGGCCGTTGAGCCGTCCGTTGGGGAACGGCCCCGGCACGCTGTTCTCGCTGCCGGCAGAGTTGAGCGCACCCCAAGTGAATTGGGGCACGCCGTTGCTGTTGTAGCGATGCACCTGATGTTTACCCGTGTCTGCCACGTAGATATCACCCGAGTTGGTGTCCACCGCCACGCCGCCTGGGCTGTTCAGAAGGAGGCCTGCCAGATCCGTGTCAATCGCTGACGCCCCACCCGCGAACGGAACCACCGTGCCATTCGTGCCCGCCGCATTGGGCACGGCGGTGGGATTGAGAAGCGTCATCGCTTGGCTGAACCGGATGATGCGCTTGTTGCCCGAGTCCGCCACATAGACATTGCCCGTGCTGTCCAACGCCACGCCGCGCGGCTGGGAGAGGGTGGTGGAGCCGGCAGGCGGCGTGGCCGGGGGCCAAACCAACGAACCCGATGCGAAGGGCAGGAAGTTGGTCACGCCGTAGCTCACCCCGTTGCCGCGATACACCACCAGCGCGTTGGCCCAAGTCGAGCCCGCCGCCGCCGGGGTGGGGTTGGCCGTGACGCGCACGAAGCGGGAGGTGCCGCTGAAGGTCAGCGTCGTCGTGTAAGCCGTGGCGGTGGTGTTATCCAGCAACGTGAGGCCCTGATATTCGACCACCATCCGGTCGGCGGCATCGGTGTTGGCGTAGGAGAAGACAATCGTCCCGGAGGTGCAACCCAAGTCCACGTCGTAGGTCTGGCGTGTGTTCCCGCCGCTCCAAGTGTGGAGGACAGGCGGGGTCCAGTTGCGCGTCTGGCCCACGCTGGCAACCCCCGCCACCGAGACCGCCACGCCGTTGAAGAAGGTTTGCTCCAGCGGCCGGCTGACGGCTGGGAGCGACGGATTCGCGCCGCGATAGCCGCTGAAGGGACCGGCCCAGAAATTGGTCACGGCCCAGTTCGTCGTGTCGAGGTTGTTGGTGATCGGAATTTGATAGCTGGCGAGGAAGCCGTCGTTGATGCCGTTGCGGTTGACCTTACCCGCCATGACCAGTTGTTGGCCGAGAATCGCGATCCCGCCGGGAGATTCCTGCGGCGAGAACCCGAAGGGCAGTTGGCTGTGGCCGAACGCCGTGTTGGTCATGTTCGTCATCAGGCGGGGCGGCGAGATGACGGAAGAATACGGGGCCGGGACGAACTTCACCGGTAGCAGGTAGTTGAGGTGAAGGAACGGGCTGGTGCCCGCGCCGTCGATATCCAGTGAGGTGGTGAAGTTGGTGTTCTCGGTGAAATTGCCAAAGAAGTTCTGGGTGAGCAGGCCGTTGGTCCCGCCCCGGTTCTCCAACAAGAGCGCCCGGGTGCCCGCCGGACTGACCACCGAGACGCGCAGGTCCGAGATGCGCGGGTGCTGGATGCTGAAGCCGACCTCGACACCAGCGATCACGCGGTTGTCCGGGATGGCTTGGAAGAAGTTGGTCGTGTAGTCGTCCAGCAGCGGCGCGACGGTGTTGCTCCGGTAGAAGTTCACCTCCGCCACGGAGAGGTCGTAGCTCAGGGTGTAGCGGATGGTGAGCGTGAGCAGACTGGAGGAATTGTTGACGATGCGGGTGTTCCACCGGCCTGCGGTCAGCGGCGGCGTGGTCGTGGGGGAGATGCGCAAGTGCGGCAGGATGAGATCGGTGGAGTCCAAATCCACGGCGCTCGCCACGCTGGGCCCGCCACCCGCCGCCGGCACCCCGAAGCTGGAAGCGTAAATCTCAACGCCCTGCCCCGGAGCCGCCGGCCCCGGCGGCAGCCCGCCGACGATATCGATGTCCAGGTTCGTCGCATAAACCGGCACATCCAAGAAGTCCACGAAGGACTGGCCGGCCACGAGATCGACGGTGCGGTAGAGCACCCCGGTGTTCGTGCTCACGTAGTTGGTGAACGGCGTGATGTAGAGCTGGGCGTAGTCCACGGAGCCAGTCATGAACGGCGCGTTGTCGTAGATCTCCAGAATCCACAGCCCCACTGCATCATCGCCGAGGAAGTCTGTGACATCGCCCGGGCCGTCGGGCGGATTGCGGAAGTCATCGGCGACGAGGTTGTTCGTGATCAACCCGCCCCCCGCCGGGGCCGCAGCGGGGGAGATGGTGTGGTTGTTCAGGGTGACGCTGCGTCCGTTGTGAGTGAGCGTGACCACCAAGTCGCCCAGGTTCTCGTGCGTGATGACGTTGGACATCGTCAGGCTGCGGATCAGCATGTTGGTGGTGGAAATCCCGTAGAGCGTCACACCGGCAGGAGCGTCGGGGGTGCCGTCGGGGATCTCCATCGGCACCGGGAAGAAGGTGATGTAATTGCTGCCCGTGGGGCCGTTGGTGCTGAAGGGTTGCTGGGTCGCGGCGGCAAAGAAGCCATAGGAGCCGCCCTGCTGGTCCTCAGATTTGATACCGATGATGAACTCCTCGCCGATTGAGGAGTTCGTCAGGGCAATCAGCTCGTAGCCACCGCGGTTGGTGGAGCGCAACGTGTTCGCGTGGCTCGTAATGCGTTCGTCGAGATTGGTCAACGCCCCGAAATTGACTGCGCCGTAGGCGGAACTGCTCCGGGTCATGTAGAGGTCAATGTCCGCCTCTTGGTTGCGCGCCCGCGCGAGGTTCGGCGGCAGGAAGGTGGCGAAGGAGACGAAGGGACCGCCGTTCTGGATGGGGAGCCGCACGACGTTGGTGCTGATGTTGGTGAGGCCGGCGACGATGTTCGTGATCATGTTGGTCGCGGTCGAGGCGGCGTAGTTCAGGTTGGTGAACTTGTAGAAATTCCACTGGTTGGTCACGCCGTTGGTGTTGACGCTGCCAGCTGCGTTGAGAGCGCGGATGCCCGAGTTAGCCCCTACCCGCTCGTTGAGATAGGGGATGCCGTTGGTGACGTCTTTCACCAGAAGATTGGTGTAGCCCGCAAACGGGACCGCTCCGAGCGCGCCCACGGTGACCGAGCGCGTGGGGTCATCGGTGGAAATCACCAGCGAGTAATCCTGCACCACGTTGTTGGTCTCGGCGCTGACGGCGTTGACGTTGACCTTCCGCCCGATGACATAGACGCGGAAGGTGCTGACCGCCGTGTTGGTGAGGAGGATGAACGTGTTCTCCACGTTGTTCACCGAGTCGCGCTCGCTCTGGCTGCCCGGAGACGTGGGCTGGGAAATGGTCGTCCCGGGGGCGATGTTGTTGCCCTCGAACTGTCGGCCGAGCTGGCCCGGAGGAGCGGCGGGCGGAAGGTTCGTAACGTAGAGATCAAGGTCGTTCACCAGCTTGACCGAGGAGACTGGATTGCCCGGCGGATCCGTCCACGCCAGCGTGATACGCAGGGTGTTCGTCTGCGAGGTGGCGCTGCCCGGCACCGTGACGTTGAAGCCTTGGAACTGCCCGGAGGCGAGCCGGTTCGTGATGTAGGCGCTCTCCTCGACGAGCACGATGCGGGCGGTCACGGGCGTGGCGGTGTTGGTGAGGAACCGGAAGGCGGCGGCGGTCGGCAGCGTATTGCTCAAGGACGGCATACCCCAACCCTGATGGCTAACGAGGTTATTGACCGCCGTGTCATAGGCGAGGGAGGCGGTCCGGGCGCGGTTGATGAGCAACGCCTTGTTCAACGCCGGCTTGTTCGTGCGCGAGTAGTTGACCGAGAAGAATTCCTGCATCAAGGCCAGCAGGCCAGACACCTTGGCCGCCGCCACGCTGGTGCCGGACTCGTAGCGGAACTGTGAGGAACCGAGCTGGTTGTCGGCGTCCGTAATGTTGGTGAAGGTCGCCGAGCGCAGGGACACATCGTAGCCGCCCGGGGCGACGAGGTCAGGCTTGACGCGGCCCGCCGGTCCTTCGAGGCCCACGCCCACGTTGCCGCGGCTGGAGATGTCCAGCACCTGGCTGTCGCTGTCCGAGCGGGAGGCGGAAAGGGGATCGTTCGTGCTGCTCACCAGCCGGAACTGCTCCGTCGCGCCTACGGTGATGCCGTTCTTCAAGGTGGCGGGCGAGACGATGCTGTCGGCAGCCCCGCCCAGACCACCGCTGTTGCCGGCCCCAATGTTGCCAGCGGCGAAGACGTGCATCATCGGCTGGTCGTTCGTGCGGGACGGATTGCCGTCGCGCACCGCCGCGTCGTAAATCGCCGAGTAGATGTCGTAGGCGGGCGTGGGGTAACCCCAACTGTTGTTGACGATGAAGATGTTCGTCGCGGTGGCGGCGTTGGTGATGAGGAACTCATGGCCGAGCGTGGTGAAGTTCGTGTCGTAGAGCGACAGCGGGTAGATCACCGCGCCGGGGGCGATGCCACGGTAACTGGCCCCGGCAATGGAGCCGTTGACGGGATTAGGCGCGGTGCTGTCCAGTGCCGCGATGACGCCGGCCATGAACGTCTCGTGACCGTTGGTGTCGGTGAGCGGGCTGGCGGCGTTGAGGAACGTCCGGCCCGCGAGCTGCGGATGGCCGGTGTCCACCCCGGACCCGACCACGGCGACGAAGACGTTGTTGCCCCGCAGCCCCAGCCAGTTGCCAGCGGGCGCGGTGTCGGTCGTGTTCGTGGAGACATCCAAGCGCACACGGGAGAGGTCATTCAGCATCACGGGCCGCTGGTAGGCCTCGATGTTTTGCACGGCGGGCATTTGCGCCAAGGCCACGAGGCTGTCCGCCGGCGGCGCGATGGTGACGATGTGGCCGAAGGGAAACCGTTGCTCGCCCTTCACCTCCGCGCCCAGCGACTGAAGTTCAGCCAGCGCCTTCTCCTCGGTGCCGGTGAAGAGCACGAGATTCAACCACCGACCCGCCGGCAAGGCTTCTTGGCGGACGGCGAGCGGGAGGAGCTGCTGGTCCAGTTTGTAGTAAGGCTCGAAGGGCAGGACGCTCTGGATGCGCGGTGAGGTGCGGAGCTGCTGCGCAAGGGCGGCGCTGCCGCGCACGAGGTAGGCGTTGTTCGGCACGTAGCTGACGATCTCCGCTCCGGCCCCGCGCAGCACGGCGCGGAAGTTCGCATCAATCAGCCCGCGCGCCTGCACCACGTAACTGCCCGGCTCGCCCGCCGAGCGGAGGTGCGCCGGGATGTTCAGGTGCGTCGGCTCCAGCGTCTCGACGAAGGCGTTGCGCAACAGCACGGCAGTCTCGCTGGCGAACAGCTCGGTGAGTGGCTTCTGAGAATTGCGGAGGCGGAAGGGAAAACGTGGATCGCTAGTGAGCGAGAGCAGTTCCGGGGGCTTGGGGGAAGCGACCTTCACCTCACGAGGAACTGGCCGACCGGTGAGGACCGAGGGCAAGCGGAGGAAGCGTTCCAAGGCCGAGACCTGCGCGGGCGCGTTGGTCCCGCCGGGGGCGGGCTGGTCGCGGAGACGGCGCTGCTCACCGAGGTGCCAGAACCATCCGGCGGCTACCAAGAGCAGCAAACTGAGCAGGAACCAGTATCGGCTTTTCATACGCATCTCCGCGAGGTTGTCGTGAATCTACCGTCGGCGAAGTTCAGAGGACAATACGGGCTATTGCTGAACGGAAGCCACTGGCTGGCGCGCGACGTCTTCGCATGGAGGCCACGACGCACGCCTTCTTCCTTCGCGCAGCGAGGGGAGAAGGTGGCCGCAGGCCGGATGAAGGGTGAGGCCACCAACGCCGACGCACGCAACCCCTCACCTCGGCCCTCTCCCCTCATCCGATGAAGGGAGAGCGAGGAGATGCGCGGCGTAGTCACGCAGCGCTTCGATCGGCTGGCTGTTCGAAATGAGTTCACAGGTTCAAATCGTTCGCCGCTCAATAGTCCGCCGGCAGCAGCTTAAAGTTCTCGATCACCATGCGCGGAGTCACCACCGGAGGCGACCCGGCCGGCAGCGGGCGCGGTAGGAAAAACGGGTCCGGCAGACCATCAATCCGCACCACGACGCGCGCGGCGGACTCGCCGGTGATTTGGTAGTTGGTCGCCATGCCCTGATTCGGGCCGCTCGCTACGTGGACGCCCCGCTCTGCCGGGCGCAGCGATTGACCATAGACGTAAATCACCACGCGCGGGCTGGACTCCAGTTGCAGCAGCCCGAGGGTCTGTTGCGGGATGCGCTCGATGAAAACGTCGCTGAGGGAGTCCGGCACCTGGCGCGCAATGGGCGGCGATTCCAGCGGCCACCAGTCACTTGATCCCAGCGTGCGGGGGTTGGAAAAATCCAGGTAGGGATTGGGCGGCACGCTGACGCGCGGCACCCGGACCGCCTGATAATACCAGCCCTGCCAATAGACCCGGTCCCCCGTGGCGTAGGTGACACCGAGCTGCCACGGGCGTCCGATCCGCAGGTAAGGCGACTGCACGCTCAACTCCGGCGTGCTCAGGACGTAACCCAGCTTCGTGAATGAACGTGATGGGTAGTAAAGCCCCCAGGCCGCCAGTGCGGCGGAGGGGACCGTGGCGGAAGGAATATTGCCGGCATTGGCTGCAAGCAGGGAGTAGTAAGCCACACCCTGATACACTACCGCCTGGTTCAACGCATAGGTCACCGTGCTGTTCCAGCTCGGGACGGACTGCCAGTAAGTCGTGTTCCCCGCCGACACCTGCACGAATGGATTCTGCGCCTGGTTCGGCCCGACGGACACCGAGCGGAAGTAGTTGATGAAGCCATAAGGGCCGTTGAGGTAGCCCACCACATCGCCTTGGCTGTAGTTGATGAGCGGCTGCCACATCGCGACGCGCTGCTGGGCGTTGATCAACCCGTTGTCGAGGCCGCCGACGATGTTGGCGAGCTGAGGTGTCGTCGCCGAGGTCGGCGCGACGACCATGCTTTGAATGAAGACAGTGTTGTTAGAAAGCACGGGCACGCCGCCCAAGGCCGCCGCCCACGCAGGCGCGTTGGTCTGGTTCACGGACATCAGCCCCCGCGTCGCGTCTGCGCTGATGGCGGTGGAGAAGATGTCCACCAACCGCCAATCGTTGGTCGGGTTGGTCTCGACGCTGCGCGCCCAGTAGAACCAGTTGGTCGGGTTCGGCGCGTCGGACTTCAGGTAGAAAGTCTGCCAAGGCGTCCCGCGGTGGACGCGCCCGATCCAGCCGAGGTTCGCGAACTTGCGCTGCGGAAAATCCCACTGGTCGGAGCCGTAGATACCAGCGTCCTTGAGCCGCAGGTCGTAGGCGGCGGGGGCAACGCTGTAGTAGTTGGTGAAGTTGGCGATGCGGGTGCCGAAGACGTCCGGAGCCCGGCCCCACGGCTGGTAGTAACGGTTGATCCCGCCGTTGGTGTATTGCTGGAAGCGTCCATTTACGAAGCCGACCACGACTTGATACACGGTGCCCGGGGTCGGGATCTGGCCCACGGGCAGGGGCAAAGGCGTCACTTGATCCGAGCCGGTGGTGCGGAAGGGGTCCCGCAGATCGCTGGCGAGGTAGTGCACCAGCGGGTCGTTGACCTCCCAGCTCTTGCTCACCGCCACCACGCGCGTGGGGTTGAAAGGCGACTGAATCGAAGTAGTAAGCGAAGGCAACTGGTTGGGCGGCGTCACCGTGGGCAGCCCCAGGAAGCGGCGGAAGCGGTCAATCTCCCGAAGCACCGGCGTGTTCAAGCTCCATTGCCGCCACTGGTTGGTGGCGAGCGCGGTGACGTTCGTGTCCAAGCACAGGGCAATCTGACTACTGACGCCCAGCGTCGGGGCGAAGACCGAGCGGTTCGTGATGTAAGGGAACGGGTCCCAGAAGCGCGCCGCCGTGTCCGCCGGGCCGTTGGTCAGGGTGAGCGCGGCGGCGAGGTTGGCGCCGAAAGTCAGGTTGTTGAGCGTCACGAAGTCCACCACGCGGCCACTGGCAGGCTCATGCAATGCGTAGCGCAGTTGGTTGGTGATGACGACGCCCAGGTTCAGCTCGGGAAAGCCGTTGGACCGGCCAAACATCGTCGGTCCCGCCGGCGTGGGGCTGCCCGGGAGGAAACCGCCGTTGGTGAGGCCGGCCTGCGGGGGAAAGTTCGTGGCGTAGGCATACCCCCGCGCCGCCGTTGCGGCCAGCACGGGGATGTTCGCGAAGTGGAACCCCTTGAAGCTGGCCAGGTAGTTGTTGCCGGAGAAGCCCGTCCAGGCGTTCGCCGCCATGTTCGTGCTGAGGTTGGTGCTGCTGATGTTGGTGTAAACCGGGCCAAACTCGTTGGTCACGACCACATACGTCGTGATCGAGACATCCAGCTGCAAGGGGCGTGGGTAGGCGGCCGCGTAGGAGTTCCACGCCTCCAGCGCGTAGCTGTTAGTCAGGCCGATGACCAGCGACTGGTTGGTTTGGGTGATGGCGGTAGCGCTGAAGTTGGTCGCGTTAGTCTTCACGAACTCCAGCCGCCGCGTGGCCGAGAAGACCGACTGCGCGCCGAACTCGTTGAAGTTGGGGAAGCCCTTCTTCGCGCCGATGATCACCGGGATACCCGCGACGATGTTGGCGTTGGCCGTGCCATCGCCCGCAGCGGAGATGGCACCCGCGTTGGTGTAGAGCGCCATGCGGCTGTTCGGATCGGAGAGGTCCGTGACCGGATAACTCAGCAGATTGGTGTCCGTGCCATTGGTGGTGTAGGCGTAGATGCGGATGAAGTCGTTGCTCGGCCAATTGTTGGTGTTGAAGGCGAAGAGCGGGCGGAAGAGGGTCGGGTAATTGGGGCCGACCATGCTGTTCGAAGTGGTGGCATCGTAAAGGTTCGCCGCGAACTGGAGAATGCGGTGGGCTTCCGGCGTGTAGAGACTGGTGGGAAAGATCGGCAGGTTCGTGACGCTGAGAACCTGGTTCAAGTTCGTGTAGAAGACGTTCGTGCCGAAGTAGTAGTTGGTGATCAACACATCCGGGGCCGGCGGACCACCCCAAGTCGGGTTGATGAACGCGACGGGCGTAAGACTCGCCCGCAGCATCAGCTCGGCGGCGTTGTAGAAGAAGTAGTCCGGGTGCCAGTCCGCGAAGTCGGAGACGTTGCCGCCCGAGGAGCCGATGGTGATGTTGGTTCCATACGGGGCGTTGGACCAGTTCAGGTTCAGCTTGCCGTCCACCGGCCAAGACTCGGTGCCGAGGCTGTGGAACAGATCGTAGGTGACGCGGCGGTTCCGATCCCCCGCCGCTGACCAGGTGGCCTCGTTGGTCCGCCCGAGGTAATGGAGATTAGTGGTGAAGTTGCCCGAGTAGCCGCGCGTGGTGAGGAACAGCTCGTTCAGGTCAAAGTATCGCTGGGCCGTCGCGGAGGTGTTGCTCCCGCCGGGCCAGGAAGTCGTCGTCGGGTCCAGATTGGAAGTGAGATTGCTGGAGAGCATCAACGGCCCATTGGCGAGCAGATCAAACCGGGTGCCGTTGGTCAGGTTCAGTGCAGGCGCAGCGCCGAACTGGACGCCCAAGTTGGCGTAGGTGTTGTAACTGTTGTTGTTGCGGAACAGCAGCAAGTCCCGCGCATCTCCGAACGAGTCGCGGGCGGTTGGGCCGAGGAGGCTATTGACGCCTGCGGCTGTATTATAGGCGTAATTCCAATACGGGTTCAGCTCCGCGAGCATCGCCGCCAAGTTCATCTCGTGCGCGCCCAGGCCGAGGTTCCGGTAGAAGCTCTCGGTGGTGACGCCGGGGCGCCGCTTGGCCTGATTGTGAATCAAGTTCAGGTCCAGCGCCTTGCCCGCCGGGAGGACGTAGTAGGTGTAGCGGCTCAGGAAGCGGTTCAGCGCGCTGTGCTGCGCAGTCGGGTTCTCTAGGACGCCGATCCAAGGCGGGTCGCCGACCAGGCTGTTGGTCGGGCCGTCGAACTGACCATTGCGATTCAGGTCCAGAAACCAGCGGCCCAGATTGGCCTCGTTCACCACCACGTCGAAAGGTGTGGTGTTGGTATAGTAGGGCGAGAAGACCGGCACCAGCGCGTCATACTGGAGGTTGCCGATGTTGAGGAGCCGATCGTTCGCGGTGCCGGCCAAGGCTAGGCGGTGGTTGACGTTGGTGGGGCTGACGGTGGCGTTGAAGACCGGGTTTTGATAGTTCGTGGGCACCAACGGGCCATAGCCCCACTTGTCCCCGGTGAGGAGCAACCGCGCGAGAATCTCCGCCTGCGCGCGCGCCAGCGACTGCTCCATCGCCAAGCGGGCCTCGCCCTGGGTGATGGTAGCCTCCACGGAACGCCGTTCGCGCCGTGCCACGCCGAGGAAGGCCACGACCATGAAGGTGACCAACGAAAGCATGATGAGCGTGGCCACCAAGGCGACGCCTGACTGGCGGAAGGTAGGGCGAGACTCCGTCGAACCCCATCTGCCGACGAAGGAGGCGCGAGCATAGCGAGTTTCTTGGCTGGGTGTGACTTCGCCCGAGATGCTCGCTGCGCTCGCCCCGCTCCGCTCGAGATGGGGCTCGACGGAGTCTCGCCCTACCCTAGTTTGGCAGTGAATCTTCATTGCAAGCCGGTGCGGACGGGGACGTTCAGGCGGAAGACATGGACGGCGTCCAGATTGGTGGAGAGGTAGCTGCGCATCAGGTTCGTGTTGCCCGTGCCGGACACGATGCCGAGGGCACGCCCGGCGGTGCGGCTGTCCACGTAACCCAACTCAACCTGAATGTGGGACGGGAGGTCGTTGCTGGTTAGAATCGCGGCGGTCGCGGGGAAGGGAATGTTGACGTTGGTGATGGGGACCGCCACGGAGTTGGTGATGGCGGTGACGCGGAAGTGAACCACGTTGTCCACCACGCGCTGGAAGGTGGCGACGGGCGGGAACGCGAGCGTGCTGAGGAGGAAGGTGGATTGAAGGTTCGTGCTGAAGCGGTTGGCGTTGGTGGTCCAGCGGTAGAGCGTGCCCAGGCCAGCTTCCGCCAGCACGTTGGCGTTGGTGCTGCTGGCCACGCGATAGCCCACCCCGGTCCAGTTGGTAGGCGTGGCGGCGGCATCGAAGGTGAGGAAGAACACGTCTTGCAGGACATTCGCTTGCACCACGCTGTTGCTCCTGTCCAGCATGTCAAAGGCCCCGCCCGACCAGTTCGTGCTGGTGTAGAAGTTCGCCCCTGCCCCGCCCTCGATGGAATGCGCCGCCACCATCTGCGAGAGGTCGCGCTGGAGGATGTCCGCCGCCGCCCGGCCGGACTCGAACTTGTCCACGTCCCGCACGGCCTTGCGCATCTGCGCCTGGGTGCGGTCGAACATCTGGTAGAGCACCAGGATGATGATGGAGATGAGGCTTACGGCGACGAGCAGCTCCAGAATGGTGACGGCGCGCGTGAGTAGCCGCCGAGGTGAAGAGGCGGACCCGGTTGCACTGGAATAAATCCGCCTCCTTACCTCGGCGGCTACCGGGGGCGCGGACTGGTTGGTGGAGCAAAGGTTCATAGCCCTTGGAAACTCGTGTTCTGGAAGACGCGGCCGCCGGCCCCGTTGGTGACCAACTGGCCGCTCACCAGCGTGCGCAGGACGAGCCGCCCGTTGCCGTAGTTGACTGGGAACTGCCCCGCCGTGGCCTCATACACGGGCCAGCGGAAGGTGAGCTTCACCTCGTAGAGATTGTTGGTGAGGTAGTAGTTGTGCGCCACGTTGTTCGGGTCGCCGGCGTAGTTGTTCACCTCCGAGAACACCACGTAGGAGAAGCCCACAGCCGTGCCCGAGACGTTGTCGGCCAAGTTGCCGCTCATGGAGCGGAAATGCGCCCCAATCGGACCGTTGGCCGCCACCGTGTTGACGGCGTCCCACGGCGGGATGCACAGGCGGCTGACCACGTCCGCCGTCGTGAAATTGGAGCCGGAGAGGGGGATGCTGACGTTGGTGAAAGCCTGGAAGCTGTCCCGGACAGAGGTGAGATTGGAGCTGGCGTTGCCGGCGCGGATGGCCCCGATGAGCAGCGAGGCTTCCTGAGACATGATCGTGTCCTCGCGGTTGTCGCGCTGGACATTCAACCCCACCGGCATCACGCCGATGATGGCGACCAGCGCGAAGGCCACGATGGCCAAGCTCAACGCGACTTCGACCATGGTGAAGGCGAGTTCCCCGCGCACTGGCTGACGCGAGACGGAGCTGGGTTGGCGGAGGTGGAAGTTCATCGGATTTCTGGCTGCACCAGCTTGGCGCGGCCCGTGAGGCAATCAATGCGCACCGCGTAGAGCGGCACCACCCGGGCGCCAACCCCAGTGGTGTAGTTCGGGTTCGCTCCGCCGACAAAGGTGTGGCCCGCCCGGTAGATGGTGGAGCCGGGTGGATAGCGGATTTGCGCGCCCGGATTGCCCGCCACGAGATACTCGATGCCCGCCACGATCTGGCCGGAGGCGATGGGCAGGGAGGTTTCCACCGCGTCCGTGTCGATCACCGCATTGTTCGTTCCGGTGGCGTCCTTCGGATGCAGGATACTCCCCTCGATGATGGACACGGCGATGTTCGTCGTCCGCCCGAAGAGCCGACCCGATTCATCGAACGCGATGAAGGGCAAGGCGATGAGGTTGGTGGAGCCATCATCCAGCAAGAGGGGCACCCCGCTGAAAGCCGTCGGAGGTGCCAACCCGCCCGCCGCGTTGTGAAACACCCCGCCATTGCGGAACGCCGAGCGCGGAATGAACGCGCCATCGGGCAACGAACGCCATTCCCCCAGATACCGCGCGGTGCTCTGCCCCGGTTGCTCGCCGACCATGCGCGGGGAATACAACGCATAGGCCGTGAGCTGCCCGCCCGCCAAGTCGTTCGCCGCCTGGTTGGTGGTGAGGAAAGCGGTGGCTGCCGGATTCAGCGGACCAAAAAAATTCAGGTCCGGCACAAACACCACATAGACCTTCGTCCGCTGGCTCATCGCCTTGATGCGGGCGTAGGCCAAATCATCCATCAACTGCCGGGACGCCGTCACGATGACGTTGCCCTTCCCCGCCTTGGTGAAGGACGGCAGAGTCAGCGCCGCGAGGATGCCGATGATGCCCAGCACCACCATCATCTCGATCAGCGTGAAAGCCCTCGTCGCCCGCAGCGCATGCAACCGGCACTGCACCCCCTCCAGAACTTGGGGGGCGGGCGCGAGTTGAGTGACAGCGAGGCGCATAAACTTACCTCCAGCTCAGGACATTGTCTTTGTTTACGCCGGTGTCGGCCTTCGTAGCCGGATCAATCATTCCGTCGGGGCCGAAGGAGAAGATCATCGCCGAATCGCGCAGGGTGTAGTTGTTGTTGTTCCCGTTGCCGGTGCCAACCAATCCGTAGTGTCCCCCCGGACTGCCGCCGGCAACCTGGGACACCGCCTGCAAGCGATACAACGAATTGCTGACCGTGTTGTCGTAGTTCAAGTCCAGCGCGACGACGTAGGGATTGCCCCACGGGTCGCGCATCACCCCGTCGGTGCCGAGCCCCGCGCCAGTCGTGTTGCCCGAGATCTTGGCGTGAAAATAGGCGGTCTTGCGCGGATTGCGCTGGTCATTTGCAACGGAGGAGTGAGCCGTGTAACCCGCAAAGCCCGACGCCGTGAGGATGACCATCAATTCGGCATTGCCGGCCTCGTAAGCTCCAGCTGCGGCCGCCGCGCCCACCCCGGTGTTGAAGATGTTCGTCCCGTAGCCGGTGCCCGTGGAGCCGTAGGTGAAATCCACCGCCAACGTGCCCGCCCCGCCCGGAGCACCGGAGGCCGGCAGCCGACTGTATTCGTTCTGATACACGCTGATCGCGCCCTTCATGTCCGCCATGTCTTTGGTGGCGGACAGGATTTTAGCGCGCTTCTTGGCCCCTGCCAAAGCCGGCAAGAGCAGGCCAGCCAACACGCCGATGATGCTGATAACAACCAGCAGCTCGATGAGCGTCATGGCTCGTTGGCTGCGGTGCGAGTGAGGATGATGATGGTTCATGCTGAGAGTTGAGTTCATTTCCAGTTGCCGATGATGTTGGTGCCGCCCTTTTTCTTAAGCTCCGCCCACAGGTCGTAGGACTTGGGGTTGTGGCCGTTGGCCGGATAGGCGCGGTAGCGCCAGACGTTCACCGTCTGACTGGGACTCGGATGCTCGGCGGCCACTTGCAGCAGCATCACCGCTGGCGGCAAGCCGGGCGCGCTGTTGGTGAGCAGCACAAAGTCCGCATTCTTGCCAGAACCGCCCTTGAGGTTCAGGAACGACTTGGCCCGCGTCGCATCCTGATTCACAAACCCAGACAAGCTGAAATAGGAACTCAACATCGTCGGGGTCACCGTGTGGTTGGGGTCCGACTCCGCAACGAAATTCAAACCCGCACGCCGCATGCCGCCGAGTTCGTAGGCCAACGGGTTCCAAAACGGGTTCGCCGCCGCCCAAGTCGGCTCATCGGGCGGATACGAGCCGAACTTCTTCTTGTAGTCCTCTAGGGCCGTTTGAATCTTCGCGAGCTGGGCCTTCGCCGCAGACTCGTCCCGCTTGGAGGATGCCGAGGCGATCACCCCCACCGTCATCGCCGCAACAATCCCGATGATGGCGATCACCACCAACAGCTCGATGAGTGTGAACGCCACCGTGCCCTGCCGCGCCTGATTTGCCTGTCGTGTCGTCGTCTTCATTTCATGCCTCGTTCCCGAAGTTCCTGTTCCATCCGCTCACTCAACCACTGCTTCACCATGCTCTGGTAGTTCAGATACCGGGACCGGGCGAGGCGCTTGATGCGCGAGAGCATCCGTGGGTCCATCCGCAACGTCACCGTCACCGACTCCGTGGACTCCGCGCCCGCCACCACCGCCCCATCCATGAGCCGCAACTCCAGCCGGTGCTCTTTCCAGTAGTCGGCTTCCTCGACCTCACCCTGAAAGGGCGGCACTGCATCCCAATTGGAAATCGCTGTCATGGTCAGTCTCGGTGTTCCAGCAACTGCGTCACCCGCCGTTTGTAGAAGAACTGCTCTTCCTGCAAAAACTCCCGCGCGAAAATGACCCGCACTTGCTTGCCGTTCGTCCGATAGAGGCTGAACACGCCCACGCCCCGCGCCGACCGGCCCAGATTGAAATACCGCGCCTGCCCGGCGAACCGCACCGAGTCTGGCAGCAACCGCACCACGAACGCATCCTCGAAGGACTCTTCCACGTCCTGTTGTGTCAGCTCACCCGCCGGAGTGAACGAAGGATTGTTCCAGTCAAATTCCATAAACCATCCGGTTCCCGCTGTATGTCCATTGCCGTTGCCTTGTCACGACAATGTATTTACGGACTCGAAGCCCTTCCGTCAAACCGGGTCTTTGCTGTAGGCGCAAGCTTGCCCCGTGCAGCACGTGCCGCCACTGCGCTGGGTTCACCACAGTTTCCGCCAGCCTGTTCCAGCAGTCTTAGCCGCCGAGAGGGCGAGCAACTCCGGCCCGCCGACAGCCGCGATTTCAGCGCGTGAACCCGGTAGAGCCGCGCGCTTGCAGCGCTCTCGGCTTGAGGTGGAGCACAGAGGCCGTGCCAGTAGGCGGCCCTTGTGTCTTGGTTTTAGCGTAAGCTACCAAGTTCAGCGGTAGGTTACCCACCCTGCTTCCGGCGCCACAGGTCGAAGTGGTAGAGCGCCACAACCACGAGCGCGTGCTGGATTTTCCCCGACGCGACGAGCTCCGGCAGTTCCGCCACCGGCACGAGGTGCGTGCGGATGTCCTCGCAACTGTCGAACTCCACCGGATGAGTGAGCTGGCAGTTTCGCACCAACAGCGTGTGACAGGTGTTCGACATGATGGCCGGGTTCGGGAAAATCTGGCCGATAAGTTCCGCCGGTTCACCCGTGAAGCCCGTTTCCTCGCGCAACTCCCGCTGCCCCCCCAGCACGGGCGAGCTTTCCCCCGCGTCCATCACGCCACCGGGAATCTCCAGCTCAATGGTGTCCGAGCCGTGGCGGTATTGTTCGACCATCACCAGTTTGTCGTCCGGCGTGATGGCGATGACGTTCACCCAATTCCGCGTGTCGAGGACGAAGAAGTCGTGTTCCTGACGGGTGCGCGGCGAGCGCTTGAGGTCGGTGCGGACGGTGAAGATGCGGAAGTCCGCGAGCTGCTTGGAATGGAGGACCGGCCACTTCTCAATCATGGCGGCAGGGCTTCAAGCCGGAGCCAACTCGCGCGTGCGGCGAGCGACGAGTTCCACCAAGGCGCGGAACTCGAAGGGCTTTTGCAGACAGCGAATGGTGCTGGCGGTCTCGATGCTATGGATCACATCGAAGGTGAGCACTCCACTGATGAGGACGGTGGCCAGCGCGGGCCGGGCCACGAGAAGTTGCCGCAGAAGGGACAGGCCCGTGGGGCCAGCACCGAGCATATTGTCGGAGACAACGGCGGTGATGCGGCCTTGGTGGGCGTCCCACTGGGCCCGGCCTTCGGCGGCGCTGGTCGCTTCCAACACTTCGTAGCCCGCGCGCGCGAAGAAGAGGACGATGGTGCGGCGCACCGTAGCCTCGTCCTCGATGATGAGGACGACGGGTTTGTGCGGCTCGGCAGCGGCGGCAGCGGCGTCCATGGACGGCGGCGTCAAAGCTCGAAATCCACCACCGTCACCTTTTCGAAGAGGGGCTGGGCGCTCGCCACAAAGGCCAAGTGCTCGGGGTGCGTAAGGTAGGCGTCGCGCGCAGCCGCGTCGGTGAGCGTCATCACGAAGGCGTGCGTGTGCCCACCGCTGAGGCCCTCGGGGCTGTTGTTCGGTCCGACGATGAAGTCCTCGACGCCGGGGATGCTCTCGGAGAGGTCCAGAAGGGAGCTACAGACTTGGTCAATCTGCTCCGGGGTGGTGTCGGCTTTGAACTGGATGAATGCGATGTGTTTGACTCTGGCCATAAATTATTTGGTGCCCGCGCCGGTAATCTCCGCCGCTCTGGACGTTTGAATTGCGGCGGAGTATGCGGACTGGCCGGGGCAAGTCAAACGTGGGTTCTGCTTTTGCCTCCTGCTCGTGAGCTTGACCCTAATCCGGCCCTCCCGGTTCAGGCCAGAGGAACAGGGTTTAGAATAGGATTACGAGCCAGAGTCGCGGCGCAATCCCCGCCCAGTCCGCGCCAAGAACGGTGAATCCTTCCGCGCCGCCGTCCAGTCTAGTCACGGCGTGAGTTCCAACCATCAGTGCGAAACACGACGTGTGGTCCGACGGTGGGCGCTGCTGGCCGTGCTCGTCTGTCCACTGCTGACCGCCGCGCAGTCCGACTTTCAAGGCGCGACGCACATGGTGCCGTTCGAGGAGGACACCATCAGCTACAACCAGACGCCTTCCACCGGCCCCATCGCACGCTTCCAAGCTCGGCTCGACCGAGGCGAGGTGAAGCTGAAGTTCGACCCCGCGACCGGTTGGCGCGACTCGTTGCTGGCCGCGCTGGGCATCTCCCCCAAGTCCCAGACCCTGGTCTTCTCCAAGACCTCGCTCCAGCGCGAACGCATCGCGCCGCCGCACCCGCGCGCGCTCTTCTTCAACGACGAGGTCTATGTCGGCTGGATCCCCGGCGCGCCCGTGATGGAATTCAGCGAGGTGGACGCGAAGCTGGGCGGCGTCTTCTACACGCTGGAGCAGACCGCGACGGACCGGCCCAAGTTCGTCCGCAACAACCAGTGCCTCGAATGCCACGCCTCCGCCAAGACCATGGGCGTCCCCGGCCATCTCATCCGCTCGTTCAAGACCGACGAGCAAGGCATCATCGACCTCATCACCGGCGTCTCCGAAGTGAACCACCGCACGCCGCTCCAAGACCGGTGGGGCGGCTGGTATGTCACTGGCACGCACGGCAAGGTGACCCATCGCGGCAATCTCTTCGGCAAATCCGCCTTCCACCAAGCAGAGGAAAAGCCGAACTACCTCGGCAACCTCACCAGCCTCAAGAAACTCGTGGATCTCACCGACTACGTCTCGCCGCACAGCGACATCGTCGCGCTGATGGTCCTGGAGCACGAGGTGCACATGCACAACTACCTCGCGCGCCTCCACTACGAGACGCAGCTCGCCCTCGCCCGCTACCAGCACATCCGCTACCTCCGCAGCATCGCCGAGGGCTTTCTGAAATACCTCCTGTTCACCGAGGAAACCCCGCTCAAGGCGAAGGTCAAGGGCACGTCCGGTTACGCCGAGCACTTCGGCACGCTCGGCCCCAAGGACCGCAAGGGCCGCTCCTTCCGCCAGTTCGACCTCGAATCACGCCTGTTCAAATACCCGTGCAGTTTCCTCATCTACTCCGAGGCCTTCGACCGGTTGCCGAAGCCCATGCGCGAACTCGTCCTCCAGCGCCTGCACGAGATTCTGTCCGGCAAGGACACCTCCCCCGAGTTCGCAAACATCCCGGCTGACACGCGCCAAGCCATCCTCGAAATCCTCGTCGAGACAAAGCCCAACCTCCCCGGCTACTGGCGCGGAGAGAAGCAGAGCGCGGTTCCGTAAGTGTCGCCCCGCTTCCGTTTCGAGTCTTGTTGCGCCTCCTTGTGGCAACCCCTCCCCGCTTCCGCCTACGTGGCGCGCAGCAGCACCTCATCCGTTCGCAAGCCCGCCAGCAGCTCCGCCACCGACCATGTCTGGCCCGGCAACACCAGCTCTGGAGCCAACTCACTCAACGGCAGCAACACGAACCGCCGCAAGTGCGCGCGCGGATGCGGCAACGCGAGCGTCGGCGTGTTCCGCACTTCCCTGCCCCACGCGATGAGGTCCAAGTCCAGCGGGCGCGCCTCGTTCAAAACCAGCTTGGGCCGCCGACCAAACTCGCGCTCCAGCGCCTGTAACTCGACGAGCAGCGACTCCGGCGTGAGGTGCGGCAACGGAGTGAACGCGACGACCGCGTTGATGAAGTCCGGCGAGCCCGGCGGGCAATCCACCGGCGTGCTGCGCCAGAGCGAAGATCGGCGCACCTGCGTCACAGCGAGCGCACCAAGCCGCCCCATCGCCTCGCGGACGGTGGTCAACGCGTCGCCCAGATTCCCCCCGAGGGCCAAGAACGCCACCGATTCCGCATTCCGCATTCCGCATTCCGCATTCACTTCAACCCCAGCACATCCTGCATGTCGTAAAGCCCGGGCTTCTGCTGCACGACCCATTGCGCCGCTCGCAGCGCGCCGTTGGCGAAGGTCTCGCGGCTGCTAGCCTTGTGCGTGAGTTCCACCCGCTCGCCGTTCGCGGCAAAGATGACGGTGTGGTCGCCCACCACGTCACCGCCGCGCAAGGCGTGGATGCCAATCTCGTGACTGGTCCGCTCGCCGACGATGCCCTTGCGCCCGTGCCGCAGCGCGTCCGCAAGCTGGACCTTCCGCACGTCGCCGAGGATTTCGAGCAGCGTGGTGGCCGTGCCGCTGGGTGCGTCCTTCTTCAGCCGATGGTGCATCTCGACCACTTCGAGGTCGAAGCCGGGGCCGAGGATTTCCGCCGCCTTGCGCGTGAGCCAGAAGAGCGTGTTGACGCCGGTGGAGTAGTTCGAGGCCCAGACCATGGGAATCTTCGTGGCGCAGGCGCGCAGCTCGGCCTTCTCCGCCTCCGCGTGGCCGGTGGTGCCGACGATGAGCGCCTTGCCGTGCTGCACGCAGAGATGCGCGAAGGGCAGCGTGGCCTCGTGGAAACTGAAATCGATGACAGCATCGGCCTTGTCCAGCAGCGGCCCGAGATGCTCGCCGAGGTCAATCTGGCCGACGACTTGGATGCCGGGGATGTGGTTGGCGCAAGCGATGAGCGTCTGGCCCATGCGGCCCTTCGCGCCGGTGATGATGACTTTGGTCATTGTATTGGAGTGGTTACGCAGAACGGACGGCAAAGCGTGCAGGGTGGCTAGAGTCGCGGCAAGCATCTACCTACCCAGCGCCTTTCGAGACGGGCAGTGAATTTCAACGGACCAACTGAAACTCCGGCAGCATCAGCACGGCCCAGAGCAAATCCTGCACGCCTTGGCTCGTGGGCTTCTCGCCGAGGACTTCGCGCGCGAGCGATAGCTCGGCGGGCGTCGGGACGCGGGCGAGGGCGAACTGGTAGAGCCACTGCGTCAGGGCGTCGCTGCTGGGCCAGGGCTTGGCGAGGAGGCGGGCGGCACCTTGCTCCAGGCGCGTGGCGAGGGTTTGGCCGTTGTTGAGGTCAATGGCTTCCAGCGTGTTCAGGTCGGCGGGGCGGACGCTGACGATTTGCTCACGGCTGGGTCGGCCCAAGGCGCGCATGAAGAAATCGTTCTTGAGCAGCGACGCGCGAACCATCGGCAGCGCGCTGGTGGCGGCTTGAGCGAGTTGCGTGGCGAGTTGCTTGCCGACCTTTACGTTCCAGAGTGACGAGTTGGCGACCGCGACGGCGTTCCCCGCAGCGGTGGCCGGCTCGCTCTTGAACTTGCCCTTCGCGTCCGGCGGGGACTTCAGCACTTCCCAAGTCGTGTCGCTGGCGATGGTTTCCGTGGTGCCGTCGGCGAATTTGAAGCGGGCCTCGAAGATGACGCCCGCCGGGTTGGGCGCGGCGCCGCCGTTCTTGGCGACGAGCACGAAGTCGTTCGCACCGACTTTGAGTTTCGTTTCGAGGGCAATGGCCTCGGGGTTCTCCCAGTTATCGCCGGACGCGGCGAGCGCGCCGTTGACGTAGAGCTTGAACTCGTTGTCCGCCGTGGCCACGGCTCCGGCACGGACGGGGGCGGACTTGAGGGTGAACTTCTTGCGCGCGGTGAAGGTCTCGCCGGCCTTGGCGTTACCGGCGTCGGCGTGGGCCCAAATCCATTTCGCGGAAAGGGTCATGGCGGCGACGGCTTCCTCGCTGGGCTTGCCGCGCACGACTTGGGCGTCAAAGCGCGTGGGGGCGGTGCCGGTGATTTGCCACACGGTGTCCACGAACTGCTCGGCGGTGAGGCGCTTGGCCCGGGGCCCGGCGTAGGTATAGCCGTGCTCGTCGGCGTCCTTGCCGAGGACTTGCGCGTGGGACTGATAGGCTGCGGAAGTGGCAATGAGGGCGAGGGTTTGCTTGAGGTCGAACTTGTTCTCGGCGAGGTGCGACGCGAGGAAGTCGAGGAGGTCGTGGTTCCACGGCTCGCTCTGCATGGCGTCGGTAGGATGCACGATGCCGCGGCCCATGAGGCGGTGCCAGAGGCGGTTGACGATGGTGCGGGTGAACCGACCGTTCTCGGGGTGAGTCATGAGCGCGGCAAGTTGCTTGAGTCGCTCGGGCTGCGCGGCCTTCGCATCTACCTGGCCCAGCTCGGGAAAGAGCCAGCTCGCTTGCGCGGTCTTGCCGACGGGTTTGTCGCAGCGGTGAATCTCCATCTTGCTCGTCGCGTAGATGGCGGCGAGGCCGTAGGCCTCCTCGAGCTTCCAGCGGTCGATGAAGCTGTCGTGACAGGAGGCGCACTTGAGGTTGATGCCGAGGAAGCTCTGGCCCACGGACTGGGCAAACTGAATCTCGGTGGTCGCGCCCGCGCTCACGTCGCCGCGCCACTTGATACCAGCGGCGAAGCCTTCGCTATCCGGCGTGTAAGCGATGAGTTCGCGGGCGAGTTGGTCGTAGGGCTTGTTCTCGACGAGGGCGCGGTAGAGCCACTTGGTGATTTGCTTGCGGCCGCCGGTGATGAAGCCGGTGCCGGAGTAGTCGTTGCGGAGAAGGTCGTTCCAGAACGTGAGCCAGTGCTCGGCGTAGGCGGTGTCATTCGCGAGCAGCGAGCGGACGAGTGCGGCACGTTTGTCGGTAGATTTGTCCGCAAGAAACTTCTCCAACGCCTCCGGCTCGGGGAGCAGGCCGACGAGGTCGAGATGCACGCGGCGGGCGAAGGTGGCGTCGTCCACGAGCTTCGGCGACGCGGCTTTGCGCTTGGCGAGGTCGGCATCGAGGATGCGGTCAATGGGATTACTTCGGCCCGCGACGATGGGCGGGAGCGTGGGCCGCCGGGGCTTGAGCGGCGGCTCGTAAGCGGGCTTTTTGAAGGCGAAGCCCTCTTCCCACGCCGCACCGGCATCAATCCAGTCGCGGAGCAGCTTCACCTTCTCGGGCGAGAGGCGCGTGCCCTTGGGCGGCATTTGTTTGTCGGGGTCCTTCGTCGTGATGGCCTCGATGAGCCCGGACTTGGCGGCGTTGCCAAGGACGATGGCCTTGCCGCTCTCGCCACCCGCGAGGAGGGACGCGCGGTCATTCAGGCTGAAGCCGCCCTTCTTCTTGTCGCCCGTGTGGCACTCGGCACAGTGCTCGCGAAGGATTGGGACGATCTGGTGGGAGAAGTCCACCTTGGCAGGCGCGGCGGCGAACGCGGCTGGACTGAGAGTTGCCAGCGCGAGCATTGAGGCGAGACGGGACTTGAACGGCATGGCGGAAAGCATTGGGGATTTCAGACGCGGCGACAAGCGGGCTTCCTTCAAAAGCAAACCGGGCAGACGCGCGGCCTGCCCGGTTTGGCGAATGGGGTGACCCCGTTACTGCACTTCGTAGAACATAAGCCACGCACCGATCTGTGAACCGAGGTTAATCTTGTCCTCGTTATACCAACTCACGTGGCCGTCCTCGAACAGGAAGTCGCCACCTTGCATCATCCCGCTGGTGCCTCGGTGGCTGGTGGTGGAGACCATCTGGCCACCGACGTTCACCTTGAGCGCGGTGATGGTGTAAGGCCTGCCCGTGGGCTGCGGGCCGGGCGTTCCTTGAATCTGGAGCATGTCGCCCACGATGGGCCGGTTGCGGTCGCCGCTGTCGAAGCGGGTGCGAGCCAACGAGCTGGCCGCCGTGCCAAACGTGACGTGGCCGCCTTCCGGGATCGTCCGGCCGACGAGGTAGAAGTAACCGGAGAGTTCCTGGTGCGGGACATTCGGGTCGCCGTAGGTCGCGCCCAAGGCCGGTTGGAGGACGAGCTTGTCGTAGGTGCGATGATACTCTCCGGTCGGGCAATAGAGCGGGCTGTTCTTCGTGCTCGAGGCGTTGGTGTTCGCGGGGAGGAGGTAGCCTTGATAAAACCGCAGCACCGAGGGACCAACCCAACTGACGTGCGCCCCCTGCCCTGGCGCATCCGTCCCGGGCGGGAACTTGGCCTCGAAGTCTCCTCCGTAAACAGTGAGCGCCACGCCCCACTGCTTGAGGTTGTTCATGCACAGCGCCTTGTTGGCGGAGTTCTTGGCCTTCGCCAGTGCGGGCAAGAGCATCCCGGCCAAGATGGCAATGATGGCGATGACGACCAGCAGTTCGATGAGAGTGAAGCCAGCGCGGCCAGCGCGGTGAATCCGATGCGTTTGCGTAAGCATGATGACGGTTGGTTTGGTTTTGTGGACGGGCGCACGCTAGCACTCGTGCAGTGCCTGTCGAGAAGGGAGTCCGAGCTGCCGCGCCACCGCAGCCGGTCAACTCTCCTTGGCCCAGAGACGGAAAAATTTCTTCTCCGTGCGCTCCGGGTGGAGCCGCGTCTCGCAGGCCGGGCACAATACTTCCGGCGGGGAGCCAGGGCCTTGCTGCTGAAGGTATTGCTCGAAGCTCCCCCAAGTCCCACCAGGCAAATGCACATGTCGGCACGCGTGGCAGGTGGGCACGAGCGCGGTGACCGCGCGGTGACGGGCCAGCAAAGCGGTGTGGTCCCGCTGCAACTGCTCCTGCGCCGCGACTTCACGTTGCTGGTCGGACAGGTCGCGCGCGTAGGCCGTGAAAAGCGGCTGCCCGGTGACCGGCACGAGGCTGAAGCTAAGCTCCATCGGAAACTCCGTGCCGTCCACGTGCTGACCGGTGACCCGTTGCCGGCGACCGAGGAAGTCACCCGTCGCAGCGGCCAGGTATTGCTTGAGCTGCTGCTGGTGCGCCATGCGGCTCGCCGGGGCCAGCAGCGCATCCACGAAGGGCAGCCCGATCGCCTCAAACCGTGCCCGACCAAAGATGCGCTCCGCCGCCGGGTTGAACTCCTGGATCACGCCCTCGTGGTCCACGGTGATGATGGCGTCGAGCGCCGCCTCGAGCACGGCGCGCTTCTGGGCCTCGCTCAGACGCAGCGCGGCCTCGCGGCACTTCTCATCCTCGATGTCGGTGAAGGTGCCGAACCATTGGCGCTGGCCATTCGCACCGGTGAGCGGCACGGCGCGAGCGAGATGCCAGCGCAACCCTTGGTCCGCCCCGCGCGCCAGCCGACACTCGATCTCGAAGGGCGCGCCCAAGGTCACCGCGCGTTCCCAAGCCGTCGTGAAGCTCACTTGGTCCAACGGGTGTAGCGCGGCCAGCCAGCCGTAGCCCAGCCCGCGCGAGATGCTCAGGCCGGTGTAGCGCACCCACTCCGCGTTGAAGAACAGGGCCTGGCCCACGTGGTCGCTGGTCCACACCTTTTGCGGAATGGCCTGCGTGAGCGTGCGGTAGCGGGCTTCGCTCTCCTTCAGGCGACGATCAATGTCGTGCTTGTAGAGCGTGACCTCG
Source organism: Verrucomicrobiota bacterium (assembly GCA_039796295.1). GTDB lineage: Bacteria > Verrucomicrobiota > Verrucomicrobiia > Limisphaerales > SXTU01 > SXTU01. The sequence continues at coordinate 52,605 of JBDKJY010000002.1, forward strand.
ATGGTGGACCGGAGTTCGTGGAAGGAGAAGGGCTTGGTGAGGTAGCCGTAAGGCCCGGTCGCGACCGCCGCCGACACAGTCTCATCCAGCACATCGCCAGTGGCGTAAATCACCGCCGCGTCGCAGAAGTTGGCGATCTCCCGAGCCGCCTCAATGCCCGTGGTGTCACCGTCCAAATGCACGTCCATCAGGATCAGTTCCGGGGCCAGCTCGCGTGCGAGCCGGACTGCGTCCGCCGCCGTCCGCGCCACGCCGGCGACGGTGTAGCCCGCGCGGCGGAGTTCTATCTGAACGATTTCCGCCACCGGAGCTTCGTCTTCCACCACCAGGACACGGATGGGTTGCTTCATATGCGTGTGAGAGCGTGCTGTGGCGGACCCTAGCGAAGCGTCCGGGCGGAAGGCCAGCTTTAGGTGCGCTTCCGGTGAGGGAGCGCGGGGCTGTGACCTGCAGCGATTCGCGACGCCCCGCCACGGTGGCCATGACCGGCGGGCTCGGCGGGCGCAAGCCACTGCGGGTTACAAACCCGCGCGCCAGGGGCGACAACAGGCCTTGCCCCACCCTCACGGCCTGCCCACCTCGTAATAGCGCCGCAACTCCGCCGCACTGAACGGCCGCACGGCCACGACCAACTCATCCACCGCGCCGAAGAAACCGTAGCTCACCCCCTGGCGCGCCTCGGCATCGGTGACGCTGAGATTGCCGAGCGAGAGGTGCGTGAGCGCGAGCGGTGGACCGGGCGGAAGCTGGTGCCGCGCGACGGGCAGGCCATTCACGAAGTGCAGCAACTCCCCGCGCCCCGCATCGAGGACAGTGGCGAGACAAAGCCATTGGCCAAGGCGCTCCGGCGTTAACAGCGGCGGGGCCAAGTGCGTGTCCCATTGCGGCCGCCCGGTGCCGATGCCGCGCAGGAGGCTGAGGCCAAGCTGGCCGTTCGCCTTCAACTCCCAACGGAGCGGCCGCCCACCGCCCGGGTCGAAGCTGGCGGGAGCCACGGCCTTGCCCTCTGGCTCCGCCCGCTCCGTTTCCTCCGTCATCAACAAGCCGGTGACCGGCTGCGGCAATGCGTCCACGCGCACCCACGCCAGCAACGTCAGCGATGCGTGTGCACCGGGCAGTCGCAACAACACGCGTTGCCCGCGCCCGCGAAACTCCAGTCCGCCCTTCCCCGGCCAGCGCCCTTGCGACCAGCGCGCGCCAATGATTTGCCCGTCGCTGCCCGCGCCGTTACCGCGCACGCGGTTGGTGAGCGAGGCATCGAGCGACGACTGGTCCTCGAAGTTGAAGTGGACGCGCAATGCGGGGTCGCTGTCCAACGCATCCGCCGCCGCCCGCCATGCCAAGAGCAACCGCGCCGCCTCGGCTTGTTCGCGCGCGCGGACGCGCTCCATCGCGGGAAAATCCTCCGGGCGGAACAGCGTCTCCGTCAGGCCCGACTCATCCAGACGGCGCGCCTGCTTCGCGGCAATCTGGCTCGTGCCCGCCTCGCCCGTTCGCCCAATCGCCACCTTGCCTTCGAGCGCGTGCACCTCCTGCTCGCCAGTCTCGCTGACCTTCACGCCGAAGGAGTTGCCCTGATTCACCACCGTCAGGCCGGGTGTCAACAGGCGGAAGCCCAGCGCCTGCTCGCCGAGTTCGCACGCAACCTTGCCCACGAGCAGAAACGCCTCGCCGGAGGAACGCAGCTCAAGCTCCGCCGGCCCTTCTACGAACAGCCGGGCACCGGAAAACAAATCAATCTGCACCGTGCCCAGCGCCAGCCGCAGCCAGCCCGCCGGCAGCTCCGCGCCTTCCTGCCGCTCCGGCTCGCCATCAGACCACGCCACCTCGACAACGTGCGACAGCACCGCGACCGCAGGGGAACGCACCGCCGCGCCGTTCGCCAGTCGAGCCGACTCGGGGTTGGGCGAACCGTCCGGCTGGCGCAGAATGAGGAAGATAGCCAGCGCCAACCCAGCCACCCCACCGTAAGCCCACCACGGATTCCAAGTCCGCCGCCGCATCGGCGTGGGCAGCTGCGCCAGCCGCGCCATGATGGAATCCTCCAAGCCCGGCGCGTCCTCGTGCCCGCCCATCGCCTCCTCCAGCAACGGCCAGCGCGGCTCGGCGGACTGCGCGGCACGCACGTAGCCGTGCATCTGAATTTCCTCCACGAACTCCCGGCGGAACGCGCCGTCCGTCCGCAAGCGCTCGATCAGTTCATCGCGGCGGGCGGCGGGCAGCTCCGCGTTCCGCAGCCACGCCGCGACCAGGTCTTGAAGGTCCTGCTCCATCACACGCCCTTCCGCGCCATGCACTCGCGCAGCAGCTTGTGCGCGCGGTGATTCGTGACGTAAACGACGGCGACCGACGACTGCATGGCCTCCGCGAGCGCCTGCGCCTTCTGGCCTTCCAGCCCGCCTTGAATGATGTGCCGCATCTTGTCCGGCAGCTTGCTGATGCAGCGCAGCAACCGCGCCAGCTGCTCCTCCTCGACGGCGAGCGCCGCCGTCTCCAAGTCCGCCTCGACCACCTCGCTGACCGCGAAGCGGAAGCGTTCCATCGCGTTCTCGCGCCGCATCCGGGTGCGGAAATACATCTTCACCTTGTTGCGCGCGATGCCCCGCAGCCACGCGCCGAACTCGTCGCCCTTGCGGAAGGAACCGAGGCTCTCGAACGCCGCGAGGAACACGTCCTGCGCGAGGTCATCCACGTCATCCAAATGGTAAAGCTGGCTGGCCAGGAACCCGCGCACGCCCAATCCATACTCGCGAACGATGAGCCGGAAGGCATCGCGATGCCCGGCCAGCACCTCGTCAATCGCGGCGTGCAGCGCGTCTGTGTCGTGGTCCATTCGCGGAGAGTTTGCCGGAGGGTGCGGAAACTTACACGCGCAGAAACACCGGAGTGCGGACGTGGGCGCCCGCGCTCCGCTACTTCCCCTGCCCCGCCGGCACCAATGTGACGCTCACCTCCACCACGGTTTCCTGCGGCGGCACGGCCTCGTCGCGCACCACCCAAGTGTCATCCGCATCCCGGTTCGGGCGCGGGTTGTTGAAGACCGCGTCCGGGTCCGTGATGAGGGCGATGAGGGAGCCTTCCGTCTGCGCCACGAACTTGCCCTGCCACAGCCGCGAGCCGGTGAAGGTGAACTCGCCCTTCGGCATCGGCTCCTTCGCGCGCTTGTTGAAGACCAGTTCCTCCAAACGCCGCCGCTGCACCTTGCCGCCCTGCGTCCACGTCACTTCAATCAACACCGGCTCGCCCGGCAGCGGCGGGTTTCGCACCGTGCCTTGCGTGATAGGACCGCCGGACGGGGCGTTGGTGAGGGCGGAGGCTTGCATTCCCTGCGCGCCCAGCAGCAGCATCGCAACCTGCAAGTGCTGCGCCTCGATGTCCGTGGCGAGCACGCTCTCGTGCGTTTTGCCAGCCGTGGTGACGAGTAGGTATTCGAGCGGCCCGTTAGTCATGTTGAGCTTGGCCGGGAAGGACACCCGCCGCGCCGCCTTCTCCAGCTTCACGCCGCCGACTTGGAAAATACCGGTGGAGACTTCGCGAATCGTCGGGGGTGCGGGGGGCTTCGCCTCAGGCAAGCCCGGTGGCTGCTGCGCCGCAGCGGAAGCCGCGAGCGCCAGCAGCAGGAACCAGAGAGTGAATGAGCGGTTCATCAGTCGGATGCGCTCACGCTACGCAGCCCCTCGCCGAAGGCGAGCGATTCCTCCGCCCGGTAGGGCGAGACTCCGTCGAGCCCCATTTGCCGACGCAGGAGGCGCGAGCGCAGCGAGCATCTCGGTCGGACGCACCGGCCCGGGAAACTCGCTGCGCTCGCCTCGCTACGCTCGAGATGGGGTTCGACGGAGTCTCACCCTACCAGTTCCGCAGTTGCGCCCACCGCAAGCCGCCTTCACGATTTCGCCCGTTGCAAACGTCCATCTCCACCATGCGCAATAGTCTCTGCCTGCTCCTCGTCGCGTTCACCGCCGCGCTCCCCGCGTCGCGCGCCCAAGACGCCGCCAAGGAAGCCCAGTTTCTCACCAACACCCGCCAGCTCATTTACGAGGGTCGCCGCAGCGGCGAAGGCTACTTCAGCGCCGATGGCAAGTTCCTCGTATTCCAAAGCGAGCGCGAGGCGGACAATCCCTTCTACCAAATCTATCTGCTCAACTTGGAGTCCGGCGACGTGAACCGTGTCTCCCCCGGCACCGGCAAGACCACCTGCGCCTTCCTCCGCCCCGGCAGCGACGACGTGCTCTTCGCCAGCACGCACACGGACCCCGAGGCCAAGACCAAGCAGAAGGCCGAACTCGACTTCCGCGCCGCCGGCAAGTCCCGCCGCTACGCCTGGGACTACGACGACCGCATGGAACTCTTCGTGTCCAAGCGCGATGGCTCGCAAGTCCGCCGCCTCACCGACGCTCCCGGCTACGACGCCGAGGGCAGCTACTCGCCGGACGGCAAGCTCATCGTCTTCTGCTCACTGCGCCACGCCTACGCCGCCCCGCTCTCGCCCGAGGACAAGAAGAAGCTCGAGGTGGACACCGCCTACTTCGGCGACATCTACCTCATGAACGCCGACGGCTCGAATGTCCGCCGCCTCACCAGCACGCCCGGCTACGATGGCGGCCCGTTCTTCTCGCCCGACGGCCAGCGCGTCATCTGGCGGCGCTTCAACGAGAAGGGCGACACGGCGGACGTTTACACCATGAAGCTCGACGGATCCGATGTGCGCCGCCTCACCGACTTCGGCGCGATGTCCTGGGCGCCCTACTTCCACCCCTCCGGCCAATACGTCATCTACACCGCGAACAAGCTCGGCTTCGCGAACTTCGAGTTGTTCCTCGTGGACGCGCTCGGCGCGAAGGAACCCGTGCGCGTGACCTACACCGACGGCTTCGACGGTCTCCCAGTCTTCTCCCCCGACGGCAAGAAGCTCGCGTGGACCAGCGGCCGCACGCCGGAGAAGAACTCGCAACTCTTCATGGCGGATTGGAATCACGCGGGGGCGCTGGCGGCATTGGAGAAGGCAGCGAAGCGGAGCGCGGCAAGTAATCAGTCATTGGTAATTAGTGCTAAGTCCGAATCCCAAGTGCGCGTCGGCCCAGTCACCAACACCGAGCCGCCGAAGAACCTGCCGAGGCTTCAAGGCTACCTCCCCGACATCCGCGAGCAGGACCTGCGCAACCAAGTCGGATTCCTCGCGAGCGAGGACCTCGAGGGCCGCCTCACCGGCACGCCCGGCGCGCAGAAGGCCGCCGCCTACATCGCCGAATACTTCAAACTCGTGGGCTTGGCACCGCTCCCGTCCGCCACCGACTTCTTTCAGCCCTTCGAGTTCAGCTCCGGCGTCCGCGTGCTGACGAACCAGAACACTGCTTCGCTCCGCGCTACCACCAACGCCGCGCCCGCTGCGCTCACGCTGGACAAGGACTTCCGCCCGCTCGCCTTCACCGCGAACGGCACCATCGAGGGCGATGTGGTCTTCGCCGGCTACGGACTTTCCGTCCCCGGCAAGATGGGCGAGGGCTACGACTCCTACTCAGGTCTCGACGTGTCCAACAAAGTTGTCCTCGTCCTGCGCTACGTGCCCGAGGAGGCCGAACCCAAGCGCCGCCAAGAGCTGAACCGCTACGCCGGCCTGCGCTACAAGGCCCTCATCGCGCGCAATCGCGGCGCGAAGGCGTTGCTCGTCGTCACCGGTCCCACCTCGCCGAACCCCGGCGAGCTGGCGCGGCTCACCTTCGAGAGCGGCGCGAGCCACAGCGGCATCGTGTGCGCCAGCATCACCGGCGACGTGGCGGCGAAGATGTTCACTGCGGCGGGCAAGGACTTGAAGAAGACCCAGGCCGCGCTCGACAAGGAAGACCCGCACGCGGAAGGAGCCTTCCCCCTCAAGAACGTCGCCGTGAAGCTCACCGCCGCCGTCGAGCACGTGAAGAAGTCGGACCGCAACGTCCTCGCGCACATCCTGCCCGTGGGCACCAAAGAGTATGTCATCGTCGGCGCGCACTACGACCACCTCGGTCACGGCGAGACCGGCGGCTTCGCGCGCAAGGACGAGGAAGGCAAAGTCCACCCCGGCGCAGACGACAACGCCTCCGGCACCGCCGCGCTGCTGGAGTTGGCCGGAGCGATTTCGGCCCAAGCGGGCTTGGAGAAGACGGGCTTCCGCCGCGGCATCCTCTTCGCCGCATGGTCCGGCGAGGAAGTCGGTTTGATTGGCTCCTCACACTTCGCCGAGCACTCGCCGGTCGCGCTCTCGAACGTCGTCGCCTACGTGAACTTCGACATGGTGGGCCGCCTCCGCGACAACAAGCTGAACCTCCAGGGCATCGGCTCCTCGCCCGCATGGCGCAAGCTCATCGAGAAGCGCAACGTCGCCGCCGGCTTCAACCTCACGTTGCAGGAAGATCCGTATCTGCCCACCGACACCACGCCGTTCTACCCGAAGAACGTCCCGGTCATCGCCTTCTTCACCGGTAGCCACGAGGAGTATCACCGCCCCGCCGACAAGCCCGACACGCTCAACTACGACGGCCTTGAACGCATCGCGAAGTTCGCCCGCGCCCTCCTCACCGACCTCGCCACCGGCCCCGAGCGCCCCGCCTACGCGAAGGTTGAAAAGCGCGACGGTGGCGGCGGACGCGAGCAGCTTCGCGCCTACCTCGGCACCATCCCCGATTACGCGCAGGAAGTGGCCGGCGTGAAACTCAGTGGCACTCGCGGCGGCAGCCCCGCCGAAAAGGCCGGACTAAAAGGCGGCGACATCATCGTTGAATTCGCCGGGCAGAAGATTGCGAACATCTACGACTACACCTACGCGATGGACGCCGTGAAAATTGGCCAGCCCGTGAAAGTCGTCGTCCTCCGCGACGGGAAACGCGTGGAACTCATCGCCACACCAGCAACGCGGAAGTGACCTCCGCAATAGTCAGCAGCAAAAGTTCCTTGTCCCTCACCGCCTGACCCGCTAACCAAACCGCGCCATGAACCAACTCGACTTGAAGGGTAAGAACGGAATCGTCACCGGCGGCGCGCGCGGCATCGGCTTCGCCATCGCCACGCGCCTGCTCCAGTCCGGCGCGCGCGTTTGCCTGTGGGACCGCGACGCCGAGGCGTTGAAGGAGGCGCAGGGGCAGCTCTCCGCGCTTGGCACAGTCGCTACGCAGACGGTGGACTTGACCAATCCGGACGCCGTGTCCGCCGCCGCCGCCGCCACGCAACAGGAGTTCGGCTCCATCCAGTTACTCGTCAACAACGCGGGCATCGCCGGGGTGAACGGCAAGTTGTGGGAACTCACGCCGGAGCAATGGCTCCCCGTGGTAAACACCAACCTCAACGCGGTCTTCTACGTCTGCCGCGCCGTCGTCCCCCTCATGCGCGAGCACCGCTACGGACGCATCGTCAACATCGCCAGCATCGCCGGCAAAGAAGGCAACCCCACCGCCTCGCACTACAGCGCCGCCAAGGCCGGGGTCATCGCCCTCACCAAGTCGCTCGGCAAAGAACTGGCGCAAGAAGGCATCCTAGTGAACTGCATCACCCCGGCAGTCATCCAGACGGACATCCTCAAGCAGTGTGCGCAATACCACATTGACTACATGCTCTCGAAGATTCCGATGGGCCGCTTCGGCAAGGTGGACGAGGCCGCCGCACTCGTGGCGTGGTTGTGCTCAGAGGACTGCTCGTTCACTACTGGCGGCGTGTTCGACCTGTCTGGTGGTCGGGCGACGTATTGAGCGGGGAAGCCCGGGTGCGGCCCGGCAGCAGCCGGGGAAAAGCGGCGCTGAAGCCGCCGCAGTCCAAACGCTGGCGCGACCACCGCACGGCCACGAGCCTCGCGGGGCTTCTGGATTACGCTGGCTTCAGCACCGCTTCGCCCGCATTCACGCGCTGACTTGCGCCATCGCTAGGCCGGGCCGACACAGGGTTTGACATCATTTGCTGATGGAGGCTTAGTCCCCAGCGAAAGCAACCCACCAACCAACGAAAGGCTATGCCTATGAACCCAGAGGAAGTTACCACCCAAGTGCGGGAGCTGGAGTCACTCCGCGCACAGTTACGACTGTGGCGGACTGTCATCCCGCTCGTCACCGTTGGCGTCATCTGCTACGGCGTCTTCACCATCTACAGCTCCGCGGCGAACCTCCTCGTCGAAGGCCCGCCCCGCGAGGAGTTCGTCGCCGCGTTCACCGACGGGTTGAACAAGGAAATCCGCCCCGTCGTGGAAAAAGTCGCGCAGCAGACCTTCACCGAGACCCGCGAGGCGGTGAACCAGGAACTCGCCCGCCTCAATGACCGCACGCCGGAGATGGCCGGCGCACTCAAGCGAGAAATCGAAACCCTCGTCAGTAACATCCCCCGCCGGGGCGAGCAGGTGTTGCAAGCCTCCTTCGGCACGATGCTCAAGAAGCGCGAGGCCGACATCCGCAAGACCTATCCCGAAGTGACGGAGCAGCGGGTCGCCACCCTGATGCTGGAACTGACCGACCTCTCGCACCAACGACTCGACCACGTCACGCATCAGCTCTTCTCCCCGCATCTTGAATCGTTGAGCGGCATCATGGATGACATCGCTCACATCCAGCGCACCGAGGCAGTAAATCCGCGCGAGGACCTCGCCTCTTGGGACATGGCGCTGCTGGTGTTCGACCTCATCAAGGACGAGTTCGCCAACCTGCATGTGGTGGAAAGCGACCTCACTGCCCCCGCGAAGCTCACGAAGAAACCCAAGTCCGCCAACCCCACCAAACCATGAGCACTCCCGATTCCACCCCCGCTCCAGCTCCCGCTCCGGCCAGCCCCGTGTCCGTGGCCGAGCAGTTTCTCGCGGATGAACTGGCTGCCACCCGCCGAGCACTCCAGCGCACGCGGATCGCCGGCCTCATCATCATCGCAGTCGTCGTCACCTATATGAGCATCGTCGCGCGAGCGCTCAACAAGCAGTTGGAACCCAAGGCCGCCGCTGACTTCGCGACGACCTTCGTGACCGGTCAGGTCTTGGAAAAGACAGACGCCCTGGCCAACCAGGTCAAGGAACGGATCCCCGCGCTCGTCGCCGGCCTGCCGGACTATGTGCAGCGCGAACTACCGCGCCACCGCGAGGCGCTGGAGGCGCAGATTGAAGCGGACTTCAAGGAGCACTGCGCGGCCACCTCGCAGCAACTCGGCAAGCACCTCGACAACTTTCTCCAGGCCCACATCGTCCAGATTCGCACGCTACTCACGACGGCGGAGAACAAGCCGGAACAACTCCAAGCGCTCGCGCCCGATCTGGAAAAGGAGCTAATCCTCTACCTCAGCGACAAGTCCGCCGGGGACGAATCGCTGAAGGAGAAGCTTGACCATGCGCTCGTCGAGTTACAGAAGGTCGAGCAGCAGGTGGACCGTCTCTCCAAAGGTGTGAACCTGACGCCGCAGGACAAGAAAGTCCGCCACGCCATCGCCGTCATCGCCCGCAGCGCGGAGGAGCAGACCAAGCAGCTTCAAATGCAAATCAAAGACGCGCTACTCAAGGCGAAGTAGCCGTCGCAGCGGTTCAGTTCCAAGGGCACCGCCAGTTCTCCCGGCGGTGCCTTTTCATTTCCGCACCTTGGAGCGCAGCTGTCCCCAGTTCTGGGCTCCAACATTGAACTGCCGTGCTCGCGCCCCTACCTTCGGCCCATGAATTCAGCAGCCCCATTCGACTTCGACGTGGCGGTCATCGGCGGCGGCAGCGCGGGCTACGCGGCGGCCCGTGCCACGGCGCGCGACGGCCTGCGGACCGTGGTCATCGAAGGTGGCCCGGAAGTCGGCGGGTTGTGCATCCTACGCGGCTGCATGCCGACCAAGGCGCTGCTCTACGCGGCGGAGGTGAAGCATCTCGCCGAGCACGCGGCAACCTGGGGTTTGCAGGTGCCGGAAGTCCGCTTCGACTTCGCGCAAGTCATGGCCCGTAAGAACGCGATGGTGGCGGACTTCGCTGGCTATCGGCGGCAACAATTGGAGAGCGGTCGTTTCCAATTTCTCCGCGCCAGTGCCCGCTTCGTGGACCCGCACACCATCGCGCTCGATAACGGCCAGCAACTCACCAGCGCCCACTTCGTTCTCAGCACCGGCTCCGCCCTCGCCCCGGTGCCGCTGCCGCAACTCGACGCCATTGGCTACCTCACCAGCGACAGCGTGATGACGCTGGCGCGCCTGCCCCGGTCGCTCATCGTGCTGGGCGGCGGCGCGGTGGCGGTGGAGTTCGCGCAGTTCTTCGCCCGCTTCGGCGTGCGCGTGACGCTGCTGCAACGCAGCGCCCACCTGCTCCGCGACTTCGACCCCGACGCCGCGCAAGTCATCGAGTCGGTCTTTCGTCGCGAAGGCATGGAGGTCGTCACAGGCACCCGCTTGCTCGACGCACACGCGGCGGACGGCTTGAAGCACATCACCTATGAGCACGAGGGCAAGACCCGCACCGTGGCAGCCGAGGAGATTTTCCATGGGCTGGGCCGCACGCCCAACATCGGCGGGTTGGACTTGGGCGCAGCGGGCGTCACCACGGACCCGCGTGGGCGCATCGTCACCAACGACCGGATGCAGACAGTGGCCCCGCACATCTTCGCCGCTGGCGATTGCGCCGGGCCGCACGAGATCGTCCACCTCGCCATCCAGCAGGGCGAAATCGCCGCGCACAACGTGCTCCAGCCGCAGTCTCCGCGCAGCATGAACTACCAGCTCCTCACCAGCGTGGTCTTCACCGACCCGCAGGTCGCCTGCGTCGGACTGACCGAGGCCCAGGCTCGGGCGAACGGCCGGGAGTTCATCGTGGCGAGCTACCCCTTTGCCGATCATGGCAAATCCCTACTGATGGAGGCCGAGGACGGCTTCGTGAAACTCCTCGCCGACCCGCGCTCCGGTGAAATCCTCGGCGGCGCGTGCGTCGGCCCGATGGGCGGCGAACTCATCCACGAAATCATCGCCGCCATGTCCAAGCGCATGACCGTGGCCGAACTCGCCGCGCTCCCCCACTACCACCCGACTCTCGCCGAAATTTGGACCTACCCCGCCGAAGAGCTGGCCGCGCTGACCGCTGACCACTGACCGCTGCCAGCGCCTTTGCTACCGATACGGCTGGTGCAGCGCCACCTTCGTCGCCTGCTTGCCGCGCAGCTTCAGGTTGAGCATCTCGACACCCACGCTGAAGGCCATGGCGAAGTAGATGTAGCCCTTGTTCACATGCTGATGGCAGCCCTCGGCCACGAGCATCGTGCCGATCAGGATGAGGAACGACAGCGCCAGCATCTTGATCGTCGGGTGCCGGTCCACGAAGCCGCTGATCTGCTCCACGTAAATCAGCATCACGATCATCGCGAGAATGACGGCGGTGATCATCACGCCGACCTGCTTGACCATGCCGACAGCGGTGATGACCGAGTCCAGCGAGAAGACGATGTCAATGAGCAGGATTTGGATGATGACGCTCACGAACGTGGGCGCGAGGTGGTTCGTCACGGAGCCGTCCTCGCCCTCGAGTTTCTCGTGGATTTCCTTCGTGCTCTTAGCGATGAGGAACAAGCCACCGACGAGGAGAATCAAGTCCTTGCCCGACACCGCGAGGTCCCAACTGAAGATGCGCGCCTGCCAGAACGGCTTGTCCAGCGACACCAGCCACGCGAGCGAACACAGCAGCAGGATGCGCGTGATGACCGCGAGCGAGAGGCCGACCTTACGGGCCTTGGCCTGCTGCGCCACCGGCAGCTTGCCGCTGAGGATGGAGATGAAGATGAGGTTATCAATGCCCAGCACGATCTCCAGCAAGGTGAGCGTGCAGAGACTGATCCAAAGTTGCGGGTCCGTGAGCCATTCCATAACGAGACGGAGCGTAGCTAGGGACGGCCCCCTTGCCAACCCGGAACCCGAACCCGGAACTTGAACCCGCGTCACCCGAAGCGTGACAAGGGGCTCAATTGTGGAACGCGGGATTCCAAACCACCGGTCCAGTGAGGGATTCGCTGATGGATGAAGTGCCACCAAAGTTGCCCCCGTTGGTGATGGCGTGCTGCTTGATGAATTCGCCATGCCCATCCAAGAACGAGAGGTTGCCACCGGTCCCGCCATGCCGCTTGGCAAAACTTCTCCACCGGTTCGCCGGGTTAACCGAGTTGAACGTGTTCGGAGTGCCGGCGTTCACTTCGGTGTTGGGACTGAAGGAAGTGTCGTAGAACGCCACGGTGGCCGTGGGATTAGGGACGCTCGCCAACCGCGCCATCCCTGGATACGCAGCGGTGCCCACCGTCTGCTTCAAATCGATGTTCATGCAGTAGCTGAAGAAACCATACTGGCCCTGCCCTGAGAGGATGGTCTCATCGGTCTGGACGAAACGGGCGGCGGGGCAGTTGAACAGCTTGCCCTTCCCACCCGGATACGGCAGCGACGTCGAGTTCTGTAGGAAGTTGGCCACGCCGGGCGCAACCCAATAACTCGACAACGTCGGTTGGCTCATGGCGCTGGCGAGGACGTTGAACCAAGCCGCGCCATCAGCCGGCGTTCCGGAAGGCGCGGGAAGTGCGCCCGTGCCATACGTGCCGCTCGTGCCGCCCATGCCGTCGCGTGGGAGCACATCGTCGTTGTCCCCGGCATAGACATTGATGGCCAGCCCCCATTGCTTAAGGTTGTTGAAGCAACTGGCCTGCTTGGCTTTATCCTTTGCCTTGCTCAGGGCCGGCAACAACATTCCCGCTAGGATCGCAATGATGGCAATGACGACGAGCAGTTCGATGAGGGTGAAGGCGCCGCCAAGTCGGCTGGCGCGGGAGGGAACGGGCTGGTTCATGCAGTGTATGTCAGAGTTGAGCTAGCTGCTTCAGTGCGTCAGGTCCCTGACGCTCGGACTGGAACCGTAGTCATCGGGGGCGGGCCGGGCAAGTGTCCGAGCGTTACGGACCGGTGAAATATTTTCGGGCCACTCATGCGTGTTTCGCAGCCCACGGCGTTGACACGGGGGGCGGGAAAAAGTTCTACTGCCCGGACTATGAAGTGCCATTTTCCCTTGGCCGCCGCGCTTTGCCTCAGCGTCGCGGGCGCGTTCGCCGCGGATGAGGCCGTCGTCAAGGCTCCCCGCGTCAATGTCCGCGGCCAGCCCACCACTGGCAGCGAGGTCGTCACCCAGCTCAAGCAAGGCGAGAAAATCACCGTACTCGAAGAGATCGTCCACCCCAAGCCCGGCAAGGACGAACCCGCCAAGTGGCTGCGCATCGCCCTCCCCTCGAACACACCAGTCTGGGTCAACACCCACTTCCTCACCAACGGCACCGTCGCCGTCCCGCGCCTGAACATCCGCTCCGGCCCCGGCGAACACTTCAGCGTCATCGGCCGCGTCCCCAAGGGCACCGCCGTGAAGGAACTCCGCCGTAACGGCGACTGGCTCGAAATCGAAGCCCCCGCCAACACCTTCGCCTATCTCGCCGCCGACCTCGTCATCCGCCAAGCCGGCGGACCCGCCCCCCTCCCGCCGGGCACCACCTCGCAGCTCGCCGGCACCAAGCCCGCGACAAAGACTCCCCCCACCAAGAACGGCAAACAAATGGCCAAGGCCACCCCCAAAGGCCCGCCCATCGCCGCTCCCGACACCAAGCCCGCACTCGAACCCGTCGAGATCAAACCCATCACCGCGCCCCCCGTCGCGTTGCTGCCCGGCATCGCCGCGCCGCGCCCCACGGTCGTGACGCCTCCGCCGACCTTGGTCGCGGTCACGCCGCCGCCGGCACCCGCTCCGATCGCGCCCGTGCCACTGCCCGCTCCCATTGCCGAGCCGGTGAAAGTCGCCCCCCCCGCCGCCTTGACCGAGAATGTCCCGCCGTTGGTGGACCCCTTCCAATCCACCGGCCAATACAAGACCGATCCCGAACCCGAGCGTGGCTTTGGCAATTGGTTTAAGCGGGTGTTCTCCCGCAAGTCCGCTGACGTCAAGCCCGGGCCCGCCGCTGCCAAACCCGCAGTGGACGACGGCCCGTTGCCGCTACGCATCGTCTCCCGCGAAGGCATCGTCGCTCGCTCCTGGAACATCCAGACGCCGAGCGACTGGGCCTTGCAAGACCCCGACTCCGGCCGCGTCATCAACTACCTCTGGGCCACCTCCACCAACATCCCGTGGGCCTCGCTCAAGGGCCGCACCATCATCGTCACCGGCGAGGAAGCGCTCGACGTCCGCTGGCCCAAGACGCCGGTGCTGCGGATCGAGACGCTCAAGACGGTGGATGAGTGAGCCGAGCGGAGCAGGATCAGGATTAAGATTGGGAGCAGGAAGTGGCTCCGAACTTGCCGTCCCACCTGCTCGTGATCCTGATCTTAAACCGTCCCCCCGCATGACCAACCTCATTGACGGCCGCGCCATCGCCGAGCAACTCCACACCGAGACCGCCCACCGCATCGCCGCGCTCAAGACGCGCGGCGTCCAGCCCGGCCTCGCCTTCGTCCGCGTCGGCGAAGACCCCGCCTCGCGCGTCTATGTCGGCATGAAGGAGAAGACCAGCCAACGCCTCGGCATCCAGTCCACCACCACCGTCCTTCCCGACACCACCACCCAAGCCGAACTCCTCGCCCTCATCGCCCAGCTCAACGCCGACCCGAGCTGCCACGGCATTCTCGTCCAAGCTCCCCTGCCCGCCCACATTGACCAAGCCACCATCTTCGCCGCCGTCTCGCCCGCGAAAGACGTGGACGGCTTCCACCCCGTCAACGTCGGCAAGCTCATGCTCGGCGACCCCACCGGCTTCCTGCCCTGCACGCCCGCCGGTGTCCACGAACTGCTCATCCGCAGCGGCGTCAAGACCGCCGGGGCCGAAGTCGTCGTCCTCGGGCGCGGCAACATTGTCGGCAAGCCGATGACCGCCATCCTCTGCCAGAAAGCCAAGCACGCCGACGCCACCGTCACCCTCGTCCACTCGCGCACCCGCGACGTCGCCGCGCACTGCCGCCGCGCCGACATCCTCATCGCCGCCATGGGCGTCCCCCACTTCGTGAAGGCCGACATGGTCCGCCCCGGTGCCATCGTGATGGACGTGGGCGTCAACCGCATCGCCGACCCGACCGCGAAGAACGGCTCCCGCCTCGTCGGCGACGTGGACTTCGCCGCCGTCCAACCCCTCGCCGGCCTCATCACCCCGAACCCCGGCGGCGTCGGCCCCATGACCATCGCCATGCTGATGCAGAACACCGTGCGCGCTGCGGAGTCCGCGACCGGAGGGAAGAGTAGTTAGCGCGTCGTAATCAGCGCCCCGCCCAATTCTCAACTCATAATTCTTAACTCTTAATTCCTCATGAACATGACCCGCATCCTCCCCGACCTCCAAGCCGCCCTCGTCTGCGAAGACGTGCGCCAGGAAGTCACCGGCAACTTCATCCTCCTGGGCGTCACCGCCTTCCTGCGCGTGCCCCAAGTGCCCATCACCGCCAACCGCCTCTGCGTCTTCACCCGCTGGTGCGCTGGCGTAGGCAACTTCACCGAAAGCGTGCGCCTCCTCGCGCCCGACCAGACCACGGTCATCCGCGAAGCCAAGGTGAAGTTCGCCCTCCAAGACCCCGCCCACAACGCCACCAACCTCTCCGTCTTCGCCCAACTGGAAATCACCGCCGGCGGCATCTACTTCATCGAAGTGCTCGTGGACGACGTGATGAAACTGCGCTTCCCCCTCCCCGTCCTCGTCGCCCCGCCCGCCACCGCCCCCGCCCCGGGCGCGTGACCCACTGGTAGGGCCCGGAGCCGCTGGCCGGTCGGCCACCGCAAGCCCCAGCCAGCCGAGGCCTTGCACAACCTGGCTCTCTATCGGGTGCTGGGTCCGCCTGTGCGGCAATCGCGCCCCGGCAGCTACCCGTGACCCTGATACCAATGGCGCGCGGACTCATGCGCTCGCGAGCCCGTGTTCCCCAAAACCCCACCGGCTGCGGACCTGGGCTTCCGCGCTCCGGGGGGCAGGTTGCTGCGGCCAGAAGGCGGCCCTCCCACTGCTTCCGCCCGCGCCGAAGGTCGGGGGAAATTTCGGTGTCGTCGCCGGGGGCAGTCGCCACACTCTGGACGACATGACGACCGACGCCGCTGTCGCGCCCACGCC
Organism: Verrucomicrobiota bacterium; assembly: GCA_039796295.1. GTDB lineage: Bacteria > Verrucomicrobiota > Verrucomicrobiia > Limisphaerales > SXTU01 > SXTU01. The sequence continues at coordinate 68,657 of JBDKJY010000002.1, forward strand.
CCGTTCCCTCCTCGACCTCTCCTTTGCGGAGTTGGAACGGGAGTTCGTCACGTCCCGGTTGTCGCCGCTGCATGCGCGCCCGCTGTGGCGGGCGCTGCACCACCACTTAAAGTCTGACTTTGCCGAGGCCCCAGACTTCCTGCCGCCCTTGCGTCGCTGGGTGACGGCGCACGTGGGCGAGGGGCGACGCTTCTTTGTCGAGGCAGCGCCCGAGACGGACGACCTCGCCAGTAGCGATGGGTTGACGCGCAAGTTTCTGCTGCGCCTGGCCGACGGGCAGACAATCGAGACTGTGGTGATGGGCTTCAAGGGACGCCACACCGCCTGCGTGAGCACGCAGGCCGGCTGCGCGATGGGCTGCGTCTTCTGCGCGACGGGCCAGATGGGTTTCGTGCGGCATCTACGGCCCGGCGAAATCGTGGCGCAGGTGCGTCATGCGCAGCTCGCCCTGCGCGCCGCCGGTGGAGCCGGCCTGCGCAATCTGGTGCTCATGGGCATGGGCGAGCCGTTGCACAACTACGACGCGGTGATGAAGGCGCTGGAAATCATCAGCGATCGGCGGGGGCTGAACCTTGGTCCGAGCAAGATCACGATCAGCACCGTGGGCGTGGTGCCGGGCATCTTGCGGTTGGCGGCGGAGCAGCGGCCGTATCAGCTCGCCGTCAGTTTGCACGGCGCGACCGAGGAGGAACGCTCGGCCTTGGTGCCGGCGAGCCGGCGGTGGCCCTTGGCGGAGTTGCTAGCCGCCTGCCGCGCTTACTTTGCCCAGACCGGTCGGCGCATCTTTTTCGAATGGACGTTGATTGCCGGGGCGAATGATTCCCCGGCCCAGGCCGAGCGGCTGGCCACGCTGCTGACTGGCCTGGATGCGCACGTGAATTTGATCCCGCTCAATCCCACTGGGGGCTTTGCCGGTGCCGCCACGCAGTCCGCCGCCGCGAAGGCGTTTCAGGCGGTGCTGCAGACAGCCGACATCCCGAGCACCATCCGCCAACGGCGGGGCATTGATGTGGCCGCGGGGTGTGGTCAACTGCGGGCGGAGCGGGCGCAGACCGAACGCGGGGTGGCGGGAGGTTGAAACTGGGGGGCGAGCACTTCGCGCCCGAGAGGAATGGAATGTGGTCCTCCCGGCGGCGAGCGCACCAGTCTCATTTTGCCAGTTCGCCCCTTCCACCCCATTGTCCCACGAATGAGTTTTGCCATTCAGCACAGCGACTTGCGCGACCTCTACGACAAGGTCGTCGCCGGGGAGCGCCTTACCGATGCCGACGCGCTGCGGCTCTTCGAGAGCAAGGACATCAACGCGGTCGGAGCCATCGCGGACTTCGCGCGGCAGCGGAAGGTGGGCAACCGCGCCAGCTACATCCTCAACCGCTACATCAACTACTCGAACTACTGCATCCTCTCCTGCCAGTTCTGCTCCTTCGCCCGGAAGAAGCGCGATGCGGATGGCTTCGAGTTCTCCGTTGAGCAGATGGTGCAGAAGGCGCGCGAGGCGCTCACGCTGGGCATCACGGAGCTGCACATCGTCGGGGGGCTTCATCCCTCGCTGCCGTTCAGCTACTACGTGGGCTTCCTCCAAGCGCTCAAGGCCCTCGACCCGCGCCTCCAGCTCAAGTGCTTCACGGCGATTGAAATCCTCCACCTCGCGTGGCTGGCGAAGAAGACTGTCGAGCAGACGCTCATCGAGCTCAAGGCTGCCGGCCTCGCCTCGCTCACTGGCGGTGGCGCTGAGATCTTTCGCAAGGAAGTGCGCCATGCCATCGCCCGCGGCAAGGAGAGCGCGGAGGAATACTTGGAGGTGCATCGCACTTGGCACCGGCTCGGCGGGCGGAGCACTTGCACGATGCTTTACGGCCACATCGAGAAGCTGGAAGACCGGGTGCATCACCTGAGCCTGCTACGGGCGTTGCAGGATGAGACGCGTGGCTTCACCGGATTTGTCCCCCTGCCCTACCAGCCGGAGAACAACGACATCCCGGTCCGCACGTCGCCGACCGGATTCGACCAGCTCCGCACCATCGCGGTGAGCCGGCTCTACCTCGACAACTTCGATCACATCACCGCCTACTGGGTCGGGATGGGCCTCAAACTCGCGCAGGTGGCCCTCAGCTACGGCGCGGATGATCTGCACGGCACCATCGTGGAGGAGCACATCTTCCACATGGCCGGCGCGCAGTCCCCGCAGCTCCAGACCGAGGCTGCGATGGTGAAGGCGATTCGCGAAGCGGGGCGGGTGCCGGTGCAGCGGAATACGTTTTACGAACCGGTGAAGGAGTGGCCGCTCCAGTAGCCGCTCCACGATCCAGGTTCACTTCTTCACCGTCTGCTGAAACTTCGTCCGCTGCATCACGCCCCAGCCTTGTTTGCCGGTGAGGAACTGCCAGATGCCTTCGATGCGCCAGAGATTGTTGAGCTGCCGGTAACCGAAGTTTTCCAGCACCGCGCTCATCGTCAGCAGCGCTAGGTCGCGGGCGCGCGTGGTGCGTGTGACCATCATCTCCAGCAGCAGCGCGCTCGCGCTCAGGAAGACGCCGTAGGTGAAGGTCAGCGCCAGCCACGCGAAGAAGAAGTGCGGCGTCACCACGCCCAGGTAGCAGGAAATCGGCACGAGCAGCAGCCCGGCGAGCTCGACGATTGGCCCGATGATATCGAAGAGGAAGAAGTAGCTCATGCCCAGCGTGCCGACCGGGCCATACTTGCGGTTGCCGACCATGGCGCGGTGCTTGGCGAGCGATTGCATCATGCCGCGCTGCCAACGGGTGCGTTGGCGGCGGAGGTTGCCGAATGTCTCCGGGGCCTGCGTCCAGCACACGGAGTCGGCCACGAACCGCATTTGATACTTCACGTCCCGGTCGCAGAAGTGGCGGTGGAGCTTGACGACGATTTCCATGTCCTCGCCCACGGTGTCGTGACTGTAGCCGCCGACCTGCACGGCGGCGCTGCGTTTGAAGAGGCCGAACGCACCGGAGATGATGAGCATCGCACCGAGTCGGCTCCAAGCGAGGCGCGCGATGAGGAAGGCGCGAATGTATTCGATGCTCTGGAGCAGGGCCAACGGGCGTGTGGGCAAGGCGATGTCCACGACCTGGCCGGCGCGCACGGTGCAGCCGTTCACGATGCAAATGCGCCCGCCGACGGCGACCATCTCCTCCGGCTCCTCGATGAAGGGCCGCATCACTTGCAGGAGCGAGTCGTGGTCCAGAAGCGAGTCGGCGTCCACGGCGCAGAAGAGCGGGCAGCGGGCGAGGTTGATGCCAGCGTTGAGCGCGTCGGACTTGCCGCCGTTGACCTTGTCCACGACGAGCAGGCGCGGGTGGCGGGGGCTGCCGTAGAGGCCGCGGATTTCCCGGTGCGGCACGTCCGCGTGCCAGACGCGCTCGATCTTCTGCAAGCCCAGCGCCTCGATCAGCACGCTTAGGGTGCGGTCCTTGGAACCGTCGTTGATGACGATGACCTCGAAGTCGGGGTAGTCCAGGGCGAGCATCGAGCGGACGTTCTCGACGATGGTTTCTTCCTCGTTGTAGGCGGGCACGAGGATGGAGATGGGCAGGGCGACGCCGCTGGTGAGCATCCACCACGGATCAGCGCGGGAGACGCGGCGGCGGTGGTGGCGCAGCTCGGTGAATGCCACGAGGAGCTGCCAGAGGTAGATGACGCTCTGCACCAGCAGCAGCGCGAGCACGCAGCCGTTGATGAATTTCACGATGGACCAGAGCAAGGTCATGGGAGGTGAAAGGCAAAAGGCAAAAGGCAAAAGGCAGAAAGCGAAGCCCGGACGCTGCGGACGATAGGTAGCCCATTTTCTCCATTTTCCTGTTTCCTTTTACCTTGTCTCACACGCCCACTCCCTTCTCGCGCAACAGTCCGCTGGCAATGTCCGCCGCGCGGGCGGAGGTGCTGTGCGCGGCTTGGAGCAGGGCCTGCACGCCAGCTTCGCCCAGCTTGAACAACGCCTCTGCCGCGTGGAAGCGCACCCACCAGTGCTCGTCGTGTAGCAGGGTGGTTAGGCGCGGGATCGCCTCGGTGGAGCCAAGTTGGCTGGCGCAGTGCGCGGCTTGGGCGCGGACCTCCCAGATGGGGTCTCTGAGCGCATCAAGGATGGCGTCGAGGGAACGTGGGTCCACGAGGACGCTGAGCGCCTGCATGACGGCGAGGCGGAGGGCGACGGACCCGTTGGCCGGCTGGCTGCGGTCAGCATAAGCCCGGCCCCGGCGGGCCTTGTGCTCGTGGATAGTGCTGCCTTCCTTCCCGCCGGAGGAGTGAAAGAGTTTCAACAGCGCGGGCACGGCGCGCGGGTCACCGATGTGGCCGAGCGCATCGGCGGCGAGCATCTGGACTGGCACCGGCACATCGCTCTCCAACACGCCTATCAGCTCCGGCACCGCGCCGGGCCCGAGCGAGCGGAAAATCTCCTGCACGCCGAGTGAGTGAGTGGCATCCACCACGGCGAGCCGCGCGACCAGGCCGGCGACGGACGGCACCGCCTGAAGCCGGGTCAGGGCGCGCGCGGCTTCGAGGCGGACTTCGACCTGCGAATCGTCCAGCGCGCGTTCCAACACGGCGGTGACTTGCGCGTCCTTAAACCAGCCCAGCACCGCCGCCGCCTCGGCGCGCTGCCACCATTTGGGCGACTCGAGCCGGGCGAGGCAGCGGTCGCGTAAGCCCATTTCCCGCATGAGGTGCACGACTTGCTCGGCGTAGTCGCCGCGCACCTTGGGCAGCAGCTCGGCGAAGAGTTGGACGAGCAAACGTTGATCGGCGGGCTTGAGCTGGGCTTTGAAGGCGGGAAGAAACTGCGGCTCCTCGATGTATTCCAGCGCGAGCGCCATGAGGGATTGGCGGCGTTGCGCATCGCGCCGGGTATGGCGGTTGCGGAACGCCTGGCGCAGCACGAGCACCAGCAGGAGGGCCAGCGCGGCCCCGGCTAGCACCAGCGACACCCAATGGATAAGCGAGTAAAAGCCCATTTGGTGCGCGGAGTCTAGCGGGCGGGTGGATCAGCGGAAAGGAGGGATTGGCGGCGGACTGGGGCGGGCGCATCCCTGTTCCTTGGAACGGCCTTGAGCCTGTGCCTGCTCTCCGGCCCAGCGGAGCCGGATTAGGATCAGCTTCTCCGCCAGGGCCTGCCTTCACCAGCTCATGATGGGGAGCAGGCTGGCGTAGTCATCGGTCCAGAGGGGAACGATTTTCTTAGAGGGTTCTTTGTGCCCTTTCTCCGAGGAGGGCTGGCGGCTGGCGATAAGGACGAGGAGGTCGGTGTTCTTGGTCAGCAGCACCCAAGTGGAGCTGTAGATCCACCAGTCCTTCTCGCCGTCGCCGTCGGAGATGGAGAGGTGTTCGTAGCCGAATTCTTTCGCGACGTTGGCGACGACGGGTTCGAGGTCGAGGTAGCGGTTGGAGATGTGGATGGCGAGGATGCCGTCGGGGGCGAGGTGTTTGCCGTAGATGGCGACGGCTTCCTTGGTGAGGAGGTGGACAGGGATCGCGTCGCTGCTGAAGGCGTCGAGGGCAAGGACATCGAAGCGCTGCGGTTCCTCGCGTTCCATGGAGAGGCGGGCGTCGCCCAAGACGACGTCAACGGTGCCGCCGAGGGCGCGGGTGTCTTTGATGAAGCTGAAGTGGTTGGTGGCGACGCGCAGGACCTCCGAGTTGATTTCGTAGATGCGGACGTAATCGCCCTTCTCGCCGAAGGCGGCGGTGGTGCCGGTGCCCAGGCCCACGACGCCGATGCGCTTCTGTTTGCTCGGGAAGTTGCGGATGGCCAGCGCCACGCCGCTGCCTTCGCCGTAATAGCTGGTGATGCGGCGGCGCTGGTCGGGGTCAGTGAGCTGGAAGCCGTGGGTGATGCGACCGTGCTGGAGCAGGAGGTAGCGGGAGCCGGGGGTGTCCGCGCCGTATTCGAGCACGGACATCGCGCCATAAAAGTTGCGCGTGGACTCGATGACATTGTCCTTCTCGTGGCTCTGGACGAAGAACGCGAGGCACACAGCCATCGCGACGAGCGAGCCGGCCATCCACGCGTGGAAGCGCCACCACCGGAAGTTGGGCACGCGCCAGTTGGGCAAGCAGACGAGCCAGACCAGCAGGGCGCACGCGCCGCAGGACCACGCCAGTTCCGCGTAAGTGGTGAAGACGTGCGGCGCGACCACGGCGACGAGGAAGCCGCCCAGCGCGCCGCCAACGGAAATCATCAGGTAGAAGGTCGTAAGCCAGCGCGGGTGCGGTTTCAGGGCATACAGTTCGCCGTGGCAGACCATGCTCGCGACGAACATGGTCAGGCAGAAGGCGGGAATCTGCCACGCGATGCGGACTTCGTTAATGTTGGCTAGGACGTAGATGAGCCAGCCGAAGCACGCGACCATCGCGGGGATGAAGAGCGGTCGCCAATACCAGCGGTGCGCATCGAAGCAGAGGATGAAGGTGAGCAGATAGAGGCTTAAGGGCAGAATCCAGAGGAAGGGAATCACCGCGACGTCTTGGGTGAGCTTGTTGGTCGTCGCCAGCAGCAGGGCGGAGGCGCAGGCGGGCAGCGCGAGCCAGAGGAATTTCTGCCGGAGCGAAGGGGCGGCGGCGGGGGCTTCGTCAGCCGGGTTGTTCGCGGGGATTTCGTCCGTCGGGTTTTTGTTCCAGAGCAGCCACACGCACCACGCCGCGAAGGCAACGTAGGCCACCAAGCCCCAGCCCCACGCGTGCGCTTGGAATTTGCGCGGCAGCTCCGGCTCGATGAGGAAGGGATACGCCAGCAGCGCCAGCAGCGAGCCAATGTTCGACAGCGCGTAGAGGCGATAGGGGGATTTGTCCGGGTGCAGCCGCGAGAACCACGACTGCATCAGCGGGCCGGTCGTGGAGACGACGAAGTAAGGTAGGCCGATGGTTGCGCCGAGGAGCAGCAGGATGTGGGTGATGGGAGCGTCGCCGGAGGTGGGTTTCCAAGCGTCGGCGGGAATGATGGGCAGCACCGCGAGCGACACGAGCAGGAGCGCGAGATGCACCACGGCTTGCCCGCGCGGCTTGAGCCAGCGGCTGAGAAAATGCGCGTAAGCGTAGCCCGCCAGCAGCACGAGCTGGAAGAAGAGCATGCACGTCGTCCACACGCCCGGCGTGCCGCCGAACCACGGGAGGATGTATTTGCCGATGAGGGGTTGAACGAGGAAGAGCAGGAAGGCTCCGGTGAAAATCGTCAGTGCGAATGGCAGCATGATAATGGCCCGCCGGCCAAGCGGGCCGGGCGGAAAGTTCGGCGGAGAATGGAGTTTTGAAGCGGCTTGGAAAGGAGAATGTCGCGGGGGCGAAACCCTCCTGGCGCACGCGGCGTCCACACGGCCATGCAAAAGCGCCAAACTCCAATTCGTAGCCGCCAAGGTGCGGAGGCGGAACTCGTCTCCAGCCAATCCGCCTCCTTACCTCGGCGGTTACCGCGCACCGTTGGGATTTGGAGCTGGGTGTTTCTTTGGAGCTTGGGATTGGGGATTTGGTGCTTTCCCGCTGCCGCCGCGCCCGCGAAGCCGAACCTCATTTACATCCTCGCCGACGACATGGGCTTCTCGGACATCGGCTGCTACGGCGGTGAAATTGCCACGCCGAATCTGGATGCGCTCGCGGCGGGCGGGCTGCGCTTCACGCAGTTCTACAACACCGCGCGCTGCTGCCCCACGCGCGCCTCGTTGCTCACCGGGCTTTACCCGCACCAGGCGGGCGTCGGCCACATGGTGGACAGCAAGAAGGGCGGGCCGGGCTACCAGAACGAGTTGAACAAGAGCTGCATCACCATCGCGCAAGCCGTGAAGCCCGCCGGCTACCGCGCCTACGCCGTCGGCAAATGGCACGTCACGCCCATCACGCGCGAGGACGACACGCCCCGCCACAATTGGCCGCTCCAGCGTGGCTTCGACCGCTTCTACGGCACCCTCCACGGCGCGGGCAGTTTCTGGGACCCCAGCTCGCTCGTGCGAGACAACCGCATCGTCACCTGCGTCAGCGACGCCGAGTATCAGCCCAAGGAGCCCTACTACTACACCGACGCCATCAGCGACCACGCGGTCCGCTTCATCCGCGAGCACGCGCAAGCCACGGCGGACAAGCCCTTCTTCCTCTACGTCGCCTACACCGCCGCGCATTGGCCGATGCACGCGCGGGAAAGCGACATTGCCAAATACCAAGGCCGCTACAACGCCGGCTACGAACCCATCCGCGCCGCGCGTTGGGCCAAGGCGAAACAGCTCGGCCTCGTGGACCCGAAGTGGGAGCTCACGCCCGCGTCAGGCGCGTGGGACGGCGTGCGGAACAAGGCCTTCGAGGCGCGCTGCATGGAGGTGTATGCCGCGATGATTGACAGTATGGACCAAGGCATCGGGCGCATCGTGGCCGAGCTGAAGGCGCGCGGGCAGTTCGAGAACACGCTCATCTGCTACCTGCAAGACAACGGCGGTTGCGCCGAGCCGATGGGGCGAGGCACGAACTTCAGCGCCCGCGCGGAGAAGCCTTCCCTCCCGCCACTGGCCCCGACCGACCGCCAGCACGGTAGCGTGCCGAAGCAAACCCGCGACGGTTTCCCCGTGCGCCAAGGTTACGGCGTGATGCCCGGCCCGGCGGACACCTACCTCGGCTACGGACGCGAGTGGGCCAACGTGAGCAACACGCCCTTCCGCGAATACAAGCACTGGGTCCACGAGGGCGGCATCAGCACGCCGCTCGTCGCGCATTGGCCGAAGGGCATCGCAGCGCGTGGGGAACTGCGCTCGCAGCCCGGGCACTTGATTGACCTCATGGCCACCGCCGTGGACCTCGCCGGCGCGCCGTATCCCGCTGAGTTGAACGGCGAGCGCATCACCGCGCTGCAAGGCGTCAGCCTCCGCGCCGCGTTCGCCAACCAGCCGCTCCCACGCCCCGAACCCATCTTCTGGGAACACGAAGGCAACCGCGCCGCCCGCGACGGCCAGTGGAAACTCGTCGCCAAAGGCCCCGGCGGAAAATGGGAGCTCTACGACATGCTCGCCGACCGCACCGAAGCCCACGACCGCGCCGCCGCCGAGTCAGCCAAGCTGAAGGAACTCGTCACCAAGTGGGAAGTTTGGGCCAAGCGCGCCCACGTCATCCCCTGGCCACACATGCCGCAGTATGGCGAAGCCCCAACGGATGCGCCGCCGAAGAAGGGGAAGAAGAAGGTGTGAGGTGGCGGAAGTTCCAGCCCGACGACCAAAGTCGAAGGACGCCCCGGGAGCAGCGCGGACTTCACCGCCAGTGCGAAAAACTTCTCCAACCGGCTTCAACATTCTGCGGCGGCACCAGATCAGTCCCGCACGGTGGTGAGCAACCTGCGCGGTCCCGCCCGCACCCTAGGTGATGAATGCAATGGCTGCCGGACGGACTCGGTTGATTGTGTCCCCCCCGCTTCAACGCTGCTACGTCGAGGCCTGGACATCGCCGCTCTGTGTTTCCCCCCAGACGCTGCCGAACGCCAACTTCCGCCCCATCCCCCCACTGCCACAGCAAACTCACCCATACGGCTCCCTCCACCGACTCCGGTCCACCGGATCGACGCAAGGCCGGTAGGGTCGGCAACCTCGGTCCACTGGCCGCCCGACAACAGTTGACCAGAACCAACTCGGCACAGGCACGATTACGTAACCAACTTGACCGCCACGGTGGGTCCGCTTATACCCAACGCGCCACTGCGGCTGTTAACGCCTTTGGGTTTTCCATGATGCGTTAGAGGTCTCTGTGTCTGACCGCGTTGCAAGTGTGTCACGCAGCGTCAGGCGGTGGCGTTTGAGATTGGTTCGTTTCGAGAGTGAACTACTCAAAGTTGGTAGGCTGGAGAGATGGCCGAGTGGCTGAAGGCGCTGGTTTGCTAAACCGTTTTCCCCGTTTCTCACTTTTCCTCTAAAACACCAATACAACCAATGGATTCAATGCTTTTGTGCGTGTCCTCATTTTTGGCCCGTGGCACGTCGTGACAGCATTTTGACACGTTTTTTGTCGGCAACTGTCGGCAAGTTTGGGTCATTTACCGGCTGCGAGGTTGCGGCCTGTTCGACTCGCCGCCGCCTGCCAATACCTGCCGACAGTTGCCGGGGCGGACAACTCCCGATGCTCTTGGGTAGTCAGTCCGATGGTCTGGCCGACCACGGGCTTGCATGGCGCGGAGCGGACGGCTAGCAATGCCGTCCTCCCGTCTGGCGGGCGCGGGTATCCTCCGCACTTGGGTTGTGTTTGCACCTCAGGGTACAACTCGCCAGACGGGCCTTCCCCTCCTCCCGGCTTTGCCTCTGCAAGCGCGTGGTGGGGCGGTGGGGGCGGGGCACGGCAGCCGGGCAGCAACGGCGCGACGCACCTTGCGCCAGCGCCAGCCGAGCCAAAGCCGGAGGTAGTCGAAGCAACTCACAAAGGGGAGGCGCGGCGCGCGTTTGGGCACGCCGCGCCATGCGTTCCGGGGCTGCTTATGAGGTCAGCGCCGGTCACGCGAGGTTGGGCCGCCATTGGTTCGCGCGGAAGCCCAAGGCCGGAAAGCCGGGTCATCCGAAAAAGGCCAATGGCGGCCAAGGGGTTCATGCAGTGCCAAGGGCGAACTTCAAAACTTTGCGCACGCGGTCGAAATCCTCCCCGCCGGGGCGAACTTCGTTCAGTAAGTTTTTGAACGCATCGCAACGGCGAAGCTCCTCGTTCAATCTGGCAACAGCGGGGGATTCGCGTTGCGTCTCGACTCCGACGCGCGCGGCAATGACGGCCTCGGCCTCGACGATCTCGGCCAGCTCCTTTTCGAGCCGTTCCTTCACGATGGGCAGCGCGGCTTTCAACGGCTCCAGGGTGCGAGCGACAATCCTGCCGCGAATTGTGTGGGCGGCTCGCGCACTGTTCGAGCCGATGGCCAACAGGCGCAAGGGCAGCGTTGCGGTCAACTCGACGCTGCGCCGGAAGGTTTCGTCGTTCGGGTTGTGCTCTGCCTCATTGCGAGCGGCGTGTTCAGCCCGGCGGGCTTCGGCCTGCTGTTCAGACAGGCTCTCAAGCCATGCAATGTCTTTGCCGTTCTCCGCTTCGATCTTGCGCAGCGGCGCGAGCGGGTCGGGCGAGAGTTTCAGAAACAAGCGTTGAATCAGGTTCATGGTGGTTCAGGCGTTGAAACCTTGCAGCAACCACGCCGCGTGGTGCGCGAGGCGCTGGTCGTTTTCGACTTCGTGCAGCGCGTTCTGCGCGGCTTCGACGCGGGCCTTGATCTTCGTGGAAAGTCCGCCGGAGAGTTCCGCCGCCGGCACGCCGAGCTTTTCCGCACGGGTGGCGTCCTCTGCCGCCAGCGCGGATTCCTCGCGGGTCCAAAGGTCAATCGCCGCTTCGAGGGCGGGCGCTAGCGTCTCTTTGAGGCGGACAAGCTCACTGCTGGTCTGCCATGACACCAAGGACGTGAACGCTTCGCGCAAGCCGGGGGCCTGTGTGGTTTCTGCGGCCATCGCGGCGACAAGGGCGGCGGCGGTTGCGTCGGAGGGTTCGTTTTGAAGCCGGGTGCGTGCGGTGCGAACGTCGGCGGCAAGCGCCTCGGCTTTCTGGTGGAAGGCCGCGCGCCATTCCGCATCCTTGGCGGACTGCGCTACGGCGCGGCGAAGGGCGGCGATTTCAACGGGCGGATTTTTTTTGAACAGGGAGGTAAACATGATGGTTTCAGTTTGGGAAAATCGCGGCGCGCTGGCCGTTTAGGCGTGCCGCCAGCCAAGCTTCGTAATCGGCGGGGAGTTCCTTCACGGCGGCGGTGATGGCCTCGCCGTGCGTCTTGCCACTGGCCGCAAGCGCCCGGCACTTGGCGATGAACTGCGCGGAGCTTGGCGCGGTGAGTTGTGCGCCGGGCGAGGCGGAGGACAGGCGGCGAACCACTTCGTTGACCGTCTCACCGACAACGTCCACCAGTCCCAGTGCCTTCGCGCGACTGGCGAAAAACGTCTCGCCAGTCAGTGCGCCCTTCGCGATGCCACCGCGACTAGACAGAACCGACGTGCGAAAATCCGTGGCGAGTTCGTCCACCTTGCCTTGCAGGCTCGCGCGGCCCTCGTCGGTGAGCTGCTGGAAGGGGTGAGCGGACGCCTTGCCCGTAGGCGAGGAAATCACAGTCGCAGTAATGCCTCGCATCGCGAGTGCATTGGAAACGCTCAGGTGCGAAATGACCGCGCCGACGCTTCCAACATTGGAACTTTTCGAGGCGGAGATGCGATTCGTCTTAGCGGCAAGCCAATAGGCGGCGCTGCAACAATTTCCGTCCACGATGGTTTGCACCGGGAGCTTCGTAGTTGTCGCCACGATGCTGTCCACGCATTCGAGCAGGCCGGAAACCTCGCCACCGGGCGAATCCACCAACAGCGCAACACCTCTCAGGCCCGGCGAGGTTCGCGCGGTTTCCAACGCGGCGGAGATGCCCGTGTAAGAGCAGAAGCCAAGGCTCAACTCAACGGTCGTTGCATTTTTCAAAAGCGGACCTTGAATGGGAATGGTCATCACTCCGCCTTGAATTAACACCTGCGGGCGGTCGCTTCCGTCTGCCATTTTTCCGGCCACGGTGCCGGGGGTGGCGGCGAGGCTCACACGAGCCGCCCAAGCCAAAAGTGCGTTGCTTTCGGCAAGCCAGATTGGCGCTCGCGCGAAGATATAGTCGGCGGTTTGTGTGTTCATCACAGTTGAGGGGAGTTGAGTTTTTCCAGTTCTGCTTTCAACAGCGGAAGGCGCTGCATCAGGAATAGCGGCTGGCCGTGCGTGTCGAGTGCGTCGGGCGTCAGCGCCCCGTCGGCGAAGGCGCGATATACTCTTGCCATCGGCGCGGAGGCGATGCGGGCGAGTTCCGCGCGAGAGAGGAACACGTCGAGACTACGGGGCGGCGGGGCGAGGTCCGCGCAGGCGTCACGCGCGGGGGCGGCAGTCACTTGCGTTGAAGTCATGCTGCAAAGTAGGAGAGCTAATCGCACAAGTAAAGGATTTAATGGAATGAGTTTTCCGAAACTGGTTATTCCCCCGCCCCCAGCGCCTTCATTGCCCGGCTGGCCGAATCCAAGACGCTCACCAGCTCCGCGTTGACCCGCTCCTCAACTGCAACCGGTTTTTTGGTCACTTGTGAAACGGAAACCCGAGTTTCGCTGAATTCATAGAAAGAGGGCGGTGGTCGAACCGCGTGAGGCTAAGGGTTTTCCAAGGAAACTGTTTGACGGCATAGGCGGGGTAGGCACCACGACGGCCCGCCCCGCGCCCACGTTGACCGCTGTTGCGTCAGGACAGGCGAGGGAAGGTTTGCCACGGGGCACGCGGCCTGCCCTGCCTTGGCGGCTTGTGGGCGAGTGGAAGCCAGTAATGCGCGGTGGCGTATGCGGACGCATAACAGCTTTTTCCCATAACTTTCCTCTAGCAGCTTCCGTGAGGGAAGTCTTGGGAAATTCCTGTTATACGTCCGCATCCTAGTCTTGGGTTGCGATGCTTTCCGCCGCGTAGCCGGTAGCCAACCCAGCAATGCTGCCGCTCATGGCCTGACTTGGTTTCCTGCCAGCCTCGGCCTGCCAACTGGAAACCCAAACCACGCTTGCTGGCCTGATGGTCAATGCCTGCCCGCGTTGCCCATTCACGATAAGCCGCGTATGCCGCCGCCTTGGTGACGGTGGCCCCTTCCTCTTGGATGAAGTGCTCCGCGATGAATTCTGCCAGCTTGTCGGACTGTAGCCTGTAGGCTTCGGTTGCTACGGTGCAGCATTCGGGCGGCTGCAAACCGTGTTGCATCCATTCCCGCGCTCCCGTCACGGCCCAGTTTAGAATCCCCGACATTTCAGCGGCGAGCTTGTCCTTGAGTTGACCGTCGCGCCGTTCCTTGGGGATTTGCACCGGCCAGTCCACAAGGAGAAATCTCCGCCAGATTCCGTCATCGGTGCCGTCAATGCGCGGCTTGTGGTTGCCCACCAGCGCAACCTTGTAGGTCGGGAAATACTCGATGAAGTTCGCATAGTGAAAGCGCCCCTTCTGGCGGTCGCCGCCGGTCATGGATTTGAGCAAGTTTTCGTTGAGCTTCCCGCCTTCCGTGTTCTCCTCGCCCAGCGCAAAACGCTTCCCGCACAGATTGGCGATCTCAAGGTGCGGGATGTGTCCCTTCGCGCTCTGATACACCAGCGCGTCCGTCAACTTCGCCCCGTAGCCGCCTGACAATTTCAGTTGAGCGTGTTCTAGGAAGGTGCCTTTGCCGTTGGCTCCCGTTCCGAAATGGAAGGGAAGGACGTGTTCACGAATCTCCCCCGTCAGCGAATAGCCCGCCAGCCGTTGAAGGAATCCTCGCATCTCTTCGCTCGGCTGAACCTCCGCGAGAAACCTGGCCCATGTCGGCGCGGTGGCGGTGGGGTCATAGTTGGCGCTCAGTCGCCGCGTGACAAGGTGCTCCGGCTTGTGCGGATGGAATGAGCCGTCGCGCAGGTCAATGACGCCGTTCCGTGCGCCAACAAGGAACAGGTCCGCGTCCAGCTCGGCAGCGCGCACGCTCACGGTCGGGTGACACTGGGCGAAGGCCAGAGCAGGCTCGACGCGCTTGCGATTCCCCAAAGAGACGACACTAGACACGAGTTTGATTCCCTCATTTGGCTCTTTGTCCTTAGCCTCCTCCACGGCCAAAAGATACAGCTCGCGTGCGTAGTCGGCAGCCTTTGCGCGAATCTCATTTGTCTCGTCTCGTCGCCAGCCATTCGCGGCGTCAAAGACGAGCCAGCAATTTTCATCGGCACAAAAGCGAATAGTGCCTGCGAACCGTTGCACCAGCTTGTCAGCGTAGCCAACGTCAGACCGAAAATGGTTTCCTGTGTCGGCAGTCGGATTCCCCGCCGGGGCGGACGCTGGCGCATGGCGCGGAGCGGGCTGCCACTCCGGCGCGGAATCCATAATCAGCGTCAAGTCTCTCGCCTCCCCGCCCGCCCCAAAGAAGTCGGCGGCGTCCTTCACCGTGCGCCCGTCAACGTCGGGACACTCGACAACCTTCACGCTGGCCGCCGCGCCTTGCAGCTTGGCCGCAACGTGTGCCGCGTGTTCACGCCCCGGCTTGTCCCTGTCCGCGATGATGACGACGAACGCGCCTCGCAGGGCGGCGGTGTAGTTGTCGAGCCATTTGCTCGGCTGGCCGGGCTTCGGTTCTGAAACCGCTCCTCCCGAATTGCACGTCGCGATGAAACCGTGTTTGACGAGCGCGAGCGCGTCCTTCTCCCCCTCCGCCAAAACCACGCGCCAGCCTTGGGCGGCGGCTTCCGCAACTTCCGGCAGACGAAAGAGCACGCGGCGAACGCCTTCAAGTTTCCACGTCCATCCGTCGGGCTTGGCCGGGTCGGGCCGGCGCTGGCGGAAATCCTTCGGTTCAAACCGGACAACCTGAAAGAGCAGTTGCCCGGTTTCGTCGCGGTAGTCGTAGGCAGCCACGATTCTCCCGCTGCCGCGCGCGTGCCCGTTGCCGTTGCGTCCGCCTGTCGCGGGAAACAAGTCGGCCACCTTCAAGCCCCGCGCCTTCAACACGTCCTCCGTCTTGCAGCCGGCGAAACAGTTCACCAGCACCTTGCCGCCTTCGCCTTCCGCCAAGCTCAGGCTGGCCGCGCCGTCATCGTGAGCAGAGCAGCGAGCCATGAATCCAGCGCCGGACTTTTTGACGCCTTCAAAGTGGGAAGCAACTTCGTTCAGGTTCAACGCGCGCCTCCTGCCGCGTGGCGGCGGCGCTTGCTCGGGAAGAAGTCGCGAAGGCGAAGGCCGGAGTCCGGTTCGTAGCCGCGCGCGAGGATGCGTTCAACAAGTCGGCGAGTTGAGCCGGAACACTTCGACCAACGGAGCGAAGATTTCAACGCGCACCTGCCTTCCCGGTCGTGCAGCGGCGGCGGTCAAGCCATGCGTCCACGTCAGCCTTCCGGTAGCGGACGGCCTTGCTGGAAATGCGGATGAAGGGAAGCCCGCGCGTGGTGCGCCACAGGCGGCAGGTGCGCGGCTCGACGTTCAGGTAAGCCGCCGTGTCGGATTCGAGCCAGAGAGCAGCGCTGGCATTTGCGGCCGGCGCGACGGCGGTTGGTGTCGGCAATGTTTGTTTCATGGCGGGAGGTTCCGCCATGCGCCGCGCTTAAACCCGGACTGCGAAGGACCGCCGCCCGTTATTTGTTCCGAGTTTTCGGGCGGCCGCTATTGCCCTCCAAAAACGACAAGCCAACGACCTTTGCTTCCTTGCGCCAGTGCCGGTCGGAAAGTTTTCCGAAACTGGACGGGATTAGCACCTCGCTTTTCGTCTCGGGCCTGTCCGGGTCTGGTTTGACCTGTCGAAGCGTGAACTTTGGCAAGCCGGACTTCACGCGCCAGCGGTTCATCGTTTTGAGCATGAGCAAGTGAAGGTGGAATGGGTCCGCATACTTCTCATTGAACCGCACGGACTGCCTGCGAACTTCTTTCGCAAGCCGCAGGAAGAAATCGGCGTCGTGTGCCTTGACCGCGTTCACACACTTGGCGGCGAGCTTGGTTTCCGAATCAGTGCCTCCGCTGGAAGTGAGAATCCGTCTGCTCAAAAGAGCCTGCTTGTTCAGGATGTAGAAGACTTCCTCAAATTCAGGGGAGAGATAATCGCAGGTGCCATGCTCCGCGAGTAGCGACTTGCGAAAGTCATCGGGGGCAATGCGAATTTTTCCGGCCAGTGTTTTGCGTTTTTTGGCGGGCTGTCGTTTGAGGGTCTTCACGCTGCCACCTCCGCCTTGCCGGCTGGCCTGACGGCAAACCACGCTTGCGCGTCGGACGGTTGAACCAATTCGCGGTAGTGCTTGAACACCACGGCAGGCGAGTTGCCCGCTTCCAGCGCGACTTGGGCGGCGTTTTGAATCGCGGCGAGCCGGTAGGAGATGAAGGAGTGGCGAAGCCCGTTGTCCTGCCACGCCACACCAGCGGCTTTGACACACGCGGCCCGGTCCTTTTGCAAGAGGCTCGCCGTGCCCTGCCATACCTTGCCCGGTTGCCCGGCGTAGGGCGCGAGCCATGCGGCCAAGTTCGCAGAGATGGGCACCAGTCGCCGGCTGGCCGTCTTCGCCATGTCCTCGCCGACGTGGATAAAGCCGCGCGCGAGGTCTAGGTCGCTCCATTCCAGCCGCTCGACTTCCGCCGTTCGCAGTCCGGCAAATGCGCCGATGGCGACAACCGGCAGGAAGCGCGGGGTGGCGGATTGCAGCAGCTTGGCAATTTCGTCGGGGGCGAAAATTGCGATGCTGCCGCCGTTTGATTTCACCTTCACTTCCTCGGTGCCGAGCACCGGATTGCTCCCTTTGAGCAGGTAGCCACGCGCCTCGGCAAAGCTGAACAGCGTTCCCAGCACGGTGCGGAAGTTCTTTTTCGACTGCTTGCCGAGCTTCAAACCGTCGAGAAACATTTGCACGTCGGCGGTCGTGACGGTGGAAATGTCCACGGTGAAACGCTCGGCAAAGCGCTTCAACCGCTGGCGCAAGTCGGTGAGGTAGTCCGCCGAGCAGCCGTCGGCGGCTTTGACGGCCAGCAAGTCGGCAATCACGTCGGCGACAAGGCGCTGCTCAACCTTGGCCGGGTTGAACTTGGCGAAGTGCCGGGCGGCTTCGAGCAGGTTGTCCCCGCCGAGCAGTTCAAAGCACTTGGCGAAGGTGGACGCGGCCAGTTCAAGAGAAGCGCCCGTTGGCCGCAGCAACTCGACGGCCCGGCCATAGCTGGCGGATTCGGCGTTGCTCAAACTGGCGGCAGACACGTCCCCGCTCGCAATCTTGCCGGCAATGCCCTTCGCGGCCTCGACGGCGGCGGGGCGGTCGCTGAAGCCACGAAAGCGCCGGACGCCTTCCGAATAGTCGGCCACCTCAAACACCGTGCGGAAGTTTCCGATTGTGGTCTGGCGACTCCGTTTGTAGATTCGGACCGTGACGTTGCCAACTTTAACAGTCTCCGGCTTTGAACGTGTCGCGCGTTTCATGTCGGCAACTGTCGGCAAAGTGTCGGCAACTGTCAACTACGGCCTTCTAGCACAAGGTCGGAACGGCTTGTAAAGCCAATGGTTTCAATGGTTTAGGAGAGATGGCCGAGTGGCTGAAGGCGCTGGTTTGCTAAACCGGTATACGGTCAAAAGCCGTATCGGGGGTTCGAATCCCCCTCTCTCCGCCACTTCCCAGTTTCCCCAACAGAATGAAAGGTTGTAGCGCATCCCGCTTGAGACGCAACGCGTCATACCGCATGCGGAGTGCCGGTCTTTTTGCCCTTCCGAGCACCACGCTTCATTGAGGTTCTTCATGCTTCATTGCTTGCTCCGTGCCGAGAGGGAACTGCGATTATCCCGAACTCCGGAATGGAAAAAGGGGCGCAATTTGGCAGAGGTTGACGGCATGGGGATTGATGGTTAGCCGGAACGATGCAGTTGAAAGGAGACCACCGGTTGGGAACTGATTGGTGGTGGGTGAAAACACCGCAAACGTCGGGCACGCGCCCGGTTCACCAAAACGGCAGCCACGGGATTTGAGTTCAACAGCGGCGGCAAGACAATCGCCATTGAGTTCAGCGACCAACGCCTCTCGCCTCACGCGAGCAGCGCCACGTTCTGGGGCTGGCGGCGGCCCTTGGACTGGGTCACCCGGCTGGCCGCCGCATTGCCGCATCCCTTGCCCACTTCCAAACTCACCTCCTACTGCATCTTTCCGGCTTAGGATTACGAGCAGGTGCCACGGTTCGGCTGCCTCCCCCCTGCTCGTAAATCTGATCTTAATCCTGCTCCGCCCGCTTTCCCTTCCTGACAACGGCGGCTCAGCCCACTACGCTCTCGCCCGTGTCCGCCGCCATTCAAACCCTCGGCCTCATCGCCGGCAATCGCACGCTGCCCTTCCTCCTCGCGCGCCAAGCGCGTGCGATGGGTGTCACGCGCCTCGTCGCCGTCGGGTTCGAGGGCGAGACGGACCCCTCGCTCGCGGCGCTCGTGGACGACCTCGTCTGGCTGCGTGTGGGCCAGCTCGGCAAGATGATTACCGCCTTCACTGAGCGCGGCGTGAAGCACTGCGTCATGGCCGGGCAAATCGCGCCCAAGAACCTCTTCGACCTCCGTCCTGACTTGCGGGCGGTCGCACTGCTCCTGCGACTCAAGGAGAAGAACGCCCACACCCTCTTCGGCGGCATCGCGGACGAGCTGAAGAAGGACGGCGTGGAACTCATCTCCGCCGTGCCGTGGTTGCAACCGCTTATGGCTGGCCCGGGCTTCGCACTCGGCAAGAAGTTGAGCGACGATGAGTCGGCGGACGTGCGCTTTGGCTTCCGCATCGCGAAGGAAGTTTCCCGTCTCGAAATCGGCCAGACCGCCGTAGTCAAGGGTGGGACCGTGCTCGCCGTCGAGGGCTTCGAGGGCACGGATAAGGCCCTCGCGCGCGGCGGCGAACTCGCCGGCAAGAGCGGCGGGGCCGTCGCCGTGAAGGTCGCGAAGGAGCAGCACGACCTGCGCTTCGACATCCCCTGCGTCGGCCCGCAGACGCTCGAAGTCTGCGCCGCCAGCGGCGTCCGCGTGCTGGCCTTCGAGTCGGGCCGCACGCTGCTGCTGGAACAGGACGTGATGGCGAAGCTAGTGCGGCAGCACGGGCTTTCACTGGTCACGGTGGCGGCGGAGCAGTAATTCCTCCGCATGCCGCACTTTCTCCCCGCGTTGGATGTCGCTGCTTTGTCGCCGGGCAAGGGCGAGACGGTTCTGCTCGCCGGCCGGCGTATCGCGGTCTTCAACGTCGGGGGCGAGTTCTATGCGTTGGACGATGGTTGTCCGCATCGGGATGGCCCGCTGGGCTCCGGCTGGGTGGACGCTGACGCGTGCCAAGTGACCTGCCCGCTGCACGGTTGGGCTTTCGACCTCCGCACCGGCGCGGGCGTCACCAAGCCGGCTCGGCCCGTGCGGAGCTATCCGGTGCGCGTGGTGGAGGGGAAGGTGTGGGTGAGCTTTCAGCAGTCAGCGGTCAGCGGCATTGCGGAGCCAGAGCAGCCAGTTCATCTTCCCCCGCCAACTGCTGAAAGCTGACTGCTGATAGCTACTCTATGAAATCCTCCTACGAACTCGCGATGGAACGCCTGAGCAAACAAGCGCCCTCCGCCAAAGTAACCGCCGCGCAGAAGGCCGAACTGGCCGACCTCGACTCGCTCTACAAATCCAAAATCGCCGACCGCGAAATCCTCGTGAAAGGCCAGCTCCAGAAGGCCGCCGAGAAGGGCGACGCCGAGGCTTACGTGCAACTGGAGAAGCAGCTCGTCAGCGACCGCAAGACGCTGAATGCCGAGATGGAGGAAAAGAAGGAGCGCGTCCGCGCCGGGAAGAACTGAGGCAACACTCCTCGGCACTGACCGGCACTCACCCGCATTCCCATCAGCGCGGGTGAGTGCCGGTCAGGGATTCACAACCACTGCTGCAACTCGCCATTGGAATGTCGTCCTCCACCCAGCCCGACAGCCTGCCACCCGTGCTGATCGCGCTGCGGTCGAACAAGCCGCTGCTCTACCTGCTCGCGGGCGGACTCGGCGGTGCGGCGGGGTCGGTGCTCGCGGAGTTCGCGCCCGATGGTGGGCGGGAGGCCTCGCCGGCGGCGCTCATCATCACCGTCGGACTTTGGTCGGCGATTGCGGCGAGCGTCCTGGCCACGGCGCTGTTTGCGGCCGGCGAGTGGCACCAACGGCGCGACCTGCGGCCCCGCAACGTTCAGAAAATCCTCTTGTTTGGCGCGCTCGCCGGCTTGTTGTCCGGAGCGGCGGCGCAGGCGGCCTACTCGGTGCAAGTTGGCTCTGCAACCTTCCACGCCGTCGTCGTCCGCACGGTCTGCTGGGCTTTCATGGGCGCTTTGCTCGGCGCGTTGCTGTCGCGGCCGGTGCCGAACTTGGGTCTGGTGCGCGGGCTGATTGCGGGCGCTGTGGGCGGGGGCTTGGGTGGCGTTTGCTTCCTGCTGGTTGGGCGCGTGTTGCCGGATGCCATCGGGCGGCTGGTGGGCCTCGGCACGCTGGGGCTGGCACTCGGGCTGGCGATGATTGTGGTCGAAAGGCTCTTCCGCGAAGCGAGCCTCGAAGTCATCTGGGCACCGAACGAGACGACGAACTTCAACCTCGGCGCGCAGGCGGTGACCATCGGCGGGGGTGAGGATCATGTGTTCGTGCGCGGGTTGCCGCCGCGCTTCGCCAGCGTCGCGTTCCGCAACGGCCTCATCGAATACGTCGAGACGGCCACGGGCAAACGCACGCCGCTCAAGGACGGCAGCCGCCTGGAGATCGGCAAGCTGAACCTCGTCATCCACGCGGCGAGATGAGCGGCCTGCCCCCTGCCCCGTCGACTCCCCACAAAGCCCGCTGGCTCGTGCTGGCTTTCGTGCTCGCACTCTCCGGCTTCACCTTCCTCTGCTGGCGCGATGCTAGCCGCCCTCCGGTTCGCTCGGTTGCTGGCGGCACGTTCGTCGGACGCGACGTGGATGGGCGGCTGGTGTATGTGAACCTCTTCGAGCTGGACTACGCGGATAGCCGCGCCCCGGGTTGGCACGGCTGGCTGTATCGCGAAGGACACGGACAAGCCCTCGTGTTTTGGACCACGAACCGCGCGCACCCGTGGCGCGAGAAAACTTACGCGCGCGAACCCGAGGACGCGCCGGAGCTGCCCGCGACCTTCGTCGCCTCCACGGCCGACCCGCGCCAGTTGACGGCCACACTCCCTCGCCTTGCCTCCTGGGGTAATGACACGGCGAGCCTGACGCGGCAGTTCGAGCATCTGAGCTTTCGGCGGCGTGCCGGGATTCGGCTGGGTCGGGTCGGCGGCACGCAGGAATTCGCAGCGCAGTTTCCCCGCCTGCCGGAGACGAATGCGTTTGTCGCGGCGGTGAACCGCGAAGTCATCGCACAGTGCGAGACCGACGCGGCTGCGGTCGCCAGCGAGGCGTTCAGCTTTTGGAAAGACATGCTCCGCGAGCGGCAATTGCCCGGCTTCAACGAATATGAATTCACGGCCAATTGGCAGCTCCGCCTACTGACGACGAACCTCGCGAGCTTCTCCGTGTGTGGCCACGAGCAGACCGGCGGCAACGGCAACCACTCACACTGGCGCGGTGCGAACTTCATCGCGGGAGGCGACGGCCTGCGGGTCTTGGCGCTGGCAGATTTGTTCCGGGAGAGCTCCCACTGGCTGACCGAGCTGCGGACGCGGTGTGTGCCGAAACTGAAGGCCATCAGCGCCCCGCGCCCGAAGGCCGTGCTGGACAAGGATGTGGAGCTCGACGTTTTCACCCTCTCGCCCACCGGTCTGCAAATTTACTTCAACCCCTACGCCATCGCCTCGGGCGCGGACGGCGAGTTCGTCGTCCACTTTGACTACGGCGAGCTGAAGGACTTGCTGCGGACGGACGGCCCGGCCCAGTTCCTGCCGCGCTGAATTGTTCCGGCTTCGAGCGTCGCCCCGTTAGTCACTACCGCGTTCTCCGGTCAGCCGAGGCCCCGCACCAGCGCGGCCCTGGCGAGCCGGACAAGTCCCGTGTAGATCTGTTCACTTCGGCACCGATTGCTGCCCGCGTAACTCGACGGCGAAGTCGGCCCACCGCGCATCCAACGACTTGCCGGTCGCGGACTGAAACAGCTCGGGGGAATACTTCCGTTGGCGCAAGGCGGCGTTCAGTTTGGTGACGAGCTTGGGGCCATGTTGCTGTTCCACCCACGCGAGGAACATGGCCGTGGTCTTGTCGGCGTCGCGGTGGCTGGCCTTGTCGGGGTTGAGGCGCGGTCGGCTCGAAGTGCACGAGGCGGAGGTAGTCCGCAATGCCCTCGACCAGCCAGCCGGACCCGCCCGGCGGATACGACTGCACGACATGCGTCAGTTCGTGGACCACCATGCCCCAGTCGTTCGTGTGCCCACGCACGTAACCCGCCGCAAAGTCGATGACGTTACCGCTGGCGGCTGCGACGCCCTTCATGTCCGCGCGGAACCGGAGCGTCACCTGCTCCGGCGGGGTGAAGCCTTCGCTGGCAAGCAGGATGGAAACCTTCGGATACCAGTCGGCGCAGAGCTGCCCGGCGCGTTTGGCCCAGTCCGCCAAGTCCGGCGGCTCGTGCGCTTCGACCACGATCTTCGCCAGCACCACGCCCGCGGCGTTGGTGGCCGGCCGTTCCAAACCCGGCGTGGGCTTCTCCTCTCCGCGCGCGCCGGAAACCGCAGCAGGTATGCGATGACAGTGAGGGTGAAGATGGCTTGACTGGAGTTCATGGCGCGCAGCCACCTTGTCCGCAGCGGCGGGCGCAAACCAGGTCGCAGCCCAAGCCTGTCGAGCGCAAAGCCATTGGCATCGGCGGGCGCATCTAGCCCCGAACGACCCGGTCCAGAGCGCGGCCACCCTGTCCGCATGGCACGCACGGCGCTCGCTACGGGTGCTGCTCAACCGCCCTTTACCTCCCCGCGCCAAGGCGCTTTGGTGGGCCGCGCTTCGGGGACCAGTGGCAAGCTGCGCCAGGCACCGGGAGTCGAATCATTTCCAAGTTGCAGTCGCCCGGGGGGCTTCCCAAGATGCGCGCATAGGCATGAACAATCTCTCCTACATACTGGTGGTCGGCTTGCCAGTCTGGTTTGCGATGGTGCTGCTGGGCCGGCAGTTACGCCAGCGGTGGGCCTTGCGCATGGGGGCTCCCTACCACTTCATCTGCATCGCAAACGCCGCGCTGGCGACGGCCTACTTCATGAACCTGCGGGTGGACACGCACCGCGTGATCATCGGGGCGACGTTCATGATGGACTCGCTCCTCCTGCTGACCCTCTTCAACCGGTTTTACTGGGAGGGCTACTTCCAGAAGAAGCGGAACATGGTGGCCCCCCGCTTCTTCACGCACGCGACGCGTATCGTGGGCATCACCGCCGCCGTGCTGCTCATTCTCCAGTTCGTCTTCGAGGTGAAGGTCCCCGGCCTCTTCGCCAGCTTGGCGGGCGGCGGCGTGGTCATCGGCCTCGCACTGCGCCCGGTCATCTCCAACCTCATCGCCGGCCTCACCATCCAGCTCGGCAAACCACTCAAGCAGGGCGACTGGCTGCTCATTGACAGCCGCCTCGCCGAGGTGATGGAACTCAACTGGCGCACCACCCGGCTGCGCACCGTGGACCACACCTACCTGGAGATTCCCAATGTTGACCTCGTCAACAGCCACCTCCAAAACTACAGCTACCCCACCCCCATTCACGCCGCGCGCCTCACCGTGCCGGTGGACTTCGAGGCACCGCCGAACAAGGTCCGCCGCATCCTCCTGCGCGCCACGGCGGACGTGGAAGGGGTCTTGAAAGACCCGGCCCCCGAGGTCTTCCTCAAGGACTTCGGCGAAAACGCCGCCGTTTACGAGATCAAGTTCTGGATCGAGCGTGACGCCCGGCAGGACAACATCGCCGACGGCATCCGCACCGACGCTTGGTATGAACTCCGCCGCGCCGGCTTCAGCATCCCGCTGCCGCAACGCGTCGTCCACTACGAACGCCCCACCGACGAACACGACGCCCAGACCAAACTCATCACCGACATCTTGGGGCGGAACATGATCTTTGGCGTCCTCAATGAAGAGCAGCGCAGCAAACTCGTCGTCGGTGCCCGCACCGAGCTCTTCGGTAAGGGCGAGCGGATCTTCCGCCAGGGCGAGGAAGGCGGGGCCCTCTACGTCGTCGTCGACGGCGAGGCCGACGTCTTTGTGCAGCAGGACGGCCACGACACCCGCGTCAACGTCGTGCATCGCGGCGACTGTCTCGGCGAGATTTCCCTGCTCACCGGCGAGAAACTCAGCGCCACCGTCCACGCCACCCGCGACTGCGAAGTCGTCCTCATCCCCCGCGAACGCATGGCCGAAGTCCTCCGCGAGTCCCCCGAGTTGGTCGAGAAACTCAGCGAAATCCTCGCCCTCCGCCGCCTCGAAACGGAAGTCGTTCTCGCCGAATCCCAGTCCCAGCGCAGCCGCGACGTCGTGCCCCTGAGCCAGGAAGAATACGCCAACGACTTCCTCAACAAGATGAAGGACTTCTTCTCCGTCTGACCGCGCCCGTCCGCCCCAAACTGTGAAGAATCCCCCGCCTCCAAGCCGCCTGAGCGCTCGCCACATGATCGCTTTCAAAGACTACAGCTCGGTTGCAGCACTGGCGTTCCGGGCCGGCCTGCTCCTCCTCAGCCTTTGGCTGACCCCGCCTGCGTTTGCCGCGCCGTTTTCACTCTTCTCTCGCAAGCCCGACGGCCCGGCCATCTACAAGCAGCAATGCGTCAAGTGCCACGGCCCCGCCGGCGAGGGCGTGAAGGGCAAATACAACGACCCGCTCGTCGGCGACTGGTCGGTCGAGAAACTCACGCGCTACATCGCCAAAACCATGCCGGAGGACAAACCCGGCTCTTGCACCGGCCCGCACGCCGTCGCCGTCGCGCGCTACATCCACGACACGTTTTACTCGCGCGAGGCCCGGGCCAAGACCCAGCCCGCGCGCGTCGAGCTGGTTCGCCTCACGAACCGCCAGCACTTGCTCGCCGTCGCCGACCTGTTTCGCGTGAGCGAGGAGCCGAAGGTCACGCCGGGCAAAGGCCTGGCCGTGGTCGGCTACAAGTCGCGCACCATCCGACGCGAGGACAAGTCGCTGGAACGCAACGATGGCAAGATTGAGTTCGACTTCGGAAAAAACCGCCCGGCGTGGGCCGGTGAAGGCACGAACGGTTTCGCGTTGAACTGGACCGGCTCCGTCATCGCCGACGAGTCGGGCGACTACGAGTTCGTGGTAAAGACCGCCAACGGCATCCGGCTCTGGGTCAACGACGACGACAAGCCGCTCATCGACGGCTCGGTCTCGTCCTTCAAGGGCGTCGAGCACACGGCCACGCTGCGGCTCATCGGCGGACGCGCGTATCCGCTGCGGCTGGAGTTTTTCAAGACTTCGCGCGACCCGCTGGCAAACGTCACGCTCCTCTGGCAGCCGCCGCACGGTGCGCGGCAGGTCATTCCCGCGCGCAACCTCGCGCCCGAGCGCGCCGCCGCCTCCTTCATCATCGCCACACCGTTCCCCGCCGACGACAGCAGCGTGGGCTACGAACGCGGCGTGTCCGTGTCCAAGGAATGGGACGAGGCCGTCACGCATGTGGCCATCGAAGTCGCAACCTACGTCGCGAAGAATCTCGACCGGCTCACTCGCAGCAAGCCCAACGACAAGGACCGCGCCGCCAAGGTCGAGACCTTCTGCGCGGACTTGGTCGCGAAGGCTTACCGCCGTCCGCTGACCGAGGAGCAAAAGAATCTCTTCGTCACCCTTCCGCTGCGCAGCGCTACGAAACCCGAGGACGGCGTGAAGCGCGTCGTGCTCCTCACGCTCAAGTCACCGCGCTTCCTGTATCTCGGCATCGCGGGTGCGCAGCCAGATGACTTCACCGTCGCCGAGCGGCTGTCGTTTGGCCTGTGGGATTCGTTGCCCGATGCCGCGCTGATGAAGACTGCTGCGGACGGCAAGTTGCACACGCGCGAGCAAGTCACCGAGCAGGCGCGCCGCATGTTGGCCGACGCACGCACGCGCGGGAAAATGCAGTATTTCCTCCACCGCTGGCTCCAGATGAACCACATCGAGGACCTGACCAAGGACCCGAATCTCTTCCCCGGCTTCACGCCCGAAATCATTTCCGACCTCCGCACGTCGCTGAACCTCTTCCTCGACGACGTGATTTGGACCGAGTCCTCCGACTACCGTCGCCTGCTGCTGGAGGATGACTTCTTCGTGAACACCCGCCTTGCGCAGTTCTACGGCATCAGCACCAACGCCACCGAGGACTTCGTCCGCGTGCAGCTCGACCCGAAGCAACGCTCCGGCGTCATCACGCATCCCTACCTGCTCGCGGCCTTCTCCTACAACAAGTCCACCTCGCCCATCCATCGCGGCGTGTTCCTCACCCGTAACATCGTGGGCCGCGCGCTGCGCCCGCCGCCGATGGCGATTGCTTTCAAGGACGGCGACTTCAAGCCCGGCATGAGCATGCGCGAAAAAATCACCGAGCTGACCCGCTCGCAGGCCTGCCAGAGCTGCCACTCCGTCATCAACCCGCTCGGCTTTAGCCTGGAAAACTTCGACGCCGTGGGCCGCTTCCGCGACACGGATGGCAACCGGCCCATCAACGCCAACGCCGACTACACCACCGACGACGGCGGCATCGTCCGCCTCAAGGGCGCGCGCGATGTCGCCGAGTTCGCCGTGAAGAGTGAGCACGCGCACAACGCGTTCATCGAACAGCTCTTCAGCCAGGTCGTGAAGCAGCCGATGCTCGCCTACGGGCCGGAGGTGTTGAACCAGTTGCGCCTTTCCTTCGTCCAGTCCGGGTATAACGTCCAGAAGCTGATCGTGGACATCGCGACGGTGTCCGCGTTGCAGGGACTCGAAGCGCCAGCCAACAGCACCAAAAAGTAATCATGAACGCCCTCCATCGCCGCACATTCCTCAAACAGGCTGGCCTCTCCGCCGCCACGCTGCCGTTCATCACCGGCCTGCCCAGCCTCGGCCTTGCCGCGCCCGCGCGCCCACGCCAGCGGCTGGTGTTCATGTTCAGCCCCAACGGCACCATCCCGGCCGCCTACTGGCCCGATGCCACCGGCACCGATTTCCAGCTCAAGGAAATCATGACGCCGCTCGCGGACTTTAAGGACCGCATGCTCGTCCTCAACGGCGTTTACAACAAAGTCAAAGGCGACGGCGACAGCCACATGCGCGGCATGAGCTGCCTGCTCACGGGCATTGAGCTGTTCCCCGGCAACATCATGGGCGGGGGCGGCGCGCCAGCCGGCTGGGCCAGCGGCATCTCCATCGATCAGGAGATCAAGAACTACCTGCAGAGCAAGGATGACACCCGCACCCGCTTCGGCTCGCTGGAATTCGGCGTCGGCGTCACCGACCGCGCTGATCCCTGGACGCG
Organism: Verrucomicrobiota bacterium; assembly: GCA_039796295.1. Classification (GTDB taxonomy): domain Bacteria; phylum Verrucomicrobiota; class Verrucomicrobiia; order Limisphaerales; family SXTU01; genus SXTU01. The sequence continues at coordinate 96,559 of JBDKJY010000002.1, forward strand.
CATGAGCTACGCCGGCGCGAACAAGCCCGTCGCGCCCATCTCCGATCCCTACCAGATGTATGAGAAGCTCTACGGGCAGATGAAGGATAAGGAGAACCTCCAGAGCGTCCTCGACACCGTGAAGGGCGACCTACAGAAGGTCGGCAAGCTCATCAGCGCCGCAGACCGCCGCCTGCTGGAAGAGCACCAAGCCCTCGTCCGCCAGATGGAGCAGGAAATCGCCACCGCCAAGCAGCAGAAGCTCCGCGCCGCGCCGCCCGCCTTGGGCGAAGGCGTCGCCGACCAGAACGACAACTTGCCGCGCCTGAGCCGGATGCAGATTGACCTGCTCGTCAACAGCTTCGTCAACGACATGGCCCGCGTGGCCACGCTGCAGTTCACCAAGTCCGTCGGCATGGCGCGCATGAACTGGCTCGACATCAAGGACGGCCACCACTCCCTCTCGCACGAGCCGGACGGCAACGCCGACGCGGTCGCCAAGCTCACCAAGATCAACAAGTGGTTCGCCGGGGAACTGGCCTACCTCGTCCAGAAGCTCTCCACCACACCCGAGCCGGGCGGCGAGGGCATGATGCTGGATAACACGCTCATCGTGTGGACCAACGAGCTGGGCAAGGGCAACTCGCACACGCTGGACAACATCCCGTGCCTGCTCGTCGGCGGAGCGCCCGGCTTCACGATGGGCCGCTCGCTCAAGCTGGACAAGGTCGCGCACAACCGTCTGCACCTTGCCCTCGCCCACGCCATGGGCCACCGCCTCGAAACCTTCGGCAAAGCCTCCCTCTGCGACGGCGGCCCGCTGAAGCTGGGGTGACCGAGTTTGGCACCTCCGAAGGACGCTCGGTTGCGTAGTTTCGGATCTTTGCATCGTTCCGGCGGAGGGGTGCCTTTGAGCGCGCGGTTTGAGTGTCCGCCCGCTTGCCAAGCGTTGGCCCTCCCCGCAGCATCCCGCACATGGATTTTCGGGACAAAATCATTCCCCTCGCCAGCGTTGCGGCGTGGCGCGAGCGGGTGCGGGTGGCGGGCCAACGGCTCGTTGTGACGAACGGCTGCTTTGACATCCTCCACGCCGGACACGTCACCTACCTCGCGGCGGCGCGGGCGCTGGGGGATGTGTTGCTTGTCGGCTTGAACAGCGATGCCTCGGTGCGGGCGCTCAAGGGCGCGGGCCGTCCGGTGAACCCCGAGCAGGACCGCGCCACGGTGCTCGCCGCGCTCGCGGCGGTGGACGGCGTGTGTCTCTTCGAGGAAGTGGACGCGCTGCGCCTGCTGGCCGAGGTGAAGCCCGACATCTACGCGAAGGGCGGCGACTACACCCTCGACACCATCAACCAGCCCGAGCGCCAGCTCATTGAGAGCTTCGGCGGCAAGGTCGTCATCCTTCCCGGCGTGCCCGGTCGTTCTACAAGCAACGTGCTGGCGAAGATTGCCAGGGGGTGAGCGTGCTGGCGACTTGCAGTCGCTGGCGGTTAGGCTGGGGCAAGTGGCGGTATCTGGAAGTAGCCGGCACCACACAACATTGTCCCGCTTGACGCTTCCGCTACAGTCCGCGCGTGGGCAGCAACGCCAGCCAGACTTTCACCGAGCGACCCTTCTGGGCCGCACTGCCCGGGGCTTGGCAGCCGCTGTGCGGCAGCTTCGGCGGCCTGGGCTGGAGCTTCGAGTGGCACGACTTCGAGTCGGCGACGCGCGTGGAGTGGGGGAAGAGCTTTCACCCGCAAGGGCTGGAGGTCTGCCTGAACTTGGCGGGCACGGGGCGGCTCGTGACCAAAAAGGGGGAACTGGACGTGCGCCCGGAATCAGCCGCGCTCTACCTCTGCGGCGATGCGCCGGTGAACGCTTGGCGTGAAGCCGGGCAGCGGCACCAATTCCTGACGGCGGAGTTCAGCGTGGACTTCTTGCGTCGCAATTTGCCGCGCGGCATCGGGCAGGTGCGGCCCTTCGTGCAGCGCATCCTCGACGCGAAGAAGCCTGCCTCTGCTGTGGAAGCCTGCTTGCCGTTGACGCCCCGGCTGCGGCTGCTGGTGGCGGCGTTGCGGTCGCCGCCGGTCAGCGGCGCGGCGCGGACGATGTGGTTCACGGCGAAGGTTTATGAAGTGGCGGCGGAACTCTTCTTTGACCACACGGCGGAGGAGACGCTCTTCTGCACGCGGCAGACCCACGTGGCGCAGGAGCGCGTGGAGAAGGCGGCCGCGCTCGTGCGCGCGCACTTCGCCGAACCGCTGACGCTGGAGGAACTCGGCCAGCGCGTCGGGTGCAGTCCGTTCTACCTGAGCCGCACGTTCTCGGAGCAGATGGGCATGACGCTGACGCAGTTTCTCCGGCAAGTGCGGCTGGAGCGCGCGGCGGAGCTGCTGCGCTCCGGCAAGTTCAACGTGACGCAGGCTGCGCTTGAGGTCGGCTACTCCAGCGTCGGGCATTTCAGCACGGCGTTCCACGAGACGTTCGGCTGCTGCCCGGGGCTCTATCCGCTCCAGATGCCGGCGCAGCGGTCGGACAAGGAGTGACGTGCCGAAGCAGGCGCAAGTCGGCGCAAACTTTCCGCAAGCCGACGGAAGCAGCGTGGCCAAGCGCCCCGCACACTGCCACCGTCATGAACGAATCCATCGGCCGTCTCTCTCATCGCCACACCGCCGCGCTCGCGCTGGTGAACACCATCTTCCTCGCCGGCTTCGCCTCCGCGCAAAACACCAACACCCCGGTCAAACTCCCCACCGTCGTCGTCACCGGCGAGTCCGACGCGGACGCGAAGGTCCAGCCGCCCTTCCTCCCGGCGGTCGAGGGCACGCGCATTTACTCCGGCAAGAAGACCACCGTTCTGGACCTCGATGCGCTGCCGACCATCGTGAACAACAACTACCGGCAGGCCCTCGCGCTCACGCCTGGCCTGCTATTGAGCGAGGAGAGCACGCCGTTGGTGAGCATCGGCTATCGGGGCCTCTCGCCGAACCGCACGCAGTTCATGCAGGTGCTCAAGGACGGCATCCCCATCCACGCCGACATGCTCGGCTACCCGGAGGCTTACTACACGCCGCCGCTCGACACGGTGGACCGCATCGAGTTCATCCACGGCGGCGCATCGCTGATGTATGGCCCGCAGCCCGGCGGCGCACTGAACTACGTGACGCACCTGCCGCAGCGCGGGGCGAAGTTCACCGGCGGTTCGTCCCAAATCTTCGGCAGCGACGGCCTTTACTCGACCTTCAACTACGCCAGCGGCACCGAGGGCCGCTTGGGCTACTACGCTTACTTCAACCACCGCCAAGCCGACGGCTTTCGCGCGGCCAACAGCGACGTGAGCCTCTACACCGGCAGTGTGAAGCTCGTGCTCGACGCGGACACGGATAGCCGGTGGATTTTCGCCTTCGATGGTTATCAGGAAGAACACGGCGAGCCGGGCGGCCTCTCGGTGGCCCCGGGGGCAAGTCTCGCGAGCTACTCCGCTGACCGGAGCGCTGCGACGCGGCTGTTCGACCGCTTCCGGCTGGAGCGCTTCGCTCCATCGCTGGCGTGGGAGAAGGATTTCAGCGAGGGCACCAAACTCGAACTGAAGGCGTGGGGCGGCTACTACTCGCGCTTCAGCAAGCGGCAGCGCACCGGCGGCGCAGGGGCCGTGACCGGGACGGCGACGTTCGGCGTAATTCCCAACGGAGCCAACGCCACCAGCAACACCATCGAGTTCCAGGAGTTCTACACCGCCGCCGCCGAGGCCCGCCTGCGCCATGACTGGACGGTGGGCGACCACACCCACACCTTCGCCGCTGGCGTGATGCTCTACCACATGGACTCACCGCGCACCGACCAGCGCGGCTCCACGCCGGATGCGGAGACCGGCGCACTGCGCAACCAGAGCGACCGGGACATGCTCTACGCTCCCCTCTTCCTGGAGAACAAGTTCACCTTCGACAAGCTCTCCATCACGCCCGGCGTGCGCCTTGAGAACATCGTCCAAAGCGTCCGAGAGCGGGTGAACGTGGACAAGACGCTCGCGACCACGCCGCTCGGCGTGAAGGACGAGCACGCCTTCGTCCCGCTGGTCGGCCTCGGATTGGAATACGAGCTGAAGCCCAAGGTCTCCGCCTACGCCAACGTCTCGCAGTCGTATCGCCCGGCAGTCTTCACCGAGGCGGTGCCGACCGGGGGGCTCGCGGTGGTGAACAACGACCTCGCGGAAGGCCAGAGCTGGCAATACGAGCTGGGCCTGCGCGGCCACCCGCAACCGTGGCTCACGTGGGACACGAGCTTGTTCTATCTGGATTTCGACAACCAAATCGGGACCGTCGGCGCGACGGTGCAGAACGTGGGCCGGGCGATTCACCAAGGCTGGGAAGGCGCGGTTGAGCTAGACCTCGTCGGGCTTTACGACCAGTTGAACAAGACCGATGCCGCGGACCGCTGGGGTTCCCTCAGCCTTTACGGGAATTTGATGCTGCTCGACGCCCAGTTCAAAGGCGGCGCGAACAACGGCAAGGCCCCGCAATACGCCGCCGAGTATCTGCTCCGCACCGGCCTGAACTACCGCTGGCGTGACCGCGCGAAGGTGTCACTGCTGGGCACGTTCGTGGACGACCACTTCGCCGATGACGGCAACACCGCCGCCTTCCAGGTGCCGGCCTACATGACCTGGGACCTCACGGCGGAGTTCAAGATCTATAAGGAGAGCGTCAGTCTCCTCGCGGGTGTGAACAATCTGTTCAACGAGGACTACTACGCACGCGTCACTGGCAGCGGCATCGACCCGGCCTACGGGCGCAACTACTACGTCGGCGTGGCGGTGAAGTTTTGAGCGGGGGCGAGGCGGAACTCCCGACCGGCGGCCACTGTAGCTCCACCCGCGTCACAAATATTTTTCCGCCCAGTCCGGCGTGCAGGGCTGGCCGGCGATGAAGTCGGTGAACCACGCTTCCGGATCCGCGCGGAACTCCCAGTCGCGCGCGCGCCAGGTGAAGCGGAGCTGCGTGGCGTGCAGGGCCTGACAGGGCAGGATGAGCCGAGTGCGTTGCTCCGCCGTAAGCTGGCGCAGGACGAAATCGAGGTAGAGCCGCTCGTCGCCGCCGTAGAGCTTGTCTCCGACGAGCGGATGGCCGAGATGCTGAAGGTGGATGCGGATCTGATGCTTGCGCCCACTGTGCGGGCGGACGCGCAGCAGGGTGAAGTCACCCTCGGCCCGCGTGAAGCGACGCTCCACGGCAAACTCCGTCTTCGCCACCGCGCCGTCGGGGCGCACGCAGTCCTTGATGGAGATGATGGCTTGCTCGTCCTTGCCCAGCGCGGCTTCACACGTCGCCGTGTCGGGAGCGAAGTGGCCGTGGGCGATGGCGAGGTATTCCTTTTCCACCTTGCGCAGCGCGAAGAGTTTCTTAAGCGCCGCATCGGCCTCCGGGCTTTTCGCGATGAGGATGACGCCGCTGGTCTCGCGGTCGAGGCGGTTGACGAGGTGCGCGGAGCCGGCGTTGCCGAGATGCAGACGGACGCGGCTGATGAGGCTGGAATACACGTCGCCCTTGGTGGGATGGCAGACGAGGCCGGCGGGCTTGTTGATGGCCAGCAGGTCGGCGTCTTCGTGGAGGATGGGAAACAGTTCGGCCACCGGCGAAGCTTTGGACTAGGAACCTGCGCTGGCTAGCACCAATCCCCGGCCAAGGAGGGGAGGAGGGGGGGGGGAGGGCGCGCTGCTAAACGGATTCCGAGCGTGGACGAGAGCGGAGCGCGGGCTGCCAGCCCGCTTTGCGCTCACTGCGCCGCCAACGGTTCGGCCAGCCGGTTCCCTGCCGCCGCGCAAAGCGGCCCGGCGGGCCGCGCTCCAGAGCCGTCTCGGACTGCCCCCCGGCAAGCGACCCATGAAGCGCCCCTTCCTGCCCTCCTGATAATACTTTCCGCCCCTCCTCGTCGCAGTTTGCCCTTTGAACCCAAGTCCGTCGCCGTATCATCCGCGCCCGTGAATCGAACCGTTCTCCTTCCCGCGCTGCTACTGGCGGCGTTTGCGCTCACGCGCTGGCCGGGAGTGATGCCCGCGAACTTCAGCCTCGGATACGCGCTGGTATTTTGCGCCGGGGCGTTCCCGCGTCGGCTCCCGTGGTGGGCGGTGTTCGGCACGTTGGTCGGCACGGACATCGGGTTGAACGTCCTCTACTATAACGAGCCGCCGCTGGCGGATTACCACTTGGTGAACTACCTCGGCTTCGGCGTGCTCTACCTGCTCGGCCGGCGACTCGCCCGCCACGCCTCCGTGCTGAAGCACATCGGCGGCAGCTTGCTCGGTGCAATTCTCTTCTACCTCATCACGAACACCGGCGCGTGGCTGGAAAGCCCCGTTTACGCCAAGTCGCTCGCCGAGTGGTTCCGCGCGCTCACCACGGGCACGAACGGCTGGCCGGAGACGTGGACCTTCTTCCGCAACACACTGTTGAGCAGCGGCCTTTTCGCCGGGCTGATCAGCGCCTTGTTCCAATTGGTCGAGGCCAAGGAACCGGAACCGGAGGAGGAAACGGAGCCGGAAACCGCGCCGGAAGCCACCCCCGAGGAAGCCAAGTAGCCGTGTTGCCGACCGCGCCGTCCCCATGACCATCCGCCCCGCCACCCGCGCCGACTGCCCGGGCATCCTCGCCATCTACAACGACGCGGTGCTGACGACTACCGCGACCTACGACTACGAGCCACGCACGCTGGAGCAACGACAGCTCTGGTTCGATGACCACGCGCGCGACGGCTACGCGGTCTTCGTGGCAGAGGATGACGCCGGGCGCATCGTGGGCTGGAGCGCGCTAAACCCCTATCATGCCCGGCCCGGCTACCGCTTCACTTCGGAGAACTCCGTTTACGTCGCGGCTGACCTGCGGGGCCGGGGCTTGGGGAAACTGCTCCTCGCGCCGCTGATTGATGCCGCGCGAGCACGGGGCTTGCACGCCATCATCGCGGCGATTGACGCGACGAACGAGGTGAGCATCAGCCTGCACGCGCAGTTCGGCTTCGTCCAAGTCGGCCACTTCAAGCAGGTGGGCTACAAGTTCGACCGCTGGCTGGACGTGGTTTATCTGGAGCGATTGTTGGCGTAACCGCTGCCACCGCAGGCCCCCGAACTGGGAGCGCGGCTCCCCTCAGCCGCTGCCCGGTCCGTTCGCCTCGCAGCGCACCTTGCACCAAACACCGCTGGTGGCGTCGCAGCTTGCTGCGGCTGGGACAGCAGCGCTCCCAGTTCAGTGCAACCCTTCGCAAGCCTCGGCAACCCGCCGAGGCAATCCCTCACGCCGCCTTCACTTCGGCGGGCGACCCCGGCTCCACCTTGTCCTCAGCCGCCAGCCGAGACGTTTCCATCTTGACGTAGTGGAGGATGACCGGCGCGAGGATCATGCCCGGCACGCCCATGAGCCGTTCGCCGAGGATCAAGCCCAGCAGTGTCATCCACATCGGGTTTTGGATGCGCTTGCCGATGATCTTGCTGTTCAGGAAATACTCGAGCTTGTGGACGATCACGAGGAAGGCCAGCGCGCCCAAAGCGTGCTGCGGGTCCACCGTCAGCCCCACGCAGACGATGAGGGTGTTGCTGATGATGTTACCGAGGATGGGCAGCAGGCCGCAGAGGAACGTCACCACGATGAGCAGGTGCCAGTAGGGAAAGCCGACGGCGAAGAGGAAGATGCCGGTGAACACCGTGTTGATGGACGAGATGATGATCTGCGCACCCATCACGGTGTGGAAACTTTGATAAAACAGCTCGAACCGCCGACCGATCTCGTCGGCGGTGCTGGAGTAGAGGTTGTCCTTCAGCGTGTGTTTGTCGCGGTCAATGACGATGGCCGAGTTGTCGAAGAGGCTGATCGCCACCACCATGCCGATGACGACGAAGGCCATCTGCCGAAGGAGGTTCGTCCCCGCCAGCCCCACCACCCCAAAGCGCTCCATCGCTTCGACCTTGATGAGCGCCATCAGACCAGCCAAGTCCTTGAAGGGTAGTTCGACTCCCCAGCTCCCCAAGTAGTCCACCAGTTTGGGAATGAGCTGTTCACTGATCTGAGGGGCTACCACCAGCGTTTTCGCCAAAAAGATCAGCACCCCCAGGCACACCGCTGTGACCGCGATCAAAAACAGCGAGACCGCCAGCGACTTACTGCGGCCCTTGAAGCTGAAGACGTGCAGGAGGAAGAAGGAGAACAGGACCGTCAGCAACGGCGTGGCCAGGCCCATGACCGCCACGATCAGGAGCAGTCCAGCCATGAAACCGTAGGAGATGCGAGTGGGTCGGTTCATGTAGTTGGGCGGAGCCTAACAAGAGCGCTGATGAGGGACACGCACTAAATCCGTGGCCACGCTCACTGGGCGCGGCTTGCCCCCCGCATGACGTCGAAGCGCGGGACTGCGTCCCGCAAGCGATGCCCGAATCCGGAAGCCGTTGGTCAGGCCAAGCGTCCTCGGCGGGCGCGAGCTGCTGCGGGCAACAAACCCGGGCTCCTGAGGCTGCGCCCCGCTCACTTGCGCCACGCCACCTTCGGCGGCTCCGGCAAGCCCTGCGCCCGCAGCGCCGTGCGGAAGTGCATCTTCCCCACCCGCGCCAGCGCCGCGACTCCCTGCTGCTCGAAAATCTGCTTCGCCACCTTGTCCACCGCCGAGGACGCCCCCTTCGGCAGCTCCACGCCAATCTCCCGACCCAGCCGTGCCAAGCCCGTGACGAACTCGTGCCGCGCCAAAATGGACGCCGCCGCCACCGCCAAGTCCGCCTCCGCCTTGTGCCGCTGCACAATCTTCAACTTCAAGCCCCGTGCCTTCGCCTCCCGCGCCACGGTCGTCTCCGTGGCAGCGAACTGGTCAATGATCGCGTGTTCCGGCGGCGGGTTCAGATGATGCGCCGGGTCGAGCACGGCGAGGATAGAGTTCACGTGCCCCTTCGCCAGCAGCGGGTTCAGGCTCCCGATGTCGCGGTAGCGCTGGTTGTAATTCACCCCGCCGAGCGAGAGCACCTCGTTGTGGCAGCCGGGCGTTTCGCGAATCACCTTCGCCAGGTCCGCGATGCGCCGGTCGCTGCCGATGTTCTTCGAGTCCTGGATGCCGGCGTCCTGCCACGCGCGCACCACCGACTCGTTCACATACACCGCCGCCACGCACAGCGGCCCGAAGAAATCGCCCTTGCCCGACTCGTCCACGCCGATGCGCGCCACGAACATCTCCGGGTGCAAAACCGCTTCGTAGCCCACCTCCGCGCGCTTGAGAATCTCCGGCTCCAGCACGAACTCGACGAATTCCTGCGTGCCCTTGCCCTGCACGACCAGCTTCCCGCTCTCGTAGAACACGACGTTCAACTTGTCCTTCTCCCCCGCGAACCGCGCGTAAGGCACCGTGCGCGGCTTGAAGCCGTGTTCGCGCAGGTGTGCGTCCAGCGCGGTGGCCTGCTCGTCTGTCAGCTTGCAAGTGTGCATCGTCAGTGGTTTCACGCGGCGAGTTTCGAGTCTTGAGTTTTGAGTTTCGAGTGCAAACTTCGCGCCCGTGCCGAGACCGCCTGACAGTTCTGAGTTCAAAGTTCCGAGTTCAAAGTCGCGCCCCGCTCTCACCACGCGCTCGGTCATTCCCTATTCCCCATTCCCCATTCCCCATTCCCTCGTTTCCTCCCTCCTCGACTGGTTCGCCGCCGCCGCGCGTGACCTCCCGTGGCGGCGCACGTTGCACCCCTATGCGATTTGGGTTTCGGAAATCATGCTTCAGCAAACCCAGGTGAAGACGGTCATCCCGTATTGGGAGCGCTGGATGAAGGAGTTGCCGGACATCGCCGCGCTCGCCGCCGCGCCTGAGCAACGCGTGCTCAAACTCTGGGAAGGCCTCGGCTACTACACGCGCGTCCGCAACCTCCAGAAGGCCGCGCAGCACATCGTCGCCGCGCACGCCGGCCAGTTCCCCCGTGACTTCGACGCCATCCTCGCGTTACCCGGCGTGGGCCGCTACACGGCCGGTGCGGTGGCCAGCATCGCCTTCAACCAAGCCGTCCCCATCCTCGACGGCAACGTCATCCGCGTCCTCACCCGCCTCCACGCCCTCACCGGCAACCCGCGCGACAAAGCCACGAACACCCACCTCTGGCAGCTCGCCGCGCAACTCGTCAAAGCCGCCGCCGACTCCCAACTCTCAACTCTCAACTCTCAACTTCAGCTCTCCGGTCCCTGCTCCGCCCTCAACCAGTCGCTCATGGAACTCGGCGCGACCGTCTGCACGCCGCAGAACCCGGCGTGTCCTCACTGCCCCGTGCGCGTCCACTGCGTCGCGCACCGCGAAGGACGGGTGAGCGAATTGCCGAACCTCGCCCCACGCGCAGTGACCACGCGCCGCGAGTTCCACACCTTCGTCGTCGAGCGCGACGCGCAATTCCTCGTGACGCAGCGGCCCGCTGGAGTTGTGAACGCCGCCTTGTGGGAGTTTCCGAACCTGGAAGTGACCGGCCAGCACCTCAGCCCGGCGGCCTCGCTGAAGCAGCGCCTGCAACTCACCGCTCGCTGCGAGCCGTTCTGCGAGGTTCAGCACACCATCACCCGCTACCGCATCACGCAGCGCGTCTTCCGGATGGAGTTGAAGGGGAGCCTAGTTGCGGCAGCCCCGTCCCGCTGGCTCCCGCTCGCCGAACTGCACCACCTCCCCTTCACCAGCGCGCACAAGCGCATCCTCACTCGTCTCGACCGCTCTCAGCCTGAGCCAGGCAGTTGAAAAATCCCGAAAGGACCACCGAGCGGCGATGGACAAAGAGGCTGGCACCGTTGGGGCTGGCTTCCGAAAATCGCCCTGCGGTTGGAATTCTCTGGGTTCATCGTGTCTCTGTGGTCCATCGCGGTGTTCCACCGCATCGTTGGCTCAGTGCTCCGCTTGAGCCGCCCGCTCCACGGCGGCGGTCACCCGCTCGACGGTCAGGCTGTTCATGCAGCGGAAATCAATCGGGCACTCGCGCAGGAAGCACGGCGCGCAGGGTGCCTCGCCGCGCAGGAGAACGTGTCGTGTATCGCCGGGCAGACCCGGACCGGTCAGCTCCATCGAGGTGCTGCCAAACAATCCGACCAGCCGCGTCCCCACCGCCGCTGCCAAGTGCATCGGCCCGGTGTCATTCGTAAGCACGACGCGGCAGGCGCGCAGCGCAGCGCAGAGTTCGCGCAGTGAAGTGCGCCCCGCGAGATTCGTAACGCTGACCGCTGACCGCTGACCGCTGACCGCTAGCGCAGCCGTGATTTCCGTCGCGAGCGCGTGGTCCGCCGGGCCGCCGAAAAGGACGAAGTTACAGTTTAAGCGGACGCCCAATTCCTTCGCCGTGGCGATGAAGCGGTCGGCAGGCCAACGCTTGGCCGGGCCGTATTCCGCGCCCGCGTTCAGGCCGATGAGCAGGCCCGCAGGCAGGTTGAACTTCGCCTTCGCCGCCGCGACTTCGGCTTCTGTAACCGCAATGAACGGCGCGAGCGGCTCCGGCTTCGCGCCCAACGCGGCGGCGAGGTGCAGGTAGTGGAAGAGGTGATGGCTCGCAGCCGGAGCGCCGGCCTCCGCACCGACGTGCTGCGCGCCCGCCACCAACCGCTGCACCTCCTCCACGGTCCGCTTCCTCATCTCCACGACATTGGCGCGCCGAGGAACAGCCTGGGTCAGCAGCCAATCCCGCCAGCCTCCCGCATAGCCGATGCGACGCGGAATCCCCGCGAGCCGCACCTCCAATCCGCTGCGCACGGAGTTTGGTAACACCAGCGCCGCGTCGAATCCCCCTTCTCGTAGGCGGCGTGCGACGCTGAAGCTGCCTTCCTTCCGCTCGAAGGTCATGACCGCATCCACCGCCGGGTGCCCTTGCCACAGCCCCGCCAGTTTCTCCTGCGTGAGGAGCGTGATGTGCGTCTCCGGCAGCGCCAGCCGCAATTGCAGCAGCGCCGGTGTGGTCATCACCGCGTCGCCGAGCCAGTTCACGCCGCGCAGTAGGAGGCGGCGCGGATAGAGGATAGAGGATAGAGGATAGAGAGGAGCGTTCATGCTGTTTCGCCACCTTCTATCTTCTCTCCGCGATTCTCTTTCCCACCGCGCCACTTCCCTTCCTTCCAGCGGTTATGCACCCAGAACCAATTCGCCGGGTCGCGGCGGATGGCGACCTCGAAGGCGCGGTTCATATCGCGCGCCATGTCCTCGGCGGGACGCGGTTGGCCGTGCAGGTGCGTGGGAATCTCGTCGCCCACCTCGATGCGCCAGCGCCCCGGCGCGACGCGGTAGCAAATCGTGGTGAAGAGCGGGCAGCCGTAGCGCAGCGCGAGCACGCCCGGGGCAACACTCGTGGAGCAATCGCGCCCGAAGAACGGCAATCGCACGCCCCGGTCGCCCGCGTGCTGGTCCGTGAAAAGGCCCAGCATCATGCCGGGGCGGTTCATGGCGGTTTTCAGCGCGTCGGCATCCTTGCGCCGCTCAAAGAAGAGACTGCCAGACTGCTCGCGCAACTCCTGCATCACGCGCGTCAGCCCCGCCTGCCGCAACCCGCGATAGGTCGTCGCCACTTGGTAGCCGGGGCAGAACAAGGCGGAGCGCCCCAGTAGTTCAAAGTTCGCGAAGTGCCCCACTGCGCACACGACACTGGGCGGCGACTGTCCCGGCGTGGGCTTGGGAAATTTCTCCGCGCCCACGAACTCCGTCACAGCGCGGATGCCCTCGGCGTCGAAGCTCGCTGTCTTCACTGCGCAAGCAAAGCTCTCGCCGATGCGCCGGAAGTTCTCGCGGGACAGCGCGCGCACCTCGGCGGCAGTTCGCTCCGGGAAACACTCCGCTATGTTCCGCTGGGCGACCTTGCGATGCCGCCCGTCCAACGCATGCGCCACGGCCCCGAACGTGCGCCCCAGCCACGCCACGGTCCCCAACGGCAGCGCTTGCAAGAGCGCGACCACGGTGCGGGCGAGGATGGTGAGGGCGGTGTCCGTCACAACCTCGGCAGGCTAGCCAATTCACCGGCGAAACCCAAATTGCAATTCGCCTCGCTTCCGCACTTGCAGGGAAAACGCACGGATGAAGCCTGATTCACACGGAGGAAAACCACTTTCGGCGACCAGCACCAACGGCGTCTGCCTCCGTGCCCATCGCGTCTCTGCTGTCCCCTTGGGTTTCCCAACTAAATGGCCCCCGCTTCGCCCTCAGCCTCCGAGCATTGCGGTGCGGTGGACCTTTTGCCAGTATCCCTTCATGAACATTGCCCTGCGTCCCTTGCTCCTCGGCCTCGCTGCCAGCGCTACCCTTACCACGTTGCGCGCTCAAGTGCCCACTGACCTCGCCGTGCCCACCGCGCAACGCGATGCCGCGGGCGTCATCACGCTGACCTGCTCCACGCCCGGCGCGGTTATTCGCTACAGCATTGATGGCTCGGACCCGGGGCCGAAGGGCGGGCCTTACCTCGCGCCCATTGCGCTCCCGTCCGGCGGCACGGTGAAGGCCCGCGCTTACTCCGAGGACCGGAAACAGCGGAGCGAACTTTTGGAGGCGAAGTTCGCCGCCCTCCCCGGCGCGAAACCTCTGCCTTCCTCCCTCGTCCCTTGCACTCAGGATCGGGACTGGCCGACTTACGATTGGGCCAAGCGCCACGCCGCCGTCACCAAAATCACCACTGACCGGCAAGCCTCCCTCGTCTTCATCGGAGACTCCATTACCCAGATGTTTGGCGGTGCGCCGCACGACCGGGGGCAGCCCGGCAAGGACATTTGGGAAAAGTTCTACGCCAAACGCAGCGTCTCCAACCTCGGCTTCGGCTACGACTACTTGGAAAACACCCTCTGGCGCTTGCAACACGGCGAGTTGGACGGTGCCAAGGCCAAGGCCATCGTTATGCACATCGGCACGAACAACGCCGGGAAGAACACCCCCGAGGAAATCGCCGCCGGCGTCCGCGCCTTGCTCGAAGAGATCCGCCAGCGGCAGCCCCAAGCCCACATCCTTCTCATGGCCATCTTCCCGCGCGGCCCAAAGCCCGATGCCATGCGCGCCAAGCTCGACACCACGAACAAGTTGCTCGCCGAAGTCGCCCAGTCCGCGCCGAACCAAATCACGTTCCTCGACATCGGCGCGAAGTTTCTCCAGCCCGACGGCACTATCGCGAAGGAAATCATGGGCGACTACTTGCACCCTAGCGCGAAGGGTTACGAGTTGTGGGCCGAAGCCATTGAACCCCACTTGGTGAAGTTGCTGGGCGAAGCCAAGTAAACCGCCGTCCTCTCCACCCCGGCCCAAGTCATGCACTGCCTTCGCCTCCTGCCCCTCATTGCGTCTTTGTTTATTCTTTGCGGCCCAGCAAATGCCGCCTCGAAGCCCAATGTTCTCTTCCTCGCCATTGATGATCAGAACGACTGGATCGGCTGCCTCGGCGGACATCCGCAAGTGCGGACTCCCCACATTGACCGCCTCGCTGCGCGCGGCACTCTCTTCACCAACGCGCATTGCCAAGCCCCGCTCTGCAATCCCTCGCGCACCAGCCTCCTCACCGGCCTCCGCCCCTCGTCCACCGGGATTTACGGCCTCGCTCCCGGCCTCCGGGATGTGGCCGTGACCCGCGATCACGTCACGCTCCCGCAGACCTTCACGCGCGCCGGCTATTATACTTATACCTGCGGGAAGATATATCATGATGGCTCGCTCAAGCCGAAGGACCGTGCGGTAGAGTTCAACGAATGGGGGCCAGCTCCAGGCATTGGCAAGCCCGCACAACGGATCAATAAACTTACTCCCCCGCAGCACCCCGCTATGGACTGGGGTCCATTCCCTGAGAAAGACGAGGACGGCGGGGACTATAAGATTGCGACCGCTGCAATCGACGCCTTGAAAGCCGCTCCCGCCGACAAACCCTTCTTCATCAGCGCGGGCTTTCGCCTTCCCCACGTTCCCTGCTTCGCTCCCCCGAAGTGGTTTGACCTCTACCCCGACGCCACGCTCCAGATGCCGCCCGTCCGGCCCAATGACCGCGACGACACCCCGCGCTTCTCCTGGTATCTCCACTGGAAGCTCCCCGAACCCCGCCTCGTCACCTTGGAACGGCTCAACGAGTGGCGTCCCCTCGTCCGCGCCTATCTCGCCTGCATTAGTTATATGGACGACCAAGTCGGGCGCGTGCTCGATGCGCTCGACGCTTCGGGTCAAGCGAGCAACACCATCATCGTCCTCTGGAGTGACCACGGCTGGCACCTAGGCGAGAAGGGCATCACGGGGAAGAACACGCTTTGGGAGCGCAGCACCCGCGTGCCTCTGATCTTTGCCGGGCCGGGCATTGCCAAGGCGGCGAAGTGCGGCCGCCCCGCCGAGCTGCTGGACATTTTCCCCACGTTGCTAGAACTCGCGAACTTGCCCACCCGGCCCGATCTCGAAGGCCACAGCCTCGTCCCCCAACTCAAGAGCGCCACCGCCCCGCGCCCGTGGCCCGCCATCACCACCCACAACCAAGGCAACCACACCATCCGCACTGAGCAATGGCGTTACATCCGCTACGCCGACGGTTCCGAAGAACTCTACGACCGCGACCGCGACCCGAACGAGTGGCACAACCTCGCCGCCGCCCCCGAACATCAGAAAACCAAGGCCGACCTCGCCCAATGGCTCCCGAAGAAAGACCTTCCCCCCGCTCCCGGAAGCAAGCACCGCACCCTGACTTACGACTCCAAGACCCAAGTAGTTATCTGGGAAGACGAAGTCATCCCCCCCGCCGCGCCAGTTCCCATCTTCTGAGCGGACTGGCCGCCAAAGTTGGAAAATGTCCCCCAAGGGAACGCTTTTGAGCGCCGGTCCGTCTTGGAAGTTTCCCAGTCCGTCTCTGACCAGCGCCAGTCCGCGACGGACAAGGGAACTTGCATCACCGACCAGCACCGGTCCGCGACGAACCGGGGAACTTCGTCGGCTGACAAAGGAACTTTGCCGGCTGACAAAGGAACTTTGCCGGCTGACCAAGGAACTTAACCGGCTGACCCAAGAACTTCCTCGTCTAACCAAGGAACTTCCTCGTCTAACCAAGGAACTTTAGCGGCTGACCAAGGAACTTCAGCGGCTGACTTGGGAACTTAAAACGCCCACCGGCGGCGGTCCCCCGCCGGATCGCACCAGTCAGCGATTTTGCCCTTGAATTTATACACAGAAAGGCAACCATACGCACATCCATAGCTGACCCGAAACACATCCATAACGGATGCCCGGGGACGACTGTGGCAATAATGACAGAAACTACACCGAGTTATGGCTACCAATCGCGTCTCCCTCACGTTCACCCAGCTCCCCGACTCTGAACTCGACGAGTTCGCCACGGGAGTGATTGAAAGCATGACCGGCAACACGTCGTTTACGACGCCCACGGTCAGCATGGCCACGCTGGGCACTGCTCGCACGAACTTCCAGAACACGATGGCCGCCATGGCGCAGGGCGGCACCGCCGCCACTGCCGCGAAGAACGCGGCCCGCGAGACTTTGCTTGGCCTGTTGCGCCAAGAAGCCAACTACGTGCAGGGCGCTGCCGATAACGACCTCACCGTCCTGCTCTCCTCCGGCTTCTCCGCCGCGAGCACGAACCGGACACAGTCGCCCTTGGAGACTCCGAGCATCGTGAAGATTCTCAACGAGGCCAGCACGCAGCTTGTCCTGCGCGTCACGCCCATCACGAACGCGCGCGCTTACGAAATCCGCTACTACACCACCCCCGGCGCGTGGCAATCCGGCGGCATCTCCACCCAAGCCCGCCACATCGTGGTCGAAGGACTGACTCCCGGCACCACCTACACCCTGTCCGTGCGCGCCATCGGCGGCAGCACCGGCCACAGCGATTGGAGCGACCCCGTCTCGCACATGTGCATGTGAGAGAGAGGGGAGGAAGTTTATAAGGAAAGCAGGCAGGCAGGAGAAGAAGACGCATGGTAGGGCGCGTCTGTCCCCAGCGCGCCGGTTGGGCGGACGGATGGTCCGGCGGCGCGCTGAGGACAGCGCGCCCTACCTTTGCGGTGGGCTGAAGTGAGCGATTCGTCTGGCGCGGGCTGCGATTCCCCTCTGTCAGCGGGAGAGAACCCACGGCCCAATATGACCTGAGAGTTCGGCCCTTGAACCGGGGCGGAGCGCCGAGCATTGCTCGGCTTTGAAGTGTCCTGACGGTCTAGCCGAGCAATGCTCGGCGCTCCGATAGATGGGCGGGGAAAGGATGAGGGAGAAAGGCCGCTTGCGCCAAAGCGGTGATGGACAACTCAAGAACCTCGTTGCCGCTCTCCCTCACCACGGCCCTCTCCCGCTGGGCGAGGCAGGGCGACCGACCGCGTCTTTTGGATGAGGGAGCGCTACCAGTGACGAGTGTTGTGCTGCATCTGCCCCTCGTTCGGACGGGCAAGGTAGGGCGCGTCTGTCCCCAGCGCGCCGGTTGGAAGTTCGGATGCCCCAGCGGCGCGCTGAGGACAGCGCGGCCTAGCTGTAGCGTCGGTAGTAGAATACATAAGCATCTCCGATTTCCCACAAGAACCACAGGAGGAGCACAATGGCGGGAGAAAAGGCTGCTATTCCAAGCAGTCGAACGGGCCAGTTTAGCGTGTCCCAACTCTCGCGCATGCTGCTCAAGCTTTTTGCACCCAAAAAAGCCGCGATTGCAGTCGGCGGGCCACCGAGAATAAGAATATAAAGGCCCCCGTTCGGATCCGGGCCGCGATATTCCCAGACTACCCACCCCAACAGTGCCCATAACAAAAGGCTTGCGATGCTATCCGCCACCGCCGGCGATCGAAAGAATTCCTTCGGGATCATGATGTGGTCGCTTCTCCTCAGTGCATCTCCACGTCGCGCGAGCCGATGCCTTTGCGGTAGTAGTTGAACTGCACGTTCGGGCGGTTGGGCATGACTTGGGAGTGGGCGCGAATTTATCGCACTTTGTAGTGGTAAAAGTTTATGGCCGCATGGACTGCAAAATAACCAAAGATGCTTACCAAGACCATGGATGACAGGACCGATACGATCTTGTCGAAGACGTCCAGTGTCTTCCAGCCTGCTATCGCCAGCACCATGCAGCGAACACCGGCAGACACTGCGAAGAGGAAGGCGGGAATCGCTAAAAGGTAAGCCTCGTATTCGAAATCTGACCGCATGGTCTGGTGGTAGAGCATTGGTAAACGAAACAGATACAAGATGAAGCCCCACATGCTGAGGCTGATGACTCCACTAACGGCAACGAGGTAACGCACCTAAACTTTCCTCTGCTCTTATCCTCAGTGCATCTCCACATCACACGAGCCGATGCCTTTGCGGTAGTAGTTGAATTGCACGTTCGGGTGGTCGGCCAGGAGGGACATGGGGACGGCGCTGTCCACGATGCGGTTGGCGATCATGTAGGCGGTCAGGCGCTGGCCAAAGGGGTTGTCGTGGCAGCCCGCGTGCCAGATGGAGACTTTCTCCGCGAGCCACGTCTCGACGGGGCCGACGGTGATGGCTTGTTTCGGGACGAGGGTCACGTTGCCGCCGCCGCTGGTGCGCGCGTTCTGCGCGATGGTCACGGGGTGGAGGTCCACGACGCGCGTGGCGAGCTTGCGGTAATCGGCTGCGCTCGGGGGAGCGTCTTTGTATTTGCCTTTGCGGGGGAGCGGGTCGTTAAACGCCCAGTGTTTGATGTCGCCCTGGCCGCCTTGCATGACGCAGCAGCGGACTCCGGCGTTCCAAGTGGCGCGGTAGGCGCGGGTGTCGGCTTTGGGGAAGTGCATGTTGGCATCGGGCATGGCCAACTTGCGGTCAATGCGGTTGAAACACATTTCCCGGTCGCACTTCTCGAAGGAAAGTGGGTGCGTGACGGCGGCTTCCTTGCCGTCAATGACCCATTCGTCCATGCCCCAGAAGTGGGCGTCGTGCAACTTGAGGCCCAGCTCGTTGACGATGCGCGCGACGAGGGGCAACTGCTCCGTGGGACCGATGGGACCGCAGATGCCGGCGGGGTTGTCGGGCGTGGCCTGCTTCCAAGCGTGGATGTATTCGAGGGCCTCGGCGCAGTAGAAGTCTTCGAGGGTGTCGTAGAAGACGACCTTGAAGCCGGGACGGGATAACTTCAGGAGTTTCTCCGGCGTGAGGCGCGCGGCGGCTTCGATGATGGAGGTGTCGAGCGTGGTGTAGTCCCACCAGGCGGGGGCGAGCTGCGATAGCATGCGTGGCATGGGGCGGTTGTAACGGGGGGCGGGGATGGGGGCAAGTGTTCAGTGTTCAGTAGTCAGTAATCAGTGTTCAGTGACGGAGCAACCGAGGAAGCCGTGCGCGCATCGGCGCTTTGACTGAACACTGAAGACTGAATACTGAACACTAGCGGCTCGACGCGTGACCGAAGACCCAACAAATTAAACCATGCACCCAGCGGACCCAACCGTCGCTCCCGCCTCCTCCGTCCGCCGCGTCGTGTTGGCGAGCTTCATCGGCACGACGATCGAGTGGTATGACTTCTTCCTCTACGGGACGGCGGCGGCGCTGGTGTTTAACAAGCTGTTCTTCCCGAACATTGACCCGTTGGCGGGGACGATGGCGGCGTTTGCGACGTATGCGGTGGGGTTCTTCGCCAGACCGCTCGGGGGCATCATCTTCGGCCACTACGGGGATAAGATCGGGCGCAAGTCCATGCTGGTGACGACGCTGATGTTGATGGGCGTGGCGACGTTCCTCATCGGCGTGCTGCCGACGTATGCGCAAGTGGGCGTGCTCGCGCCGGTCTTGCTCGTGACGCTGCGGTTCGTGCAAGGGCTGGGCGTGGGCGGGGAGTGGGGCGGCGCGGTCTTGATGGCGGTGGAGCATGGGGCAGCAGGGAAGCGTGGGTTGCACGCGAGTTGGGTGCAGGCGGGGGTGCCAATAGGGCTGCTCTTGGCGACGGCGGTGTTTAATCTTTGCTCTTCAATGCCCGAAGAACAGTTCTTGTCGTGGGGCTGGCGCGTGCCGTTCCTGCTGGGGATTTTGCTGACGGGGGTTGGGCTGTTTATCCGGCTGGCGATTGTGGAAAGCCCGGTGTTCGCGCAGATGAAGGCGGCGAAGACGGAGGCGAAGTTGCCCATCTTGGAGGTGTTGCGCTGCTACCCGCGCAATGTGCTGCTGGCGATGGGCGCGCGCTTCGCGGAGAACGCTTCGTTCTACATCTTCACGGTCTTTGTGCTGACGTATGCGACGCAGCGGCTGGGCCTGGCGAAGGCGGTGGTGCTCAACGGAGTTTTGGTCGGCTCGGCGGTGCAGTTCTTGGCCATCCCGCTCTTCGGTGCGTTGTCGGACCGCGTGGGCAGGAGGCCGGTTTATCTCGGCGGCGCGGTGTTTATGGTGCTGTGGGCGTTCCCATTCTTCTGGTTGGTGGACACGAAGACGACGGCGGGCGTGTGGGCGGCGATTGCCATCGGGTTGGTGGGCCACTCGGCGATGTATGGGCCGCAGGCGGCGTTCTTCTCGGAGCTGTTCGGCACGCGCGTGCGCTACAGCGGCGCGTCCTTGGGTTATCAGCTCGCGTCCCCGCTCGCCGGCGGGCTGGCCCCGCTGATCGCCACGGCGCTGATGCAGTGGTCTGGCGGGGAAGCGTGGCCGGTCGCGGCGTATTTGGTGGGGATGGCGCTGGTCACGGTGGTGTCCGTGTGGCTCCTGGCGGAGACGCATCGGGTGGAACTGAGCGGGTAGTTTCGCCAGCACTAGTGCACGGCGAAACACTCCACCGGCATGGCGCACGGAGTTTCGATGACCGGCTTGAACTCCATCTGCGGCAGGATGTCCCGCGCCAGCTCGATGCCGGGGGCGACTTCCGTTAGCCGGAGGCCCTGCGGCGTCAGTTCAAACACCGCGCGCTCCGTCACGAAGAGCACTTGCTGGCCCCGGGCGAGCGCGGACGGGCCGTGGAAGCAGACTTGTTGCACGCGCGAAACAAACTTCGCGTGCCGGCCTTCGCGGACGATGCGCAACGCGCCGTTCTCCATCGCCACTTCGAGCTCGCCCGCGCGGAAGGTGCAGCAGAAGACGAGTCGGCGGGCGCTCTGAGTAATGTTTACGAAGCCGCCCACCCCGGCGAAGCGCCCGGCGAAGGTGCTCACGTTTACGTTGCCCTCCGCGTCCACTTCGCCTGCGCCAAGCACGGCAATGTCCAGCCCGCCGCCGTCGTAGAAATCAAACTGCGACGGTTGGTCGGTGACGGCCTCGGGGAAGTGACTGCAACCAAAGCTCAAGCCCGCCGCCGGCACGCCACCGGTCGGGCCGCTCTCCAGCGTGAGCGTGAACTCCGCGAGCCGCCCGGTCTCGGCGGCGACGGCGGCAACCGCTTCAGGAACCCCGATGCCGAGGTTCACCATGTCGCCCCGTCGGATTTCGCGAAGGGCACGGCGACCGATGATTTTGCGTTCGGAGAACGGCAGCGGAGCCAGGGCGAACTGGCTGTTGGCACCCGCGCAGTAGGCTTCGTTGAACGGCTCGCCGAAGGTTTGCGCGTGGTGCTGCGGCTCGGCGACGACGACGAAATCCACCAACGCGCCGGGCACGCGGACGGACTTCGGGTCAGTGATGCGGTCCACGAGGCGCTCGACTTGGGCGATGACAAGACCGCCGTGGTTCCGCGCTGCTTGGGCGATGGGCAGCACTTCGCCGATGAGTCCCTCGCGCTCCATCGTGAGATTGCCGCGTGCGTCGGCGCTGGTGGCGCGAATCAAACCGACGGTGACGGGGAACGCGCGGTAGCGCAGCCACTCCTCGCCATCCAGCGTGACGCGCTCAACCAACGGCTCCGTGGTGCGGGCATTGAGCTGACCGCCGCCGTGGCGGGGATCAATGAAGGTGTTCATGCCGACCTTCGTGAAGATGCCGGGGCGCTTGGCGGCGATTTCGCGGAGCAGTCCGCAGATGACGCCTTGCGGCAGGTTGTAGGCTTCGATTTGGTTTTCCAGCGCGAGTTGGCCCAGCTTCGGCGCGAGGTTCCAGTGACCGCCCACCACACGCTTCAACAAGCCAACGTGGGCGAGATGGTTCAGCCCGCGCTCGCCCCGGTCCCCCTGCCCCGCCGCGTAAAGGAGCGTGAGATCGCGCGGGGTCTGGGTCTGCAGGAAACGTTGTTCCAAGGCCCCGGTGAGCGCCTCCGGATGCCCGGCCCCGACGAAGCCGCCGATGGCGACCGTCGCGCCGGAGGGAATGGCGGCCACGGCTTCGGCGGCGGAGACCATGCGGGCGGCAGCTCTCATGGGAAATGCGGAGTGCGGAATGCGGAATGCGGAATGAGGCTACGAGCGCACCGGGACTTTCGGTGATTCCGCGTTCCGCACTCCGCACTCCGCATTGTCTTCATCCTCGCCAGCCTCCGTTGACTTCAATCGTCTGGCCGCTGACATAGGAGGCCAGCGGGGAGCAGAGGAACAAGGCGACGTTCGCCACCTCCTCGGGTGTGCCGAGGCGGGCGAGTGGGATGTTGCGGAGCATCTCGGCGCGGGCGCGCTCGGGGATGGTCGCGGCCATCGCGGTGTCAATCACGCCGGGGGCGATGGCGTTCGCACGGATGCTGCGGCGGGCGGCCTCGCGGGCGAGGACACGCATCATGGCCTGCACGCCGGCCTTGGCGGCGGCGTAGTTGGCCTGGCCGAAGAAGCCTTGGATGGCCGCAATGCTGCCGAGACTCACGACCGCCCCGCCGTCGCGCATGATTTCGAGGCCGAACTTGCAGCAGTGGAAGACGCCGGTGAGGTTCACGTCCATGACGGATTGCCAGTCATCGGAGGACATCTTTGCGAGCGTGCGGTCGCGGAGGATGGCGGCGTTGTTGATGAGGAAGTCTATGCCGCCCAACTGCAATTTCACCGCTTGCATCATTTGCTGGACGGCGGCTGCTTGGGCCACGTCCGCCGCGAAGACCGCCGCGCTGCCGGGCCGCGCCGCGTTGAATTCCGCCGTGAGTTGCGCTGCGTCCGCACCGGTGGGGCCTATGCCGGGATGGTTGATGACAACTGTTGCGCCCGCGTGGTGGAACGTCCGCGCCATCTGCGCGCCGATGCCTTGGGAGGAGCCGGTGATCAGCGCGACCTTGCCGGTCAAATCGATTACGGTGCTCATGGTTGCTGGCGCGTCAACGGTGGTTTCATGTGGGGAAAGTTTTAGCGAGCGACGGGGCGTTGGCGAGACAGTTCAACTGGTGTGCGTGCAGGCAAGTTGCGTTTTGACTTAACGCGCGGCATCCGATGAAACAGGCTGAGTCCATGAAACGTATAGAACTCCAACTAGGCCTCGCCGTCGCGGGGCGCGTGCTTTCCGTTGTGATTGCACTGATGGCAGGACGCTACTCGGCCGCAGCGGGCTTGCGGGCGACCATGAAAGTGGAATTGAACAGCCTCGACCTGAACACGACAGGTTGGGTAAGCGTGGACGGAGCGCGACACCTCTTCACAATCCACGGGCCGACCAACTTCACGGTCAGCGGGCACTCGTTGCGTTTCCAGATTGAGAAGGTCGCCGGAACGAACGATTTGGACGTGACTATGACCGGCCTAAGAACACGACACCGCCCGGCAGGTTCGCCAGTGAGGATTGAAGGTTGGGTGATTTGCCCAGCGCCGCTTCGGAGCGGGTTGAAGTTCTGGCAGGCAGCCCCGAAGACGGATGAGAGAATGCATTGGCAATATTGAAACCCGGTTAAGAGACAATTCGCTGCCCATGCCCACCATCGAAGTCCACGGCCTCACCAAGGCCTTCCGCACTTACAAGAAGCAGCCCGGCTTTCGCGGTGCCGTGCGCGGGTTGTTCAAGCGCGAGTATGAGCAGACGCTAGCGGCGCGCGAGGTGAGCTTCAGCGTCGAGGAGGGCGAGCTGGTGGGCTTCCTCGGCCCGAACGGCGCGGGCAAGACTACGACGCTCAAGATGCTCGCCGGCTTGCTCTACCCCACCAGCGGCTCGGCGAAGGTGCTCGGCTACGTGCCTTGGGAGCGTGCGGATGGCTACCGGCGGCAGTTCGCACTGCTGCTCGGGCAGAAGAACCAGCTCTGGTGGGACTTGCCCGCGCGCGAGTCGCTGGAGTTGAACGCGAAGATTTACGGCATCGATCGCAACGTGTTCGAGCGGACCGTCGGCGAGATGACCGAGCTGTTGGAGGTCAGAGATAAGCTCAACGTCATGGTGCGCGAGCTGTCGTTGGGCGAGCGGATGAAGCTGGAGCTTATTGCCGCGCTGCTGCACCAGCCCAAGGTGCTGTTCCTCGACGAACCGACCATCGGCCTCGATGTTGTGTCGCAGAAGAAAGTCCGCGAGTTCCTCCGCCACCACAACGCCACCCGCCGCACGACGATCCTACTAACGAGTCATTACATGGCGGACATCCAGGCGCTGTGCCAGCGGGTCATCATCATTGACCACGGCACGATCTTCTTCGATGGCCGGCTGAGTGAGGTGATTGACCGCTTCGCCGATTTTAAGCTCGTCACCATCGAGTGCGAGCCGGGGCCGGAGCGCTCGGCGGAGTCACTGGCGAAGTATGGCGAAGTGGTCGAACGCACGCCCGGCACGGTGAAGCTCAAGGTGAAGCGCGACCGCGTGGTGGCGGTCTGCAAAGCGCTCTTCGACGAGCTACCGGTGCGGGACATCGACATCCAGGAGGTGCCCATCGAAGACATCATCCGCGAGCTGTTCGCACGGAAGAGCGCGTAGGGCCGGGCTGATGTTTTTCGGATTGCGCAGGCAGGTCGCGGGTCTAGATTGCCGCGCGTGAACAGCCTCCGGGATTTCTTCCAGATGCGCGCCACCGGCGAAGGCTCGGGTGCTGTTCAGGGAGGTGATTACGTCGCCGTCTCCCTCCTACTCCTCCTGTTCCTTATTCTCGCCGTGGGCGCGTTCTTCGTCTGGCTCGCAACCCGCCACGCACGCGAACGCCGGGCTTGGGCAGCGGCTGAGTTGCGCCAGCGACCGCTCCGCCGATGGTCTGACTCGATCGAGTTCCGGCCGGAAATCTTTGACTCCCCGTGCCGCTGGCTGGCCATCCGCACCACCGAGCCGCGCGCGGTGCAAAAGGCGCTCAAGCTCGTTAACCCCACGCTCTGCACCTGGGCCGAAGGCCTCGCCGAAGCGCGCGACCGCCGGCTCTTCATCACACCGCCCATCGGCGAATGGGTGCTCGTCGTCGGCCCCGGCCTGCCCGACCCCGGCGATGACGTGGATGCGTGCTTCCACCTGCTCACCGACCTCAGCAACAAGCTTGGCCTCGTCCAATTCTTCAGCCTGAACCGCGCCCTCGGCCACCACGCCTGGGCGCGGCTCGACGGCGGCGAAGTCCTCCGCGCCTACGCCTGGGTCGGCCATGTCGCCTGGAATCAAGGCCCGCCCAGCCCGGCGGAACTCGGCCTCGGCCTCAAGTGCTACGAGTATCTGGAGCAAGTCGAAAAAAACTGGGACGAACCAAACGACCCCATCTTGCAAAACCTGGAGCGCCTCCCCATGCTGGCCGCGCGCTGGAGTGTGGACCCGGCCGCGCTCGACGAACGACACTTTGCTACCGGACGCGGTATCGTCGGTGAAATGACCTGAGCCGCCGCTCGCGCGAGTGGTGACCAAAACCCAAGCCAACCTATGTCACTCGAATCCGCCCTCGACGAATATCCAAAACCACTAACCCTGCGCGATGGCCTCACCTGCCAAGCCCGCCCGCTGGCCCCCGGCGACCACTTCGCCTTCCACCAGTTCTTCACCTCCCTGCCGCCGGCGGAAACGCTCTACATCAAGCACCGCGTCACGGAACCCGAAGTGGTGCGCGCCTGGTGCGAAGAGCTCGACCTCGGGCGCAACCTCCCGCTGCTCGCATGGAATGGCGACGCCGTCATTGGCGTGTGCACGCTCCACCAATCCCTCGGCGGCTGGAAACGGCACATCGGACGCGTCAGTGTCCATGTGCATCCCAAGTTTCGTGGTCGCGGTCTGGCCAAAGCCTTGGTCGGCGAGACGGTGGAAATCGCCCGCGCGTGCAGCTTGGAGAAGCTGGAAGCTGAATTCATCAGCACCCAAGAAGGCGCGATGAAGGTCTTCGGTCTCCTCGGCTTCAGCGAACTCACCCGCCTGTCCGCCTATGTGAAGGACATGCAAGCCACCACCCACGACTACGTGCTCATGGGCATCGACCTCATCACGGAAGACGAATTCGCCGGGGCGGGCTAGGAGCCACTCTGCCTCACGCAAAGGACGCGACGGGAGCAAAGAAGCATGACCTTTGTCTACGGCCGCTACGTGAGCGGCGGACTCAATTTGGGAACAGGAGCGGGACAACGGCTGTCTTTCCCCATGCCTTCCTTCGCGCCCTTTGCGTGAGCCCAGTTTGTTTCACCGGTCCCCGCGCGGGTCGAAGGCATCGCGTAAGCCATCCCCAAAGAAGTTCAGAGCCAGCAGCGTGCTGACCAGCACCGAGCACGGGAAGACCAACAGCCACCAGTAGATACGGATGGGATTAATCTGCGCCGCCCCATCCGCGATGAGCGACCCGAGGCTCGCCTGCGGCGGCTGGATGCCGAGGCCCAAGTAACTCAGAAACGACTCGTAGAGCACGATGGCCGGCACCAGCAACATCAGATACACGATAATGATGCCGGTGATGTTCGGCAGGATGTGGCGGAAGAGAATTTGCGTGTGTGTCGCCCCCAGCGCCCGGCTCGCATCCACGAACTGCCGCGTGCGCAACGTCAGCACCTGCCCACGCACGATACGCGCCATCGTCAGCCACGACACCGCGCCCAGTCCGACGAACAGGCCGACGAACTTCGCCGTGTCGCGCATCGCCACCGTGAGCTTTCCGGCGGACTGCAACTTGTCCAGCGCGCCATGCAGCGTCGTGATGAGCACGATGACGAAGATGATGCTCGGCAGCGAATAGAGCACATCCACCACCCGCATCAGCCAGCTATCCCACCGTCCGCCGAGATACCCAGCCGCCGCGCCCCACAACACGCCGATGACCAAACTCACGCACGCTCCTACCGCCCCGACCAGCAGCGACACCCGCGCGCCGTAAATCACCCGGCTAAAAATGTCGCGTCCATGGATGTCCGTGCCGAACCAGTGCTGCGAACTCGGCGGCGCGAAGAGTTCGCCGGAGTGTTCATTCGGAGTGTGCAAACCAGCGGAAAGAAACCCCGGCATCACCTTCGCCACCCGCTCCGACGACAACCCCGGCCACAGTAAAATCACCCCGAGCAACACCGCCAGAAACCCACCGCACGCCGACGCCCACCGGTTCTGCCGAAACCGCCGCCAAGCCCGCTGGTTCGGACTGAGCGACTCGCTGACCGCTGACCGCTGACCGCTGACCGCTCCCGCCTCACTCATATTTCACCCTCCGGTCCAAGTAGCTGTAGCCAACGTCCACGAGCAGGTTCAGCCCGAGCAGCAGTGTCGCGTAGAGCAGCACCAGGCCGATGACCATGGGGTAATCGCGGTTCAACGAGCTGTTCACCATGAACACCCCGACGCCGGGAATTTGAAACAAGTTCTCCACAATGAACGACCCCGTGAGCAAATCCGCCAACAGCGGCCCCGCGTAAGATACCACCGGCAGAATCGCGATGCGCAACGCGTGCTTGAGCAGCACCGTCGTGTCATCCAGCCCTTTCGCCCGCGCGGTGGTAATGAACTGCTCATGCAAGGTCGCGAGCATCCCCTCACGCATCAGTCGCGCGACACGACCGGAGAAGTAAAGCCCCAGCGTCAGGGTCGGCAAGATGACGTGCGCCGGCGAAGTCCACAGCGCCACCGGCAACAGCCGCCAGTGAATCGCCAGCCCCATGACCAGCAACGGCCCCACCACCAGCGCCGGCACACACACCGCGAGAATCGCCAGGAAGCTCCCCAGATAATCCCCCCACTGCCCACGCCGCGCCGCCGACCAGAAGCCCAGCGGTATCCCCACGCCCAGTGACAACGCGAACGCCATCCCGCCCAACGCCACCGACACCGGCAAGCCCTGCGCAATGATGTCCGTCACCGTGTGGTTGCGATACTTGAACGACGGCCCGAAGTCCCCGTGCATCACGCCGCCAATGTAGCGCAGGTATTGCTGCCACCACGGCTCGTCGAGATGATACTTCGCCTCGATGGCCCGCTTGATTTCCGCCGTCGCCGGCGCGCGCTCCTTGTCGAACGGCCCGCCCGGCGCGAGCTTCAGCAGCGCGAACGCCAGCAAGCTGATGAGCAGCAGCAGCGGGAACAGGAAGAGCGCGCGTTTGAGGAAATAAGGCACGGGGGAGGGAAGCCGGATTCAGTCTTCAGTAATCATTCGCCGCAATGCACATCGTGTTGGTGAACACTGAACCTTGATACCGATTTGGTTCAATCTTCATCGGGCAAATCAGGGGATAGTTCCGATCGCTCGCCCGCCAGCACATTGCCGGGCTGGCGACGCGCTGGAGCCGGGCACCTGCTCGCTTTGGCTTTCTGCGCCAAGCTCCGCGTGCTTCGCGCGCCAGCCCGGCGTCCGCCCACACGGGGCGGCCCCCGCGAGCTATTCCCAGGTCATTCGAGGCTTGGCGCACGGCTCCGAAACGGTTGGACTCCTGCGCACCATGACTGAAGCCACGCTGGACCAACTGACAGGAATGGGAGTTGTTCACCCGTTCTGAGGGCATGGTCCACTTTCACTCCATTGCGACGCTGGACCACCCGGCGCTTCAGCCCTACCTCACCATGCGGCGGCAGGAGGAGCATCGGCAGCAGCGCATCTTTGTGGCGGAGGGCGAGAAGGTTGTGCGGCTCCTGCTGGCGAGCGAGCTGGGCGTGGTGTCGTTGCTGCTGGAGGACAAATGGCTGGAGCCGCTGCAACCCCTGCTGGCCCGTCGATCCGAGCCGGACATCCAAGCCTTTGTGGCACCGAAGGCGGCTCTGGAGCAGCTCGTGGGCTACCCGATGTATCAAGGTCTGCTGGCGCTCGGGCGCATTCCGCCCACGCCCACACTGGCCGAGGTGTTGCAGCGTAGCCCGCCGCCACGCTTCTTCGCCGCCGTGGACGGCGTGGGCAATGCGGAGAATCTCGGCAGCCTTGTGCGCAATTGCGCGGCCTTCGGGGTGCAAGCGTTGCTGGTGAGCGAGTCGTGCAGCAGCCCTTGGCTCCGGCGCGCGGTGCGTGCCTCGATGGGAACGCTCTACCACCTTCCCGTGGTGGAGCCGGTCTCGCTGGCGGCGGGGCTGCGTGACCTGCGGTTGGCGGGGGTGCGCTGCGTGGCGGCGCATCCGCACACGGACCGGCGCACGTTGGCGCAGGCGGAATTGCGGGGGGATTGCTGTCTCGTCTTCGGCAGCGAAGGTCACGGCCTTTCCCAGGAGGTGCTGGCGGCTTGCGACGAGGCGGTGTTGGTGCCGATGGCGAATGGCGTGGACTCCCTCAACGTGGCAAGTGCGGCGGCGGTTTTCCTTTACGAAGCGGCGCGGCAGCGGGGACGCGGGTGAAACCGCAAGCTGCGGCTATGCCACCGCTTCCGACTTCCTCACAGCGTGTGTCCAATGCTCGCCAGACTGCAACTCGGAGAAACCGAGACGTTGGAGCCAGCCGTGTAGAACCCGCCGCCGGGGCATTCGGGGAGGCGCGAAGTTTTTATGTAGCCGTCCAAGCTGCCATCCAACAGGGAGTAAGTGTCCGTCGCCGACTTGCTGCTGGTGACCGCCCATTGCTGCATCGCGCTGTCAATCTGCTTGAGGTTGCCGATACAGGTGTTCCGTTGCGCGGTGTTGCGCGACTTGAACAAGTTGGGAAGGGCGAGGGCACAGATCATGCCGATGATTCCGACCACGGTTAAAATCTCCAGGAGCGAAAATCCACGTTGAGTTGAGGGCTTGGTCTTCATGCGATGTTGGTGATAAAAAAGCCATAATACTCTGTCCTTCACAAGCTCCGTTTAGGGGGAGCCGTTTGGATCGTCGCGCCTTGACGCTGCCAGCGAATGCCATCGGAGCGCGGGGCTGTGACCGCAGGCATGGCCGACCTACGATCACGCTAGTCAAGCCGAGCGTCATTGGCAGGCGAGAGCCGCTGCGGGTTACAAACACGCGCTCCAGGGGGGAGCATCCACGAGCACTGCGGCCCGCGGTTACAGCCCAAGAACCCGGTGGGGCCGCGGGCCGCGGCTGGCGGCGGGGCACGAAGGCCGATCAGCAGATCGGCCCTACCAAGTTCATCGGAAGATAAGCGGCCTCCGTTTGTGTAGCGCACTCTGACGCTGCAGTGGAGCGCGGCTACCGACCCGTCCGCGCGCTGGTCAGTGGCCACCGAGACAAGGCCAAGCAGGGGGCCCTTTTCCGCTACTGGCCCACGACCCGTTGAAGGGTTGTTTGCGCCTTGTTGAACTCGGCGATGGCCGCGACGTAATCGCTGCGGGCGCGGGTGAACTCCTGCTCGGCGAAGATGTTTTCCAGCACCACGCCGAAGCCGCGTTCCTTGCGCTCGCGGGTGAGGCGGAAGGCTTCTTCTGCGGTGGCCAAGGCGCGCTTGAGGGTGGCGAGCTGGGCGGTGAGGGAGTGGACGCGGGTGTGGGCCTCTACGACTTGGCGGATGACTTCGTCCTTCGCCTTGTCGGTGGCGAGCGAGGTCGCGGCGAAGCGGGCGGTGGCGGACTTCTCACGGGCAGAATCGAAAATGCCGCCGGGGCCGAGTCTCCAGCCGAGCGTGAGCGCGACGCTCTCGGTGTCGCCGAAGCTGCCGGTGCTGCTGCCGCGTCCGCCGCCGAGGCCACCGAGGAAGGCCTGTGCGCCGAGGCTGGGGATGAGCGGGCCGACGGTGGCGGCGTCGCGTGTCTGCTTCGCGGCGGCGGTGAGTGCCTCGCCTTGTTTCAGCTCAGGGCGCGTGGATAGTGCCTGCGCGACGAGCGAGTCGAGGGCGGCGTTGGTGGCGGTCAACGTGAGCGGGAGGAGTTCGTTGTCAGCGGGGAGGAGGTCCACGGCAGGGTCGAGGCGGAGGACTTGCGCAAGGCGGGCGGCGGCGATGCGCTGCAGCTCCGTGGCTTGTTGAACGGCGAGTTGGTTGCGCTCGGCCTGGCCGCGCGCGCGGAGGGCGTCGCCCTTGAAGGTGAGGCCCAGCTCGACGCCGCGTTGGAGCTGGTCGGCGTAATCGCCCGCGATGCGCGCCGCGTCGGCTGCGACGGCGGCGGTGGCACGGGCCTTCATGAGGTCGAAGTAACCGAGCGCGGCGAGGAAGACGCTCTCCTGCCGTTGCGCCTCGACGGCGTGGTCGGCGGCGTGGGTAAGCTGTTTCGCGGCGAGGGCTTTGAACCATGTCTCGCCGAGTTCCACCCGCGCCTCGACGTTGAGGCCGACGGTGTAGTTCTGCTTGGTGGTGTCGAGGACGGTGCCGCCTACGTCTTGGAGGCGACCGTCGTGCCGCTTGAAGGCGACGCCGGGACTGAGCCACGGGAAGAAGTTGTAGAGCGCCGCGTCGTGATTGGCCTGCGCCTCGCGCAATCGCTCGCGGGCGAGCTGGACATCGAGGTTTTGCGCGCCAGCGAGCTTCAGCGCGGTGGGGAGGTCGATGGGCTGGGGCGTGGATGAGTTCGTCGAGGCGAAGGAGAGGACGGCAGAGCAAAGGAGGGTGAAGCACGCACATGCGGTGCGGACGAGGGGATGCGTTGGTTGCACGTCCGGCCCCTTCCCCCTCACCCCGGCCCTCTCCCGCTGGGAGAGGGAGAAACGCATTCCGCGTCCGGCCGACAGGAACGCCAAAGCGCTTCGAGCGCTGGCTGACGTTCTCCCTCTCCCAGCGGGAGAGGGCCGGGGTGAGGGAGAACGGCGCGAACAAGCACCAGCCACTGCGAGTTCAAAACCACTCTGCCATGAAGTGGCTGCTGACCGCTGACCGCTGTTAGCTGTCTGCTTCATTTCGCCTCCGTTGCGTTCACGGCCTGCCCGTCGGCTAGCGCCAGTTTCCCAACGAGAATCACCTTCGCGGTCTCCGCGAGGCCGGAGGTGACTTCCACCTTCGCGCCGTCGTTGAAGCCAATTTTCACCGGCGTCTTCTTCGCTTTGCCGTCGGTGACGAGGAAGAGGAACGCGGCGGTCTTCTCCATCACCAGCGCCTCGCTTGGGACGAGCATGACGTTCGTGTGCTGCTCCACGCCCACGCGCACGGTGGCATACATGCCGGGGCGCAACGCGTGGCTGGGGTTGGACAGTTCAGCCTCGACGAGCATCGTGCGCGTCGTCTCGTCCAGCGCGCCGGCGAAGCGTGTGACCGTGCCCTCGAAGACTTTCCCAGGCAGTCCGTCGAGCGCGACCTTCACCGGTTGGCCCTTCGCGACGAGCGCGGCTTCCAGCTCAGTCATCGGCACCTGCACGCGGACGGTGTCGAAGTCCATGAGCGTGACGAGCGCGGCGTTTTGCGCGGCGTTACCACTCGTGGCGGCGGGGATGAACGCGCCGACATCCACGAAGCGCGCGGTGATGACGCCGCTGAACGGCGCGGTGAGCCGGGTGAATTGGGCGAGAGTTTCGGTGCGCTGCATCACGGCCTGTGCGACTTCCACGCTGGCCTCAAACGCAGCGACCACGGCGCGCGCGGCCTCGTGGCTGGCCTTCGCGGCTTCGGCTTGGGCGTTGGCGGCTTGGATACTGGCCTCAGTGCCAGCGCGGCGCGCGTTGGCGGCCTCAGCCTCGGCGGCGGCGGCTTCCGCAGTGGCACGCAACACACCGATTTGGGCAGTCGCGGTTTCGAGCCGCGCCTTGGCAGCGTCCACCTGAGCGGGCACGACGAGGTCGGGAGCTTTGCGGCGGCCTTCCACGAACCGCTCGAAGTCCAGCTTCGCGACGTTCAACTCGGCCTGTGCTTTTGGAAGTTCGGCTTGTGCGCGAGCGGCGACAGCTTTGGCCGCGTGCAAGTCGGCCTCGGCCTTGTGCGCGCCGGCCTTGGCCAGCGCGATTTCGGCCTGCGTGCGGGCGATGTCGGCTTTGGCTTTGGCAAGTTCGGCTCCGGCGCGGGCGACATCGGCCTGGGCCTTGGCGAGTTCGCCGCGGGCGCGGGCGCGGTCGAGTATCAGCTCCGGTGCGTCGAGGTCAGCGAGAATCGCGCCAGCCTTGACCGCATCGCCCTTGTCCACGGCGATGCTCTTCACGTAGCCGGGCAAGCGCGCGTAAAGCGTCACCTGCTGGAGCGGGCGGATGGTGCCGGGCTGCGTGACGAAGCGGTGGATGTCGCCGCGTGTGGGGGTGGCGACACGAACAGCAGGGGCGTCGGCGGCGAGGAGGGGCGTGGCGAGCAGAACCAGCGCGAGAGCCAGCGCGGCTGGAGCGCGGACGCCTACGTCCACGTGAAGTGAGGTCTTGCGGACGTGGGCGTCCGCGCTCCAACGGTTGGGTTTCATAGCGAGATTCATTTGGCGGTGCTGAACTGCGGGCTGTCCGCGTCATCTGGGTCGAGGCTGGCGGAACGGGTGTGCTTGTCGGCCATCACCACGGCGAAGACGGAGGGGAGGATGAAGAGCGTGGCGAGCGTCGCGGCGGCGAGACCGCCGATGACGGCGCGGCCCAGCGGGGCGGTTTGGTCACCGCCGTCGCCGAGGCCGAGGGCGAGCGGGAGCATGCCGGCCATCATGGCGAAGCTGGTCATCAAGATGGGGCGGAGACGGTAGGTCGCGCCGGTGAGGGCGGCATCGGATGCCAAGGACTGGTAGGGCGCGCTGTCCCCAGCGCGCCGTCCGGGTGCGGACGCGGCGGCGGCGGGCTGGGGACAGCCCGCCCTGCCCACGCGGGCGCGCTCGGCGAAGGTCACGAGGAGGATGGCGTTCGCCACCGCCACACCCACGGCCATGATGGTGCCCATAAAGCTTTGGAGGTTCAGCGTCGTGCCGGTGAACCAGAGCGTGAGCGCCACGCCCGCGAGCACGGCGGGCACGGTGGAGATGACGACGACCGCGAGGCGCACGGACTGAAAGTTCGCCGCGAGCAGCAGGAAGATGACGACGACGGCGAGCAGCAGGCCGGAGCGCAGGCCGGAGAACATTTCCTCCATCGGCGGGATCTGCCCGCGCACGGCGGTGGTGGTCGCTGCGGGCGGCGCGCCGACTTCGGCGAGCGCGCGGCGGATTTCCTTCGCGACGGTGCCAAGGTCGGACCCGTGGATGTTCGCGGTGAGCGAGACGACGCGGGCGAGGTTATAGCGCTCGTAGGTCTGCGGTGCGGTGCCTTCGCTGACGCTGGCGATGTTGCGCAGGAGCGTGGTCTTGCCGCCACTAGCGGTGGTGATGGGTGTGTTCTTGAACTCCTCGACGGTGGTCACGCGGCCTTGCGGCACCTGCACTTGCACGGCGAAGGCGATGCCGGATTTCGGGTCGGCCCAGTAGTTCGGCACGGTGAAGCGGCTGCTCGCGGTGGTGGCGACGAGGGACTTGGTGGCGTCGCTCATCTTCACACCGAGCAAGCCGGCGCGCTCGCGGTTGATGTTCACGTCGAGCGTGGGGTAGTCGAGAACTTGGGCGAATTGCAGGTCGCGCAGCGCGGGAATCTTCGCGAGGCGCTCGCGGAGCTTGTCGGCGAATTCCTTGCTGACGGCGAGGCTCTGGCCTTGCACGGCAATCTCGATGGGCGTGGGCGCGCCGAAGCTCATCACGCGCTCGACGATGTCGCTCGGCTCGAAGCTGACTTCCACCCCGGGCAGCTCGGCCTGGAACACGGCGCGGAGCTTTTCCTTCAGCGGCTCGACGCGGACGGAGCCGCGCTTGAACTGCACTTGCAGAACACCTTCCTGCGTGCCGGCGTTCCACTGGTAAATCAGGTTGATGGGATAGGTCTGCGCGTGGACGCCGACGAGCCCGATGGTCATGGCGACGTTGTCGGGGCCGGCCTCGCGCTTGATGAGGTCGAGGAGGCGCAGGGCGATGGCTTCGGTGGCTTGCAGCTGCGTGCCGGGCGCGGCGCGGAGGCGGAGCTGGAGTTGGCTGGCGTCCACCTTCGGGAAAATCTCGGTGCCGAGGCGCGGGGCGATGAGGACAAACGCAGCGGCGGCGAGGGCGAGGTAAACGAGGAGCACGAGCCAGCGGGCGCGGAGAAGGTTGCCTGCGAATTGCGCGTAGCCTGATTGCAAGCCCGTGAAACCCCTCTCCCGTTCCGACTGGGAGAGGGCCGGGGTCAGGGGAGTTGGTTGTTCGTGCCCGCGCAGCAGCCACACGCTCAACACCGGCACCAGCGTGCTCGACAGCACGAAGCTCGCGACCATCGTGAAGCCCACGGCCAGCGCGAGCGGCGTGAAGAGCGCCTTGGCCGCGCCTTGCATGAAGAACGCGGGCATAAAGACGGCGAGCACGCAGAGCATCGCGAGGAAGCGCGGGCCGGCGGTCTCGACGGTGGCGTCGAGCACGGCGCGAGCGAGCGGCGGCGTAGTTGACGACGTGAGGAGTCTCTGACTTCCCATTCCACATTCCGCATTCCGTATTCCGCATTCAGTTAGAGACTCCTCACGTCGTCTCCTACGAGCGAGGTGCGCGTGGATGTTCTCGATGGCCACCGTCGCTTCATCCACGAGGATGCCGACGGCCAAGGCCAAGCCGCCGAGCGTCATCAGGTGGATGTTCTGTCCGCTCACCCACAGCGCAAACGTCCCGGCCAGCAGTGCGATAGGAATGTTGATGACGACGATGAACGCGCTGCGCCAGTCGCGCAGGAAGAGCAGCACCATCAAGCCCGTCAGCGCCGCGCCGAGCACGCCTTCCTTCACGAGGTTGCGGATGGCCCCGACGACGACCGGCGATTGGTCCATCTCGTAGGTCACGTCCATGTCCGGCGGGAGCACTTGCTTGAACTTGGGAAGGTTCGCCTTCACCAGCTCGACCACCGAGAGCGTGCTGGCGTCGGCGCGCTTGGTGACGGGCATATAGACCGTGCGCTTGCCGTTCACGAGCGCGTAGCTGGTCACGGTGTCCGAGCCGTCCACGACCTCGGCGAGGTCGCGCACGAAAACCGCGCTGCCGTTCGAGCCGGTGCCGAGCCGCACGGGCACGGCGGCGAGGTCCTGCGGGTTTTTCACGACCGCGTTGATGGGGACGAAGGGATACTTGTCGCCCAGCGGCAGGTTGCCGGAGGGGCTGAGGACATTCGCGGCGGAGATGGCTTGCACGACCTCGTCGGCGGAGATGCCGTAGCTGCGGAGGCGGTCGGGCTTCACATTGATGAGAATCGTGTGCGCGGCCCCACCGAAGGGCGGCGGCGCAGACACGCCCGGCAACGGCGCGAAGAGCGGGCGCACTTGATTCAGCGCGGCGGTCTGCATCTCGCCGACGGTGCGGTTGGCATTGGTGGTGGAGAAGACGAGGTAGCCGACGGGCACCGAGCCCGCGTCGAAGCGCGTGATGAACGGCCCCGGCGTGCCCGGCGGCATGAAGGCGCGCGAGCGGTTCACGTAGGCGACCACCTCGGAGAGCGCGGCGCTCATGTCCGTGCCGGGGTGGAACTGGAGCTTCATCAAGCTCGCGCCCTGGATGGACTTCGACTCCACGTGCTCGATGCCGGTGATGTAGAGGAAGTGGTATTCGTAGTAGTAAGTGAGGAAGCCCTCCATCTGCGCCGGGTCCATGCCGCCGTAAGGCTGCGCGACGTAAATGGTCGGGATGCCCAGCGGCGGGAAGACATCGCGCGTCATGCGCTGGAGGGCAATCCACGCGCCCAGCGCGACGGCGATAACCGCCACGACGACCGTGAGGGGACGGCGAAGGGCGAGGCGGACCAGATTCATGCGGGCGGGAAGACTGTCGGCGGAGGGGAGGGGTTACAAGCGAGACCATGGAAAATCCTTTCGCTGGGTCAAGACTTCGGCACTCTCCCGCGCCGTGCTGGGCCGTTTAACCGCCACTTCGATGCTCGCTACAACCCTACTGTTGTGGCTGGGCCTCGGCTCCGTTCGTGCGGAGGACATGCTTGCGCGGCCCGCTCTCGTCGTGAACTGGTGGGACTCGCCCGTCTTTCGCTTCCAGACCTACTCGGAGCTGCAAGTCACTGACAGCGAGCCGCACTTCAGTCGTTGGATTCAGGCCGAACGCTTCACCGTGAAGCCGTGGGACAAGCTTTGGTTGGGCGTGAATTACACCTTCGTCGAGCGACTGGAGTTGAATCCATCCACCCACGCGGAGCTTGCGCTGGACGAGCATCGTATCGAATTGGAAGCCCTTCCGCGCTTCGCACTCGGCGAGTCCGCGCGGCTCAATGGCCGCATCCGCATGGAGCGTCGCTGGAAGGACAACGCCCCGGATGACTGGCGCTTCCGGATGCGCTGGGAGCCGTCGCTCGCGGTGAAGGACTGCGGCCCGCTGACCGAACTCTTCGTGCAAGCCGAATATCTACACGACCTCAAATCCACCGGCTCCCGGGAATGGCGTCTCGTGCCCGCCGGCACCGGTTGGCGTTTCAGCGATCACCTCTCGCTGCGGATTTACTACATGTGGGACACCGTGCGCGCCCGCCCCGACTGGGCCGTGAGCCACATCATTTACACGACGTGGCAGTGGAGCCTGTGATGGGCGGTTGAGCGCACCGTCACCGTAAATTCGTTTGGCAGCCAAGCTGCGCGCCGGAATGCTCTGCGGCGACATGGACTGGGTCATCGTTAGCCTCACCGCGCTGCTCGCCGCCGCGCTCACGCTGTTCTCCGGCTTTGGGCTGGGGACGTTGCTCATGCCGGGGTTCGCCGTCTTCTTCCCGCTGCCGGTGGCAGTGGCGGCGACGGCGGTGGTGCACTTGGCGAACAACCTTTTCAAACTCGCGCTCGTCGGCCAGGACGCGGACTGGCGGGTGGCCGCACGCTTCGGCATCCCGGCCGCGCTCGCGGCACTCGTGGGAGCAGCGCTGTTGCAAGCGGCCTCCGTGCTGCCGGTGCTGGTGGAATACCGACTGGGCGAGCGCATTTGCCAGGTCACCGTGCTCAAGCTCGCGATGGCGGCCGTCATCATCGGCTTCGCGGTGTATGAGCTGCACCCGCGCTGGTCCAAGGTGGCGTTCGACGCGAAGTGGCTGCCGTGGGGCGGCGTGCTCTCCGGCTTCTTCGGCGGGCTGTCCGGGCACCAAGGCGCGTTGCGCTCGGCGTTCCTGCTCCGCGCCGGCTTGTCGAAGGAAGCTTTCATCGCGACTGGCGTGGTCGGGGCGGTCATCGTGGACACGGTGCGGCTCGGGGTCTATGGCGCGGGCTTCTACCGCGGGTTGTTTGTGTGGCTGGACCCGCACGCGTGGGCGCTGGTCGGGGCGGCGAGCGTCGCCGCCTTCCTCGGCTCCTACCTCGGCGCGAAGCTGGTGGCGAAGGTGACGTTGCGCAAAGTGCAGGTAACGGTCGCGGTGCTGCTGGGGCTGCTCGCGGTGGGCATGGGCGTCGGGCTGGTTTGACCGCTGTCGGGTAATGCAGCGTCAGGGACGGCGGCGGCAAGGCACGCACGTTTCGAACGTTTGAAATTCCGCCTCCGTCTGCCACGCTCGCGGCGCATGAAGCGAATTTTCATCCTGCTCCTCCTCTGCTGTTGCGCGTTGTTGGTGGCGTGTCCGAAGCCGGCTCCTTCCGCCAAGCCCGGCGTCTCCGCCGACCCGACCGAGTCCGGTCGGCCGCAGCCGAAGCTGCCCACGCTCAAGCTCTGGCTCGGCGCGCATGAGGTGGTCGCGGAGATTGCGCGCACGCCCGTGGAGCATCAGGTCGGGATGATGTGGCGCACGAACATGGCGGAGCTGGAGGGGATGGTGTTCATCTTCGACGAGCCGGGGCGGCGCGCTTTCTGGATGCGGAACACGCTCGTGCCGCTGGACATCGCCTACCTGGCCACGGACGGCACGTTACTCGAAGTCCACGCCGCGCAGCCGCGCAACGAGACGCCACTGCCCTCGAACAGCGACCGCGTGCAGTTCGTGCTGGAGATGCGGCAAGGCTGGTTCCAGCGCAACAACGTGCAACCGGGGATGCTCATCCGCACGGAGAAGGGTTCGCTGATGGACACGTTCTTCCGGCGTAAGTCTAGCAATTAACATAGACATTGGCACCTAATGTGATCGGCTTTGGGTCATGAAATCCTATGCGTTGGATTTTCGAGAACGGGTGGTGAAGTTTCGTTAGATCGGCGGCTCCAAGGTCGATGCGGCCCGCCGCTTTGCTGCGGGTCGGCGCGCGGTTTATCGCAATCTGGCCACCGCCAAGGCCGGCACGCTCGCCCCAAAACGAGCTAGGGGAAGTGGTGCACGCTCGTTCCCCAGAAACTTCAAGCGCACGTTAAGGCGCATCCCGATGCCACGCTCCAAGAACTCGCCGCCAGCTTCAACGTCACCCATTACGCCGTCCGGGTGCGGCTGGGCCAACTGGGCTTGACGCTAAAAACACTCACCAAATATCGCGGGCGCAGCGAAGTGCAGCGGGGGGCTCTTCCAGCGCGAACTCGAAAAGCTCAGCGGCCAGCCCGTCGATTACCTCGACGAGTGCGGCGTGGATCACCGTTGTATCGTGAGTTTGGCCGCGCGCTGCGAGGCGATCGAATCTACGAAGCCGTGGCGGGCAAACGCCGGGAACGCACCGCCTCACTGGGGCGTTCCGACAGGGCAAGCTGGTCACGCCGCTGGCCTTTCAGGGCAGTTGCACCACAGCGGTCGTTGAGATTTATTTCGCGCAAGTGCTGCTCCCCGTATCGCCCCCTAGGCAGCGTGATCGTGTTGGACAACGCCAGCTTCCATCACGCCCCAAGCACCTTGAGAATGGTGGAGGACGCAGGCTCTCGGCTGTTGTCCCTGCCCGCCTATTCCCCCGACCTCAACCCGATCGAGCATTTTTGGCCCACCCTTAAGACGCGCCGACACCACCCTCACCGACTCCGGTGCTGGCGAATGATGCTCAGCTACGGCTCGACTTGTCGCTCCTCGGCACGCTGCCGTGAGCGGTCGGCGATCAATGCGGCATCGTAGCGGGGCAGCTTGTCCGGGCGGGCGGAGCGATCGTGCCACTGCGAGAGCGACCGCGCTCCTCGCGGGGACTATTCCCGCAGTGCGCTTCGAGAAGCTCGCGTGCCCGACGACGCACCACTTCTGATTCCCCCCCTGAGTCCGGCGGCGGCACCGATTTGAGGCTGTGGTGCTTTCAAAAGTTCCTCCACGGGGCTGGCGTGACCGCATT
The DNA here is from genome assembly GCA_039796295.1 of Verrucomicrobiota bacterium. Classification (GTDB taxonomy): domain Bacteria; phylum Verrucomicrobiota; class Verrucomicrobiia; order Limisphaerales; family SXTU01; genus SXTU01. The sequence goes on from JBDKJY010000002.1 coordinate 136,571, forward strand.
GATGTTGTGTAAGCCGGAACGATGCAGTTGGGATTGGAGTGTTTCGCTCGAACGCGCGGGGGGACTCAAAGAGGCACGGAGGAGCCACCGGCGAAGACCACTGAACGGTGGATACGACTGACGTTGCCAAACGCTGGGCTTCTCCGCGCTCTTTACATCTGTGCGTTACAGGGAGCGCTGCTTTCAACTGCATCGTTCCAGCTAAGCTTCATCCGGCTCCTCGTGTCGCTTGCCGCTCGACAGTCCGCCGCCTCGCGCCTATCAAATCACCACCATGAATGCTGCCTGCCGCTCTGTCCTCCGCCTGTCGTTGCTGGGTCTGCTGTGCCTCGGTGCCCACGCTGCCGCGCCCGCCAAGCCGCCCACCATCGTGCTCATCAGCGGCGAGTTCGAGTATCAGTCCGCCGAGACGCTGCCACTCCTCAAGTCGCGACTCGAAGCCAAGCTCGGCGCGAAGTGCATCTACCTCCAACGCAAGCCGGGCACAAACGTCCACGACATCCCCGGCTTGGAAGCGCTCGCCTCCGCCGACCTCGCCATCCTCTACATCCGGCGCATGACGTTGCCGGAGGAGCAGCTCGCGCACTTCAAGCGCTACGCTGCGGCCGGCCGGCCCATCATCGGCCTGCGCACGGCGAGCCACGCATTCGAGAACTGGAAGGAGTGGGACCGCGAGGTGCTCGGCGGCAATTACCAGAATCATCACAACAACAAGCTCGCGACCACGGTCCATGTCGTCCCCGAGGCGGCGGGCAACGCGCTGCTGGCGGGTGTGGCGAAGGAGTTCCCCTCGCCCGGCTCGCTCTACCGGAACACGCCGCTCGCTGCGGACGCCAAGGTGTTGCTGATGGGTTCCGTCGAAGGCAAGCCCGCTGAACCCGTCGCGTGGACGCACAACTTCAAAGGCACGCCGGTCTTCTACACCTCGCTCGGGCACCCGAAGGATTTTGAAATCGAGTCGTTCAACCGCTTACTGATGAACGCCGTGCAGTGGGCGCTCGCCCAGCCGGTGGCGAAGGCGGGCGTTTCCCCGGCGATTGCCCCAATCGGCTCCCGCCGCGTGGGCGTGGCCGAGTTCGAGCAGCTTTGGCTGACGAAGCAGTTCACGGTGCTCGACGTGCGGACGGCGGACGAGTTCAAGGCCGGTCACCTTCCCGGCGCGGTGAACCTCGACGTGCTGGATTCAGGCTTTGAGAAACAAGTGGCCGCGCTGGACAAGGCGAAGACCTACCTCGTCCACTGCGCCGCCGGCAGCCGCAGCGCGAACGCGGCGGGGCAGATGAAGCAACTCGGCTTCAAGTCCGTGGTGGACCTCGCGCCCGGCTTCAACGGCTGGAAGACCGCCGGCAAGCCCGTCGAGAAGTGAACCGCGAGGAACCGCAAGAGTTTCTGCCACAAAACGTCACAGCAGGCACGAAAGGGCGAGCCAGTTCTCAAGCGGTATGGGCGCGGAGGGTTCTTCCCCCTTTTGCGCTTTGTGTGCCCCTTTGTGGCAAACCCCTCCGTGGCCCTACTCCGAGCTGGCGTATTTCTGGATGAGCAGGTGGCTGCGCGCCGCCGTAAGTTCCATGATGAACTGGTCGTAGCTCTGGTAGCGGTCGTCCGGGTTCTTCGCCATCGCGCAACAGATGGCCTCGTTGGTCTTCTCTTGAATGTCCGGCAGCTCCTCGATGGGAGGCCTGAGCGGCTGCTCCACATGCGCAAGCGCGACATCGTTCACCGTCGGGGCCTCGAACGGCACGTGCCCGGTCAACGCGTGGTAGAGCGTGCCCGCCAGCGAATACATGTCGGAACGGAAATCCTCCGTGTGCAGCGAGATACGCTCCGGCGCGATGTAGTAAGGCGTGCCGAAGACGCCCGCGTCCGGATCGCGCCCGGCGTCCGAGCTTTGCGCGAGGCCGAAGTCCACGAGCTTGGGCTCCGGGGGCTCGTCGTTGTTGAAAAGGATGTTGCCCGGCTTGATGTCAAGGTGCAGCAGGCCGTGGCGGCTCGCACAGTCCAGCGCGGAGGCGATCTTGATGCCCACATCCAGCACGAGCAGCTCGTCCACCCGGCCCTGCGACTCGATGCGTCCGTCGAATGTCCCGTTGTCGGCCAGTTCCATCACGAGATACTTCTGCCCCTCGACCTCATCGAATGCGTAGATGTGAATGATGTTCGAGTGGTTCAGCCCGGCGCAGGCGCGCGCCTCCCGCTTGAAGGCCTCGACTTGGATCGGGTCCACCGCGATCTCCGGCTTCATCAACTTCACCGCGACCTGGCGGTTGAGGTTCAAGTCGTAAGAGCGGAAGACCGTGCCCATGCCGCCGGAGGCGATGACGCCGCGCAGCTCGAACTGCCGCAGCTTCACGGTGATCATCACCGGACCACCGCACTTGTTGCACGGCTGGGTCTCGAAGGGCGGCAGGTCGCTAGGAATGAAATTCTTCGCGGCACACCTTCCGCACGCCACCATCTTTAGTGATTTTTTGCCGTCGCTCATTCCAGAGGAGTTCTTGGCCGAGAGGCTAGCATCGGAGCCGTTTTCCTCAAGACAAGTTTCCGCCAGCCGTGCCGACTCGTTAGGCGTCCGCTTTTAAGTTTGGTAACGCCGCCGGGTTTTGTTCCAACCTGCGGCTCGTGCGGCTCCTCTACAACCTGCTCTTCCCGCTCTTCTTCCTGTTGAGCGCGCCCTACTACTTTTGGAAAATGTGGCGGCGCGGCGGCTGGCAGTGCGGCTTCGGCGAACGCTTTGGCCGCATCGAGACAGGCAAACTCCAGCCGCTCACCGGCGCGAAAGTGCTCTGGCTCCACGCCGTCAGCGTCGGCGAGGTGAACGTCAGCCTCCAGCTCATCACCGCCCTGCGCCCACGGCTGGCGGGTTGGAAATTCGTCGTATCCACGACCACCTCCACCGGCATGGGCGAGCTGGAGAAGAAACTCCCCGCCGACGTGCAACGCCTTTACTACCCCGTGGACTTCCCGTGGTCCGTGCGCCGTGCGCTCGACGCGATTCGCCCCGCCGCCGTCGTGCTCGTCGAGGCAGAGTTCTGGCCGAACTTCCTCTGGCAAGTGCATGCGCGCGGCCTGCCCACCTTCCTCGCCAACGCCCGCGTCTCGGACAAGTCCTTCCGTGGGTACCAGCGCGGCGCGTTCCTCTTCCGCGAACTCTTCGGCAACTTCACCGCCGTCGGCGCGCAAAACGACGCCGATGCCGCCCGCCTCCGCTCACTCGGCTGCCGGGCCGACGCCATCCACGTCACCGGCAACGCGAAGTTCGACGCCGCCACACCCACCGGTGGCGCGACGCTCCACGTGCCCGCGCTCCTACGCCAGCTCGGGGTGCCGAACGACGCGCAGCTCCTCGTCGCCGGCAGCACGCACGCCGGCGAAGAAGTCCTGCTCGCGCGGATGTTTCTCCGGTTCCGCGAGCGCTTCCCGAAACTCTTCCTCGTGCTCGTCCCACGCCACTTCGAGCGCACGGCATCGGTCGTCGAGGAGCTTCGCCCCACCGGCCTCCGCCACGCGTTGCGCACCGAACTGACCCACGGCAAGACCTGTGCCCCCGACACCGTGGACTGCCTGCTCGTCAACACCACCGGCGAGCTACGCCACTTCTACCGCCACGCCACCGTCGTCTTCGTCGGCAAAAGCCTGACCGCGATCGGCGGGCAAAACCCCATCGAGCCGGGTGCGCTGGGCAAGGCGATGCTCTTCGGCCCGCACATGGAAAACTTCCGGCCCATCGCCGCCGAGTTCGTCGCGCATGACGGAGCCGTGCAGGTGTCCGATGCCGTTGCCCTGGAAACCGCCCTTGCCTCTCTGCTCTCAGACCCCACCCGCCGCGAACAGCTCGGAGCCAACGCCCTGCGCGTGGTGCAGCGTAATCAGGGTGCAGTCACGCGAACGGCAGAGATGGTCGCCAGCGCGTTGGTCCGCGTGTAGCGGCGGACGCCCCGACGCCCACGCTCGCCCTGCTAACTGAACAACTCGGCGATGGGGCTGCCGCCGCTCACGATGTGCGTGGGGCGACCGGTGAGGTCGTTGAGCGTCGTGTTCTCCCAGTCGATGCCGAGGTGATGGTAGAGCGTCGCCAGGAAATCTCCGGGGCTGGTCGGGCGCTCGGCGGGATCCTCGCCGCGCTTGTCGCTCGCGCCGATGATGCCGCCGCCCGTGATGCCGCCGCCGGCCCAGAGGTTCGAGAAGGCGCGCGGCCAGTGGTCGCGGCCCGGCTGCAAGGTGCCCGCCACGGCACTCGCGGGATGCGCGCCGGTGCTGCGGTCGAAACTGATTTTCGGCGTGCGACCAAACTCACCGGTCACAACCACCATGACGCGCTTGGCGAGACCGCGCGCGTGGATGTCCTCGATGAGCGCGGTCACGGCCTGATCGTAAGCCCAGCAGCGGTAGCGCAGGCCGTCAAACACGTGGGCGTTCACCGCGTGGTCGTCCCAGTTGTTCCCCGCCGTGCCGCAGAGCGGGCCATCCAGATTGCTGTGGATGATTTCCACGCCGGACTCGACGAGTCGGCGCGCAAGTAAGAGCTGTTGTCCCCAACGGTTGCGCCCGTAGCGGTCACGCGTGCGGTCGTCTTCTTTGGCGAGGTCGAACGCATCGCGGGTCTTCGGATTCGTGAGCAACGTCACGGCTTGGCCCTCAAATTGGTCGAGCGCGCCCAGTTCGCCATCCTTGTCGAAGGAGCGCTCCAGCGTGTCGAGGTTCTGGCGCAGCACCGTGCGATCGCTGAGACGGCGCGACTCAGCTGCGTTGGCGAGGCCGATGTTCGGCACCTGGAAGTTCGGGCGGCTGGGGTCGTCGGAGATGGTGAACGGCGAGTAGGCGTTGCCCAAGTAAGCCGGCCCAGCGTAGCCGCCCTCGATGGAATTGATGGCGACGTAATTCGGCAGCGGGCTGGTGCGACCGGGTTGCTTTGAGCGCAAGTAGTTCGATACGCACATCCAATCAGGGTAACGCGGGGCCGTCTTGTCGCGCTCATCGGAATCGCCGGAGAGCATCCGAAGGTGACCAGCGGGATGGCCGCCAGCGCGATGCGTCATCGAACGGATGAGCGTGAACTTGTCGGCAATCTTGGCGTGGAGCGGCAGCAGCTCCGTGATGTTCATGCCGGGGACGTTCGTGGGGATGACCTTGAACGGGCCGCGATACTCGGAGCCGATGTCCGGCTTCGGGTCGTAGGTGTCCACGTGCGAAAGCCCGCCAATGAGCCAGACCATGATGACGGCGGTCTTCTCCTTCTGCGGCTTGCCCGCGTTCTCCGCGCGCAGGCGCAGCAAGCCCGGCAGACTGAGGGTGCCGAAGCCGGCGAGCCCGACGTTCATGAACCCGCGCCGGCTCATTGGCCCGGTGCAGCGCGCAATGGGAGATTTGTTGGACGAGGTCATGACTTTGGTTTGCTGGACGCTTGGTAAAGAGACGGTGGACTAGCCGGTTAATTCGGTGATGGGGCTGCCGCCGCTCACGATGTGCGTGGGCCGCCCGCTGAAGTCCTTGATGGTGGCGTTCTGCCAGTCGAGGCCGAGGTGGTGGTAAATGGTCGCAAGAAAATCCGCCGGCAAGCAGGGCCGCTCCACGACTTCCTCGCCGCGCTTGTCGGACGCACCGACCAGCCCGCCCATTTTGAAGCCTCCGCCAGCCCAGAGGTTCGTGAAGGCCTGCGGCCAATGGTCGCGACCCGGTTGCAAGGTGCCGGTGGGGCCACTGCCATCGCCGCCGCCCGTGCTGCGGTCGAAGCTGATTTTCGGCGTCCGGCCAAACTCACCCGTGACCACCACCAGCACGCGCTGGTCGAGGCCGCGCGCGTAGATGTCCTCGATGAGCGCCGAGACCGCTTGGTCGTAGTTGCCCATGCGGAAGCGCAGCACGTCGAAGATGTGATGGTCCACCGCGTGGTCATCCCAGACGCCCGTGCGACCGCAGAGCGGACCGCTCAACTGGCTCGTGACGATTTCCACCCCAGCCTCCACGAGCCGGCGCGCGAGCAGCAACTGCTGGCCCCAACGGTGCCGCCCGTAGCGGTCGCGCGTGTGGTCGTCCTCCTTGTTCAAGTCAAACGCGTCGCGCGTCCGTGGGTTGGTGAGCAGCGTCAAGGCCTGCGACTCGAACTGGTCCAGTGCGCCCAGCTCGCCCTCCTTGTCGAAGGCGCGCTCCAGCGTGTCGAGATTCTGGCGCAGCGCAGCGCGGTCGCCCAGTCGGCGCGACTCCGCCGGGCCGCCCAGCCCGAGGTTCGGCACCTCGAAGCGCGGCTGACTCGGGTCGTCCTGCACGGCGAAGGTCGAGTAGGCATCGCCGAGATATGCCGGTCCGTTGTATTCGAGCGGCGCGTTCACGCCGACGTAGTTGGGCAACGGATTCGTCCGCCGCCCTTCCTTCGCACGCAAATAGTGGGCGACGGACATCCAGTCGGGCAGGCGCGGCTTGGGTTTATCACGCGTGTCGAGGTCGCCGGAAAGCAACTGCATCGAGCCGGCGGGATGGCCGCCCGCCGTCTGCTTCATGCTGCGGACGAGGGTGAATTTGTCGGCCAGCTTCGCCTGCATCGGCAGCAGCTCGGTGAGCCGCGTGCCCGGCACGTTCGTCGCGATGGTGCGGAACGGACCCCGATATTCGCTGGCGGCATCGGGTTTGGGGTCGTAGGTGTCCAAGTGCGAGCAACCGCCTGGCTTCCAGACCATGATGACGGCGGTCTTGGGCGGGCTAGGCTTGTCCGCCGCCGCCGCCCGCAAGCGGAACAATCCCGGCAAACTCAGGCTGGCAAAACCCGCCAGCCCGACGCGCATGAACTCCCGCCGGGCGAACGGCCCGGGGCAACGCGCGAGGCCGGGCGATGCTTTGGGAGGTGACATGGGCAGGGACGGCTACTTCTTGTCGGAAGGCAGCACGCGGATGCGGATGGGTTCGGAGACCACGATGTCGGCGATGTCCTTCGGCGCAGCGGCATCCGTCGCGGCCTTCATGCGCTTGGCGGCGTCGGCCTTCGCGGCTTCGGCGGACTTCAGTTTCTCCGACGCGGCCTTGGCAACGGTTTCGACGGCGGCGCGCTTCTCGGCCGGCGCGGCGGAGACTTCAGCGGCGAGCTTCTTCGCCTCGGCAGCGATGGCGGCGGCGTCCGCGTCAGCCTTCTTCTGCGCGGCCTCGGCGAGGACAATCGCCGCCGGGTTGTGCCGATACTTCGACACGTAGCCGCTGTAGAGCGCGATGGTGTGCTCGCCGGGCGCAGGCTTGAGCGTCGCGAGGTCGAGGACGAACTCCGCCGTCGGGGCCTTGAGCGCAACCTCCGGCGTCTTCGCCGCCGTGAAGCCCGCGCCGTCGGCCCGAAGCTTGAGCGTCGTGCCGGAGAACTCGCCGCGCCACGTCAGCGCGAGCGGGATGGTGAGCTTCTCGCCGAGCTTCACTTCCCAAATCTTGTTTTCGCGCGGCGCGATGGTGATGGGCGCGCCCTCGGCATCCGTGACCGAGATGGGCACGTCGGCCAGCAGGCGCGGCTTGGGAATCTCGCCGCTCGCGTCGCGCACGGGCCAGGTCATCGAGGCGAGTTGCACGGGCCGCGTCACGGTCGCGCCGTTGATTTGCGAGCGGCCGACAATCTTTGCCACGCCCGCCGAGCGCGGGGCTTTCTCCGACGCGGTGATGAGTAACTTGCCTTGCGACTGGCCCGCCGGAATCTTCAATGCCGCAGCCGTCACGCCCGTCGGCAAGTTTTCCATGCCCAGCTCGATGTCGCCGGCAAAGCCGTCGCGGCGGATGACGACGACGTCGAACGCCATCGTGCCGCCGGGCCGCAGCGCGATGGGCTTGGACTGCGCGTTGCGGTCGCCGTTGCGCAGCTCGAAGTGAATGGCCCACGCCGCGAGCGCGAAGTCGGGTGCGGCCTGGCGGATGACGAGCCGGTAGATGTTCGCCGCGTCGCTGCGCGTGCCGCCGAAGAGGTCGCGGAGCTGGAGGCGGTAGAGGCCGTCCTCCTTGATTTCGAGTTTGCCGAGCACGTCCGCCGAGCCGGCGTCGTAGGGCGGGCCGTCATAAGAGTAGCCGTTGCTCGACGGCTTCATCGGCGGCGGGATGTCGTTCAGCTCGGCCACGTCGGTGAGCTTTTCCTTGTCGCCGTCCTTCTCGACGCGTTGCACGAGCACGAACGGGTCGGTCGGCAGACCCAGCCGCTCGGACGCGACTTCAATCCACCACACCTCGCCCTTCTTCGCGCTGAACTCGAACGTGTCCACGTCCGCCGCCGGGAAGAAGCCGCCGCTGATGTCGCAGGGCAACGTGATTTTCTGCGCCTGCGCATGGGCGTTGTTCGGCTCGGTGTCCGTCGTCTTCGCGATGCCGAAGTCCGCCGCCGGGCTCCACGAGAAGGAACTCACCGAGCGCGTCCGGGCCTGACGCGGGATGGCTGCGCCCGCTGCGACATCTTGCAGGGCCAGCCGGTAGAAGTTCTCCGGTCCGCCCTTGAACGTGAGGCCATGCACCTTGACGAAATACTTCCCGTCCGCCGGCGGCGTGAAGTCCAGTAGGCCGCTGGTGCGATTGACCACGAGGTCGCGGCCTTCGCCGTCGGCGACGATGAGCACGGGCGTGAGCTTGGAATCAATTCCCGCTGTCGCGCACTCCACGACGACGCGCTGCCCCTTCGTGCCGGTGAAGGAATAAAAGTCCACGGCCCGCGCGGACATGACGGCGTTGCAAACGGAGTTGGGCTTCAGCGCGAGCGCGGTTTCGAGCGAAGTGTTGGGCGTGGTGCGCGTGACTTCCGCCAGCTTGCTGACGGTGAACGCGCGCGCGGCAGAGACGCCGAGCCGCGACACGACGCGCGCATCGTGGACGCCGACGGGCGCATCCGCCGCGACGGTGATGACGAACTTGTTCGCCTCCGGCTTGCCGTCGGAGCCGAGCTTGGGCTTGGCGGTGAGCTTGGGCGTGGAGAAGACCAGGTCGGTCGCTTCCTCCAGATTTTCGCCCGTGATGGCGACCTCGACCGTGGTGCCGACTTGCGCGCCCATCGGCATGGTGGTGAGCAATCGCGGCGTGGGGAGGATGACCTGCTGCGCGAAGGCGGAGCTGGCGAGGGCAAACCAGGCGACTCCGGCAATAATACTGGCGGCTGACTTGGGCGACATGGCTAGTGGTTGTAGAGGAATTCCTTCGTGTTGATGAGCGCCCAGAGCAGGTCCTCGTAGGCGATGCGGCGGGACTGCTCGGGCGGGAGCGGCTTGCCTGCGGCGTCTTCGCGGGGCCGGGCGAGATACTCTTCCGCGACGGCCTGCTCGTGGGACTGCGGCTCGCGCGCGAACGCCGCGAGATAGAGTTCGCGAATCTTCGCCGGCTCGGGTTTGTCCGCCTTCGCCAGCCGGTCGGCGCGACCGCCGCTCGTGGCGAGTTTGGCCTTCACGTCGGCGGCGTTCATCAGGTGCAGGCTCTGCGCGAGGCTCGCGGAGGAGGCGCGTTCGCACTCGCACACGCTCGCGCCCTCGGGCCGACCGAAGACTTTCAGGAAGGCGGAGCCACGATTGTAGCTGTTGTCGGGCAGCGCGATGGCGCGGGTGCCAAGCGGAAGGTCCGCGAACTCCGTCTTCGCCCCGGTGAACTGGTCAATGGAATCCAGCAGCACCTCGGCCTGCATCCGGCGCGGGTAGAAGTGCGAGAAGTTCTGCCGGTCCACGCCGTTGTGCTGGTTCGGCGTCGCGCTCAGTTGATACGTGGACGACTGCGTGATGACGCGCACGACGGCCTTGAGGTCGAAGCCGCTCTCGACGAAATGCTTCGCCAGCGCGTCGAGCAGCTCGGGGTTCGACGGCGGGTTTGTATCGCGGATGTCGTCCTCTGGCTCGATGAGGCCGCGCTTGAAAAAGTGCTTCCAGTAACGGTTCACGAGCGCCTTCGCGAAGAATGGATTCGCCTTGTTGCCCATCCAGTCGGCGAGGCGCAGGCGCGGGTCTTCGTCGGGCGGGATGTCGAGCGTGGGGTCGCCGAGGCCGGCGGGCTTCACGGGGAGTTTGGTTTTCTTGTTCTCGGTCTGGGCCATGCCGCGCTTGTGGAAAATCACGTCCTCGCCCGCCGTGGCCGTGGGCTTGCGGCCAATTTGGCTGAAGAACGCCGACATGCTGTAGTAGTCGTGCTGGCTCCAGCGCTCGAAGGGATGGTGATGGCACTGCGCGCACTGCATCCGCACGCCGAGGAAAAGCTGCGCCACATCCTCGAGCTGCTCGGTCGGCTGCTTCACGCGCTTATACCAGGCCACGGGCGGATTGCCCTCGATGGTGCCGGTCGCGGCGAGAAGCTGGCGCACTAACTGGTCGTAGGGCTTGTTCGCGAGCAGGCTGTCGCGCACCCACGAGTGGAAGGCGAAGTTCGCCGTGATGTCGCTGGCGGCGTCGCGCTTGTTCTTCAGCAGGGCCGTCCACTTGTTCGCGAAGAAGTCCGCGTAGTCGGGGCTGGTGAGCAGCGTTTCCACAAGCTTGTCGCGCTTTGTCGGCTCCGTGCTGGAAAGAAATGCGTCCGCCTCCGCGACCGTCGGCAAACGTCCCGCGATGTCGAGCGACACGCGGCGCATGAACGTGGCATGTTCGCACACCGGCGATGGCGGGATGCCGATAAGTTTCAGGTTCGCGAAGACGAGCTGGTCAATGAAGTTCCGGCTCGGCGGCAGGCTCTTCACGGGCGCACCGAGCGGGATGGAGACGTTGCACACCGCGGCCAATCCTTGGTAGCGCACCATCACCGCCACGTTGCCGGGGATGTCGAGAATCTTGACACGCCCGGACTCCGAGGCCTCGGCCATCGCGCGGTCGTTCGCCTCGAAGAGTGCGAGCGCGGTGACATCGCGCGTGCGGCCGTCGGCGTAGCGGGCGGTGACCTTGAGCTGCTGTTCGGATTTGGTCTTGAGCGTCTTGCGCGGCGGTTGCACATCGAGCGAGACGAGCTTGGGTGCGGTGACTTGGTCAAATGGCGTGCCCTGCTGGAGCCAAGCGCGCAGCAGCCGATAGCCCTCCGACGCCGGGTCCAGCCGCATCCCGCCGCCATGCGGCAGACGACCGGACGCCTTCATCAGCAACAGGCTCTGGTCCGGCGACGCCGCGAACACCCGCCGCCCGCGCGCCTCCTTCACCAAGTGTTCGTAATCCTCCTGCGGCTCGAAACCGAGGAGCGAGAGCTGGAACCCATTCTGCCCTTGTCCCGCCTTCGCGTGGCACGCGCCGGAGTTGCACCCGGCTTTCGTCAGCACGGGGACGACGTCATTGACGAAGCTGACGGCTCGCGCGGACTCGGCAGCGAACGACGGCGAAGCTAACAGCAGCGACAGGAGGAGCACCGTCCGCTGGCTCAATAGCCGGCGGCTTGGAGCGGTATGCTGCGGGTTTAATGGCACGGCAGTCAGATTGCGCCCGCGATGGGCTTCTTCATTCTCGCACAAGGATTGTTTGTCACGCGCCCAGCCCCAGCTTCCGCCGCCCTTCCTCCGTCAGCCGGTTGGAGTTCCAGCCCGGCTCCCACGTTTGCTCGACGATGACCTTGCCCACGCCGGGGACTTTCATCAGCCGTTGTTGCACGGGCATGGAGTTGCCACCGGAGCCAGTGGCGAAGTAGCCGAGCCGCGGACGGCCGCGGTGCGGCATGGTCATCAGGACATGCACCACGTCGCCGCGCACGCGGAGGTCCAGGACGAGGCCGAGGTCCACGACGTTAATGTCGGCGGTGTAGAGCTGCTCGTCCTTGCAGTCGCGCAAGGCGGCCCAGAGCGCGGGCTTCGGAATGGGGCTGTCGCCGGCCTCGCCGGGGCGCGCGAGGCGACCGGGGCATTCCTTGGTCGCTTCGGCTTTAGGCACTTCGCCGGCAGACACGAGCAAGGGGTTCACGAGCCGATGGCGGAGTTCCTCCAGCAGACGCGGACCCTCGGCGGCGGTAAACGGCAGCGCGGCGTAGGCGTTCTTCTGGTGCAACACCGCGCCCGCCGGCACGTCCTTCACCGGCAGCGGGTAGCGGCTCCAGAGTTGCCCGTGCGACTTGTAGAAGAGCGAGGGCGAACCGTTGTGCTTCAGCTCCGGCAAACCGTCCGCGCGGTGTTCGAGGAAGAGCGCGACGAACGAGTCCTTGCTCTGCGGGTTCGCGAAGCCCACGGCCCAGAGGTTGTCGCGGTGCGCTGCGTCCACGGGGCCGGTGCGCAGCTTCCCGTCCGGTCCCATCCAAACGATGTCGGTGAAGGAGTAGCCGCTGAAGACCCACTCGTCATCGCGCATCGCCGGGACCTCGAAATCCTTCAGCGCGCGCATCGTGCCGGACTTGTGGAACCACGGCAGGCCCGCGTAGAAGCGGTATTCCACATCCACATGCAACCGCGCGGGCGTGAAGACCGGGTGGACAGGCGATTGCGGGAAGCCCCAACGCCGCACGATGGTCGCCAGCGGCCCGCGCACGACCTCGTAGTCGGGACACGTCTCCCACAGCGTCACGCGGAGCTTCTGGAAGTGGCCGGACGCCGCGTAGTCGTGCGCCCAGTCAATGCCCGGCGGCTCGCCGTGCCCCTCGCCGCCCGCGAACAGCTCCAGCCCGTGCCCATGCTTGAGACTCATGCGTTCGAGCTGTCCCATCTGCCGCGACAGCGACGCCTTGTAAAACTCGTTCTCAATGTCCAGCGCGAAGCCCTCGCCGCGCGTCTCCAGGTCCGTCGGATACGCGGGCAACTCGGCGTCGGGATTGCCGTGAAAGACAAGGAATGTCTGGCGCTGGTGCATCACGCCGCCGGCCATGAACAGGACTTTCGCCAACCGCTCCCGGCCGCGTCGCACCTCGCCGTGGACCTGACAAGGAACCTCCTTCAACGCGCCGTCCGCCACGCGCACGACGCGGACTTCCCGCGCGAGCGAAGTCACTTGGTCTGCCGGGAAACTCAGCAGCACCTCCACCGGCTCCGGCGACCGTTCCATACCGAGCGTCTCGTCGAGGTGCAGCGCACGGCAAAACTTCCAGCCCCGCGCCCAGTCGCGCCACGACGCGGGCAACGACTCCACCAACTCGAACCTCGCGGGCGCCGCGAGCGGCTGGCCGGGGCTTTCCTCCTCCGCCTGCGCCTGCATGGCCGAGTGCCGGAGCGAATGCGCCAGCGACCGCGCTAAACGAAAATCCTTCTTCCGCCAAGCCGCCTCGATCAGCCGCAACTTCTCCTCAAACGAATCGGTCCGGTCGGAGTATTTGGTTTCGGTCATGGGAGGAGATCCGTTCTTGGGTTGCGTTGCCCGTTGAAAACTTCATCGATGGGTTGCTTCACCTCCTGTGTAGGGCTGATTGGAGCTCTGGCTCGACGCAGCATACGGAAGAAAAGCCCGCCGCAAATCACGAGCCAAAGGATGCCGATGATCAAAAGCAATCGAGCGGCTGTTTCATACGGGCCCCAGTGTTGGAGCACCATCCACTTGTCACCCCCAACGCCTAGTGGCTCCTGAATCCACAGCTTCACCAGCAGAACGGGACCAAACATGTCATTTGCCAGCTTCAACGGAGCGTCGTTCTCACCGTGAAGCCAGCTACCGCCCCAAAAGCCCGGCGCTAACGCCCAAAGAATTCCTTCCCACAGCAACCATGTGAGGGCAGTAACGACAATCGTGAGTTTCAAACAAGGATGCTTAAACCACCGAACGACGTCTTTGTAAGAACCGGCTTTCATACGTGCCACGTTGACCACCTGACGAATCAAAGCAAAGCCCCAGCCGTTTAGAACTTCACCAAGGGACGATCTGCCCGCCGCTCACACCAGCTCCCGGATCGGCTGCGCCCCGTTGTCCACGAGGTAGTGCGGACGGCCCTTGGCGTCCACGACGGTTGTGGTGTTCACGTCGATGCCGAGGTTGTGGTAGAGCGTCGCGAAGACTTCCTGGAAGGTCACGGGGCGGCTGTTCGCCTCGCCGCCGAGGCGGTCGGTCGAGCCGATGACTTGGCCGCACTTCATCCCGCCGCCGGCCAGCAGCGCCATTGCCACGCGCGGCCAGTGGTCGCGTCCGACTTGCGCGTTGATGCGCGGCGTGCGCCCGAACTCGCCCCAGACCAGGACCGTGGTGTCCTTGTCCATGCCGCGCTGATGAAGGTCCTCAACGAGCGCCGTGATGGCCTGATCGAGGATCGGGAAGTCTTCGCGCTCGCGCGTGAAGATGTCGTTGCCCTTGCCGCCGTGCCAGTCCCACTTGCTGTAGTTCACCGTCACCACGCGGGCACCGGCTTCGACTAGGCGGCGGGCGGCGAGGAAGCTTTGCGGGACGCGCGGCGCGCCATTGTCGTCAATGCGCTTCACCTCATCGCCCCGACCGTAGCGGGCGACGACGCGCGGGTCTTCCTTCGACAAGTCCAACGCCTCGGCGAGTTTCGAGGAGGTGAGCACGCCCATCGCCTGCTGCGTGAAGGCATCAAGTCCCTGCATCTGGCCGCTCGCATCCACGTCGCGGCGAAACTGGTCCACGCTCGCCTGCAACCGCGTGCGGTCCGCGAGGCGGTCGTAAGTGATGCCCTGCAACTTCAAGTCCCCACGGCTCGGGCCAACCGGACGGAAGCCGGAGTGCGCGACGTTCATCATGCCGGGGCCGGGTTCGTTGTAAGGGCCATGCGTGCATTCGTAGCACATGCTCATGAACGGCGGGGTCTCGCGGTTCACCTGGCCCTGAACCTTGCTGACGAGGCTGCCGAACGGTGCCCAGCCACCCGGCGGCGCCATCTCCGTGCGGCTGTGGCCGGTGTAGCACTGGAAGGCGTCGTGATCGTTTTGCGCGCCGACGAGCGAGCGGATGAGGGCGAACTTGTCCATCATCTTGGCCATGCGCGGGAACAGCTCGCAGATCTCGATGCCATCCACGTTGGTCCCGATGGGCCGGTGCGGCCCGGCGACATCGCGGGGCGCGTCCGGCTTGAGGTCGAACATGTCCTGATGCGGCGGCCCGCCGACGAGGTAGATGAGGATGACGGACTTGTGCGAGTTGCGGATCCCCGCCTGCGCTTCGAGCGCGAGCAGGTGCGGCAGCGAGAGGCCCGCCGCGCCGAGGCCGCCAATCTTGAGGAAGTTGCGGCGCGACACACCGTCGCAGAACTGACGCTGTGGATCACGAGGGCCGAAAATCTTAAGCATGGCTGGAAATGTTGTCCTAAACCGACGCGGCGGGTGACGGGGAATTCGCGGGGAATGTCGAGCCGGCCGCACTCAGCCAACGCTGTAGTTGGGGAGCTGGGTGGAATAGCCCCGCCGCGCAGGGCGTCTCTGGTGGGCGCAATGACCAGCTCCACCGCCGCCGTGCCCAGGCATCTCCCGTTTCCGGGCCTTGCCCTGCTCACCTTGCTCCCGCTGCTCTGGCCGGCCAGCGGTCTGCTCGCCGCTCCGCCCAAGGACGTGCCCAACTCCGACCCGCGCGCGCATTGGGCATTCCAGCCGGTGCGCAAGCCAGCGGTCCCCGTCGTGAAAAACGCCGGCTGGGTGAAGTTCCCGGTGGACGCCTTCATCCTCGCGAAGCTGGAGGAGCGCAAGTGGTCCCCTGCCCCGCCGGCCAGTCCGGCGGAGTGGTTGCGCCGCGTTCACTTCGACCTCACGGGCTTGCCGCCGTCGCCGGAGGAAGTCACGGCGTTTGTCGCGGACAACTCGCCGCCCGCCCGCGAGCGCGTCGTGGACCGCTTGCTCGCCAGCGAACGCTACGGTGAGCGCTGGGCGCAACACTGGCTGGACGTGGTGCGCTACGCGGAGACCGAGGGCTTCGAATACGACCGCCACCTCCCGGACGCCTGGCGTTTCCGCGACTACGTCGTCGCCTCGCTCAATGCGGACAAGCCCTTCGACCGCTTCATCGTCGAGCAGCTCGCGGGCGATGAACTGGAACCGGAGAGCCGCGAGTGCCAGTCCGCCTCCATCTTCCACCGGCTCGGCGCGGTGCGGCGCAACGCGGGCAACCCCGACATCGCCCTGAGCCGCAACGAAGTCCTCACCGAGCGCACGGACATCGTGGGCACGGCGTTCCTCGGCCTGACGGTCGGCTGCGCCCGCTGTCACGACCACAAGCTCGACCCGATTTCGCAGCGCGATTACTACCGGTTGCAGGCCTACTTCGCCGCGACCGAGGAGCACAACCACACGCTCGCAACGGCGGAGGAGAAGAAGTCTTGGGACGAACGCACGCAGCGGTTGCAGGCCGAAATCACGCCGCTGAAGGCCAAGGCCCGGCTCGCCACCGGCGCGGAGCGCGAGCGGTTGACCGCGCAGATTGAAGCGCTCGAAGACCAGCTCCCCGCGCCGCTCGCGACCATCCCCGGCACGCGGAACGAAGCAGCGAAGCGCACGCCCATCCACCTGCTCAAGCGCGGCGTGTGGGAGCTGAAGGGCGACGCCGTCGGCCCGCGTCCGCCGGACATTCTCGTGGCCGACGCGCGACCGGAACTCGCGCCGGACGTGAACCAACCGCGCACGCAGCTCGCGCGGTGGATTGCTGACGCGCAAAACCCGCTCACCGCCCGCGTGCTCGCGAACCGCGTCTGGCAGCACCATTTCGGCGCTGGTCTCGTGAAGACGCCCAACGACTTCGGCTTGCACGGCGACCGCCCGAGCCATCCCGAACTGCTCGACTGGCTCGCGTCCACGCTGATGGAAGGCGGGTGGCGGCTGAAGCCGTTGCACCGGATGCTGGTGTTGAGCGCGACTTACGGGCAGGCGTCGGGGGAAAGTGTTCAGTATTCAGTGTTCAGTGTTCAGTCGGGGAAGGCTCCGGCGCGCGGCGGTTCCAAACTGAACACTGGCTTACTGAGCACTGAACACTTACAGCCCTCCGTCGCCGACCCCGAGAACCGCCTCCTCTCGCACTTCAACCGCCGCCGTCTCTCCGCCGAGGAAATCCGCGACGCCATGCTGGCCGTCGCGGGCCGGCTCAACCTCCGCCTCGGCGGCCCGAGCGTCATGCTCCCGGTGGACGCCGAGCTGGTGAAGCTGCTCTACAAGCCCGCGCAGTGGCAGCCCACGAAGGACGTGACCGAGCACAACCGCCGGTCGCTCTACCTCCTCGCCAAGCGCAACCTCCGCCTGCCGTTCATGGAGGCCTTCGACGCGCCCGCGTTGCAGACCACCTGCGCGCGCCGCGAGTCCAGCACGCACGCGCCGCAAGCCCTCGAACTGCTGAACGGCAAGTTCTCAAACGACCTCGCCACCGCCTTCGCGAAGCGTCTCGAAGCCGAGTGCGGCGCGAATCCCGAACGCCTTGTCGAGCGCGCCTACCAGCTCGCGACGGGCCGCTCCCCTGCCCCGTCCGAGCGCCAACTCGCGCTGGCCTTCCTCCGCGACCAGCCGCTGCGCGAGTTCGCGCTGACGATGTTCAATCTCAACGCGTTCCTCTATGTCCCCTGAGCTGCCGGTCCACTCGCGCCTCACGCGCACGCGCCGCGAGTTCATCCGCGACGCCTGCTGCGGCTTCGGCGGACTCGCCTTGGCCACACTGCTGCACGAGGAAGAGGCGCGCGCCGCCGCCGTCAACCCGCTCTCGGCCAAGCCCGCGCATCTGCCGGCGAAAGCGCGTTCCGTCATCTTCCTCTTCATGGCCGGCGGGCCGAGCCACATCGAGACGTTCGATCCGAAACCCTTGCTGAACGAACTCTCCGGCCAGCCGCGCCCCAAGGAGTTCGGCGAGGCGAAATACCAGTTCATCAAGCGCGACGCCAAACTCCTCGGCACACGCCGCAAGTTCGAGAAGCACGGCCGCAGCGGCATCGAAGTCAGCGACCTCTTCCCGCACACCGCCACCTGCGTGGACGACCTCGCCATCATCCGCTCCTGCACCGGCGACGCCGTGGTCCACTCGGCGGCGCAGTATGAACTGCTCTCGGGCCGAGTCGTGCCGGGCTATCCGAGCATGGGCTCGTGGATGCTCTACGGCCTCGGGGCCGAGAGCCGTTCACTGCCGGGCTACGTCGTCATGCCGGACCCGGCGGGCGCTCTGGAAGGCGGCCAGCCGATGTATCTGCACGGCTTCCTCCCGGCGGCGTATCAGCCCACGATGTTCCGGCCCGGCGGCCAACCGGTGCTGAACTTGAACCTCCCCGCCGGTGTCTCGCACGCACAGCGCGAGCGCACGCTGCGGCTCATCCGCGAATTGAACCAAGCCACGTTGCCGGCGGCGGACTCGGAGTTCGACGCGCGCATCAGCGCCTACGACCTCGCCTTCAAAATGCAGACCGAGGCGCCCGCCGTGCTCGACCTTTCGCGCGAGCCACAGGAGACGCTCGAGCTCTACGGCATCGGCCAGCCGCGCACGAACGACTACGGCCGCCGCTGCCTCCTCGCGCGTCGGCTCGTCGAGAACGGCGTGCGCTTCGTGACCGTCGTGGCCGGCGGCGGGCCGGGGAACCTCCAGTGGGACGCGCACAACGACATCGAGGAAAACCATCTGCGCAAGGCTGCGGAGACGGACCAGCCCATCGCCGGACTGTTGAAGGACTTGAAGCGGCGCGGCCTGCTCGACAGCACGCTCGTCGTGTGGGGCGGTGAATTTGGCCGTTCGCCCGAAGCGGAGTCTGGCAAGGGCCGCGACCACCACAACCTCGGCTTCTCGATGTGGATGGCTGGCGGCGGCGTGAAAGGCGGCACCATCGTCGGCGCGACCGACCCCATCGGCCTGCACGCCATCGAGCAGCCGCACCACTTCCGCGACCTCCACGCGACGATTCTCCACCAGCTCGGCCTCGATCAGCACCGCCTCACCTACCCGCACCTCGGCCGCGACGAGCGGCTCACGTTCATCGAGGGCCAGGTCATCGCGGACATCGTTTGAACCGAAGGGTCGGCAAGCGGGGAAGCAGTCGAGCAGCACGGAGTCCCGGCTTCAGCCGATAACACGCACCTTCGTCCGGCCCACTCTGCGCGCAGGGTCGCGTTGCGTTCGCACGCCTTGCCGGCTGAAGCTAGGACTCCGTGCGCGTGGAAGTTCAGTTGACCCTCCTCTGCATTTGCTGACACTCATCGTGCATGAACTTCTCCGTCCTCCGCCTGCTCCCCATCCTCCTCGCCTCCCTCCGCCTCGCCGCGAGTGCCGCCGATTACTTCCCGCCACCGGACAGCGCGGGCGGCTGGCGCACGGCCACCAACGCCGGCCAGGCCCGCACTCTCGCCGGCATGGACGCCGCGTGGCTGGAGCGCGCCTACCAGGTTTGCGAGCGCGGCACGCAGAACGGCGGCTTGCTCGTGGTGCGCCGGGGGCATCTCGTCTTGGAGAAGTATTTCGGCCGCGCCAGCCGCAATGCGAACCCCGACATGGCCTCCACCGGCAAGGCCTTCACCAGCATCGCGTGCGGCGTCATGCTCAACGAGTTCCGCGACAAGCTCCCGCAGGGCCTCGACACGAAGGTCTTCACCGAGAAGTTCCTGCCTGAGGCGCTCCCGCTGGATGACCCGCGCCGCGCGGACATCACGCTCGGGCAGTTGCTCTGCATGACCGCCGGCTACAACGGCGAAGGCCAGACGCCCTCCGCCATCGTGATGGGCCGCTCCCTGCCGCTCACCGCCAAGCCCGGCCAGAACATCCGCGACCTCGACCAGTCCTCGCTCAAGTGCGCCCTGTGGACGAACGCGGGCGGCGGCTACTCCTACTCGTCGCCCGCGCCACACATCGCGTCCATCGTGCTGCGGCGCGTGACGGGCATGGAACTGCAAGATTACATCCAGGCGCGCCTGGCCACGCCGATGGGCTGGGAATCGTGGGGTTACTGCCTCCAGCGCGGTGACTTTAAGATGCCGCACGCGAACGGTGCGGGCAGCACTGCGTTGCACGCCACGGACGCGCTGCGCTTCGGCTACTGCCTGCTGCGGAAGGGCCAATGGAACGGCAAGCAGCTCGTCCCCGCCGACTACATCGAGAAGTGCCACTCACCCTCGCCCTACAATCCGCACTGCCCGTTCAGCCTACAGTTCGAGCACAACGCCGACGGCCACGTGCTCGGCGCGCCGCGCGATGCCTTCTTCAAGTCCGGTGCGGGCGGCTTCTGTCTCTACGTCGTGCCGTCGCTGGACCTCGTCATCTACAAACTCGGCGGCAAGGACGGCCAATACGACCCCGCGCTCACCGGCCTCCCGCAGCCCGCGCAAAGCCACGACCGCGACAACTGGCTACCCATCCCGCGCACCGGCTTCAACGAAGGCAGCCTCGCCGGTGGTGACGGCTTGTGGCGCGTGCTCGAATACGTCTGCGCGGCCGTGCGGGATTGAAGTGCCCTGCCCCGTCGCCCGGCCAGCGGCCTTATGGCTTGGCGGCGGTGCGGACAAACTTCAGCACCCGCTTGCCCCCCGCATCTGCGATGTAAACCGAGCCATCCCGCGCGACCGCAATGTCATGGCCGAGGAGAAACTGCCCCGGCTCTGTGCCAAACGCCCCAAAGCGGTCCACCACGCGCCCCTCGGCGTCCAGCTCCACCACACGCGGCCGGTCCGACCGCTTCAGCGGCCCGTCGCCGCCATCAATGAGGAAGACATTCCCATCCGCGCCAACGCTCACGCCATATGGACGCCCGATGAGCGGCCCCTTCCACTCGGCGAGGAACGCCCCCTTGGGGTCGAACACCTGGAGCCGCGAGTTGCTGCGGTCGCAAACGATGACGCGCCCTTTCCCATCCACCGCCACACCATGCGGCAGGTTGAACTGCCCCGGCCCGGCCCCCTTGCCGCCCCACTCGAACTCGTAGCGCCCCGCCGCGCTGAACTTCACCACCCGCGTGTTCTTGTAGCCGTCGCTCACGTAGCAGGAGCCATCCGGCAGCACCGCGACATCCGAGGGCAGATTGAAGTGCCCCTGGTCCGCGCCGTGAACCCCTCGCTCCCCCAGCGTGAGCAACAGCCGCTGGCCGTCCGGCGAGAACTTGAAGACCTGCTGCCGCCCCACATCGGTAATCCACACATGGTCCGCCGCATCCACCGTCAGCCCGTGCGGCATGATGAACTGGTTCGTGCCCCACGCCGCGAGCAGCTTCCCCGTGCATCCGTCGAGGACGCTCACCGTCGGGGCGGCGATAGTTTCCGTAGGAAACGGCGTGCTCCACCCCCGCCCGCTGCGATGCAGCACCACGACGTTGCTCCGCGAATCCACCCCGACCGCCGTGCATTCCCCCAGCACGTGCCCCGGTGGTAACGCCGGCCAATCCCGCACCACCGCATGTGCCGGCAGCGCGGATGCGGCGGCGTAGCATCCGGTGCCACCGAGCAGAACCGAACTGAGAATGAGGAATACGTATCGGATGGCAGCAACTGTTACTCCCGCAAGGAACGAAACGCCAGTGGGCACATCAGTCAGGGCGAACTTGAACCGCGGATTGCACCTGTCACACGGCCACTGCAAGTAGTCTGTCTCCCTCACCCCGACCCCACCATTCCATCGCGGGCTGGGTTCTGTAGCGGCGGTCTGCGACCGCTGTTGGTGGCAACCGGACGCTCACAGAACGCCGCTACACAGCCGCTACGCGAGAATCCCCTTGATGACTTCACCGTGGTCGAGATCGAGGCGCTTGCGGTCGGGGACTTCGAGTCGGCGACCTTCGAGGCCGAGCTGGTGGAGGAGCGTGGCGTGGATGTCGGTGACGTAGTGGGCGTCCTCGACAGCGTGGAAGCCCAACTCGTCGGTTGCGCCGTGGACCACGCCGCCTTTGATGCCGCCGCCCGCGAGCCAGACGCTGAAGCCGTAAGGGTGATGGTCGCGCCCGTCGGCGCCCTGTGAGCCGGGCGTGCGGCCAAACTCGGTCGCGAAGACCACGATGGTTTCATCCAGCAGACCGCGACGTTTCAAGTCTTGGAGCAAGCCAGCGGTGGCCTTGTCCACCTGGGCGGAGAGCTTCGAGTGGTTCGCCTTCAAACCGCTGTGCGCGTCCCACGCGCCGGCCGCACCATCGCCGTGTTGAATTTGGATGAAGCGCACGCCGCGCTCGACAAACCGGCGGGCGGCGAGAAGCTGCGCGCCGAAGGTTTTCGTCTCGGCCTGCTCCAGACCGTAGAGCTGTTTCGTCTCTGCCGTCTCGCGGTCGAAACTCACCGCCTCGGGCACGGCCATCTGCATGCGGTAGGCGAGTTCGTAGCTCTTGATGCGCGCGTCGAGGACTTGGTCGCCAGGGTATTGCGTGGCTTTGAGGCGGTTCAATTTGCCGACGAGATCGAACTGAATCTGCTGCTCCGCCGCACTGACATCGCCCTCGGGGCGCGCGTAGGCCAGCGGCTCGCGCGGGTCGATGACGAGCGGCACGGCGTCGTAGGCGGGGCCGAGGTAACGTCCGTCGCGCTTGTCGAAGAAGCGCGGCCCCATGTTGATGAACTGCGGGAGGTTTTCGTTCAGCGTGCCAAGGCCGTAGTTCACCCACGCGCCGATGGTCGGCTCCTGAACGTCGAGCATGTGGCGACCGGAGTGGAACTGGACCTGCGCGCCGTGGTTGTCGTCCGTGGTCCACATCGAGCGCACGATGGCGAGGTCGTCCACGCAGTTGCGGAGATGGGGAAACCAGTCGCTCACCTCAATGCCGCTCTTGCCGCCGGGCGCGAAGCCGATTTGCAACGGATAAACCTTGTTGCGCTGCTGACCGTTCGCGTCATTCACCACTACCACGCGCACACGCTTGCGCTTCTCCGGGTCGTTCACGCCCTTGAACGGCGTCTCGTCGAACGTCTTACCGGCGAATTGGGTGAGCGCGGGTTTGGGGTCGAAGCTCTCCATGTGGCTCAACCCGCCGCGCAGGAAAATCCAGATAACCGACTTCGCCCGCGCCGGGAAGTGCGGCAGCCCGGTAGGCGGACGCCAACTGCTCTCCAGCCCAAAGCCATCGCGCGCGAGCATGGTGCCCAGCGCGAGGCCGCCGAAGCCGAGGCCGGAGCGAGTGAGAAAGGAGCGGCGCGTCCACGCGGGCGATTCGCCTCGGAAGTATGTTTCAAAACGGCTCATGGGCTGCCTTAACGGATAGTGATGAAGTCGTTGTGGTTCAAGAGCGCGTGGACGAGGGCGGCGCGGGCTTTGGCTTCGGGCTGGGCGGACTTGCGCTCCTTCGCGGCAGTGAGGAATTGCGCGAGGCTTTCGGCGCAGAGCGCGTGCTCGGCGGGCGTGGGAGCGGTGGCCAGGAGGGTGGTGAAAGTGGTGCGGATAAAGGCGTCGTCCGCAGCGCTCTCGGCATCCTTCACGAGGCGTTCGGCGACCTTTGCGGCGGCGGTGGACGCGAGCCGGCTGTTCGCCAGCGCGAGCGCCTGCTGCGGCAGGATGCTCTCGTCGCGGCGGTAGCACTCCTTCGTGTTCGCGTTGTCGAACATCTCCAGAAACTTGTTCAAGTCCTCGGGCGACTGCGTGAAGTAGAAGCTGCGCCGCAGCGTGTCCTCGCGCTTCGGGTCAATCGTCGGCCCGCCGAGCTTCGGGTCGAGTGTGCCGGCGAGGTGGAGCAGGCTGTCGCGAAGGACGTTGGCGTCCATGCGCTGCGGGTTCATGCGCCAGTAGTAGCGGTTTTCGGAGTCCTTCGCTTGGTTGGGAGAGTGATTAGTGATTAGTGGGGGCGTAATTAGTGGTGTGCCGTTCTTCGCCGGCGTCGGCCTACCGCCAACTAATGACTGATTATTAATTACTTCCCCCTGACTGCTGCTCATCGCATACGCCTCCGACAACACCATCTGCCGGTGCAGGCGTTTGAGGCTCCACCCGTGCTCCATGAAGTCCACGGCGAGCCAGTCGAGCAGGTCAGCGTGGATGGGCTTCGCGGCGCGGCGGCCGAAGTCGGTGACGTTCGCGACCAGCGGCTGGCCGAAGTGGCGGGTCCAGACGTGGTTCACAAGCACGCGGGCGGTGAGCGGGTTTTGGCGGTCGGCGAGCCAGTTAGCGAAGGCGAGTCGGCGACCGGTGCTGGTGGTAGGATACGGAAGCTGGCGGTGGGCTTCCGTTTCGTCCGGCCCTTCGAACGGCTTGAGCGTGGCGCGCAGGGAGGTGTAGTTCGTGCCGGGAGTGGCGAGGGTTTTCTGCGCTTTGGCCAGCGCTTCTTGGGCGGTCTTCAATTTCTTCTCCGCATCCGGCTCCTTCTTTTTCTTCGGCTCGCTCGCGGGCGAAATGGTTTCCAACTCCGCCTTCGCCAAGTCGGCTTCGGCTTGGGCGAGCTTGAACTTCGCCTCGGCGCTGGCGGCGACGGCGAGTGTATTCGTGAGGCTGGTCGGTGCGGGCGACTGACTCCGGCTGAAGTCAGCTTCCCACGCGGCGCGAACCATCGCGGGACGTAGCTCGGCGGCGGCGAGCGTGAGTTCAGCGGCCTTGAGCGTAGCGCGGGCTTGGTCGGGTGAAGCGACAATGGCGGGGGCGGCGGGGGCCTTGGCGCTCGGCGCAGGGGCGGGTGAACTGGACTTTACGAGCTGCACCTCGGTGGGCAATGCGCTCAACTCCAAGGCGAGGAAGTCAGCCGTGGCGTCGTAGGTGATGAGCTGGAACTTTCCGGGCGAGCGAATCGGCAGCTCGAAGGCCAGCGCGTGCTCGCCATTGAGCGCGACGTTCAGCAGCGAGCCGCGCACGCGCAGGGTCAGCTCGTAAACCTCACCGAGCTTCACCGCGCGGGGCTGGGTGCCGCTGGGCGGGTAGGTGTATTGGTTGGCCTTGCCGTAAGCGATTTGAAGCTTCGAGCCGGGCGCGTGGGCGCTGAGATAGACCAGCGTCTCGCGGGCGTCGGTCGTGTCGAAGGTGAAGCCGACGGACTTATAAACGCCGCCGCCGGTGGGGCGAAACTTCACCGTGGCCTGGAAGTCCTCCGGATGGTCCGCTCGGCTGCGGGCGGCGCTGCGTTGGGCGGTGGCGAGCGACTGGCGCAACACGCCGCCCACGTAGGACCACTGGTCATCGAGAAGCTCCCAGAGCTGGGGGTTCGCGGTGGCGAAGGTGTCGGCGAAGAGGGGTTTGCTGGTTGAGGGTGCCGGAGTGGTGGGAGGAAGGGACGCTGTCGCTGTGTTCGTGGCTGCTGCGGGTGGGACACCCGTGCTCCGGACCACGTCGGCGAGCTTCTTCTTCGCGGCTTCGACGGCTTGGCTGGCGGTGGTGATTTGCTCCTCGGCGGCGCGGAGGTGGTTCGTGAGCACCCACGGCTGGAGCGCGGGATTGTGCGCGGGCGGCGGGAGCTTCACCGGCTGGATGTCGAGTGACTTGAACGCGAGCGCAGCAGGGACGGCGGCGCGGATGACTTGGTTCGTGTCGGGCTTCTTCTCGTCGCCCTTCAGGTGGATGAAGGTCGAGCGGTCGAGGTGCAGGTCGTAGGCGCGGGGGAGGCCGTTCTTCTCCAAGTCAGTCTCGCCGGGCAACTCGTCGAGGCGCGCGTGATACGGCTCGAAGATAGCGCGCATCGCGTAGTAGTCCGTGTGCGTGAGCGGGTCGTATTTGTGGTCGTGGCACTTCACGCAGTTCATGGTGAGGCCGAGGAAGGCCTTGCTGGTGTGCTCGACGACGTCGTCCATCCAGGTGGTGCGGTTAAAGAGGTAGTAGTTACGCGCGAGGAAGCCGGTGGCGCGGAGCGTGGCGGGGTCGGTGGGCGCGAGTTCGTCGCCGGCGAGCTGCTCGACTATCATCCGGTCGTAACCCTTGTCGGCGTTGAGCGATTCCACAATCCAGTCGCGCCAGTGCCAGATGTGTTTCTGGCTGTAACGGAGTTGCGCGCCCAGGCCCCACCAGTCGCTGTAACGCCAGATGTCCATGAAGTGCCGGCCCCAGCGCTCGCCGTAGTGCGGGCTGGCGAGGAGGCGGTCCACAGCATTGGCGCTTGCCGATTGGCGATTGGCGATTGAAGAGGTCTCGCGCTCGAACGCCGCTATTTCCTCGGGCGTGGGCGGGAGGCCGATGAGGTCCAGGGTGACGCGGCGGAGCCAGAGGGCGGGGTCGGCGAAGGGCTGGGGCGTGAGGTTTTGGGCGCGGCGCTGGGCTTCGAGGAAGGCGTCGAGGGGATTGGCGATTGCCGATTGCCGATTGCCGATTGCTGGGATGGGCGGCTTTGCAGGGGCCTTAAACGCCCAGTGCTCACGCGGGTCGGACTCGGGCTGCTCGTCCTTCGGTGCGAGTGCGCCGGCGGCAATCCACTCACGGAGCACGGCGATTTGCGGGGCGTGGAGCGGCTCGCCTTCGGGCGGCATCCGCTCGTCGAGGCTATGGGCGGAGACTTTCTTGAGCAGGAGGCTGTCGGCGGGTTTGCCCGCGACGATGGCGGGGCCGTGCTTGCCGCCCCGGCGGATGAACTCGGCAGTGTCGAGTCGCAAGCCGCCGTTCTGCTTGAGCGCGCCGTGGCAGGCGTAGCAGCGCGTGGCCAAGACGGGTTTTACTTCTTTGAGGTAATCCACTCGCTCGGCGGCCCCGGCGGAGAAGCCGAGACAGGCAAGCGTCATCAGAACGGTGCGGAACACGCAGCTTCGGACGGTGCGACGCGGGGCTTTATTGCCCATGACTGCGCCGCCCGCTCCACAGATGGCGGGCGCGACGAGGATCTCCCAGCCACGCGCTCACGCCTGCTGCCCCATCGCCGCCATGCGTCGGCCAATCTCCTCCGGCGACACATCCTCGATGTGCGTGGACAGCGTCCAGCGGTGGCCGAAGGGGTCCAGCACGGAGCCAGAACGGTCGCCGTAAAACTTGTTCTCCATCGGCTGTTCGACCGTCGCGCCGGCGGCGATGGCTTGGGCGAACAGCGCGTCAGCATCCGGCACGTAGAGGTGCAACAACACCGGCGTGCCGCCGATGGTTTGCGGGCTGAGGGCGTTCATCTGCGGACACTCGTCGGCCAACATGATGTGCGAGCCGCCGAGGAGGATTTCCGCGTGGCCGATTTGGTCGCCGGGGCTGGGGAGCCGCATCAGTTCGGTCGCGCCGAACGCGCGCTGGTAGAAGTCGAGGGCGCGCGCCGCGCCCTTGATGATGAGATACGGCGTCACAGAGTGGTAGCCGTCGGGGATGGGTTTGGGTGTCGTGCTCATGGGGTTTAGATATGGTGCGCAGGCTGCGTCCGCCCCTACCTCACGTCAAGACGCCGGACTCAACCAAGTTTCTTTATCGCGTCTACGACCAGCGCGACGCCGTAGGCCAGCACCAGCACGGCGACGACGCTCCAGAGAATGACCGCATACCAGAAGCTTCCCGGCGTGCGACTTACGTGGCACGCGGACGGCCTCGGTCTGACCTTCGTCGTTCTCAAGATAAAGAAAAGATTGGCCGGACCGGAATTGTTCCCGAATGCCCCGGATGCCACAGTAGAGCGCACTGGCCGCGCAGACGATGCCAATGGCCAGTTGGAGTTTGGGTGGCATCTGGAACGTCACCCGCGCTTCACGGACTTCGTCTGCCCCGACTTCGCCGCCTCGTAAAAGGCGTAGATGGTATCCAGCACACGCAGCCCCTCACGACCAGTCACGGGCGGGGGTTGTAGGCCGGCGCTCGCGCGGACACAGGCGTGGACGAAGGGCGTGTAGCCGCCCGGCTCGTTCGGTGGCGTGTAGGTTTGGATGCCGCTGACCTTCGGCTCGGCGGTGGAATACCACTTCAAGCTCACCTCGGGTTGCTGGTTCATCTCCAGCCAGCCTTTCTCGCCCCAGACCTTGATGTGCTGGTGATAACCACGGTCGAGGTAGTAGCCGCTGGTGAGCGTGCCGAGCATCCCGTTGCTGAAACGCAACGCGGCGGCGTTCGCGTCCTCCACGTCCATCGGCTGCCCGCCGACGTTGCCAGAGAAACCCGCGACTGCCTCGACCTCCGTGCCCGTGATGAAGAGCGCCAAATCCAGCCAGTGAATGCCCAGCCAGGTGAAATGCCCGCCGCCTGCGCGCGCCTTCTGGCCCATCCAACTCTTGCGGTAGCCCTCGTTCTTGAGCCGCGTCTGGTCGGCGACGAGGTGAATCTCCATGCCGTAGAGCTTACCGAAGCGGCCCTCGCTCACGAGCCGCTTGGCTTCGCGCGCCTCGGGCTTGAGCCGGTTCGCGAAGGCGAGCGTGAGATGGAGGTGCTTCGCCTCGGCCTTGAGCACCAGCGGCTCGAAGTCGGCAGCGCGGACGCACGCGGGCTTCTCGGCGAGCACGTGGCAGCCCTGCTCCAGCGCGGCGTCAATCGCCGCCGGAGCAAGCACGGCCTCCATCGTCACCAACGCCATCGTGGGTTTCGCCTCGCGCAAGAGGGCAACGACATCCTTGCCTGTGGCCTTGAGCTTCGGCCCAAGCGCCTTCTGCGCCGCCGCGAAGGTGCTGCCGCTCGGGTCCGCGACGGAGACTTCGCTAACCTCGCTGCTGGCCGCGAGCGCGCTGAAATAGGCGTCGAGATGAGGACCGCCTGCGTGGGTGAGAATGGCGACGGGGATGGGCATCGCGCTTGCGCTCAGTGCTTGAGCATGGCCTCGACGCGCTGGTCGAGCTTGGTCTGGAGCTTGGCCTGCACGTCGTTGTTCTTCTTCGCCTCGAAGATGGCAGCGGCGGACTCGAACTCACCGGCGGGCTTCAGCAACGCCTTCACCTCTTCCGCGTAGGCGGCGGTGAGCACGGCGTCGAGGGACTTGCCGGACTTGGCGACCTGCGCGGTGAGTTGCTCGCGCTGGCGGAGCGACAGTTTCGCGGTGCCTTGGAAGGCCTTCCCCTGCCCGGCATCAAAGCGCACACGCACGCTGCCGCCACCGGGAATCTCCTGCCACGCGGACTCAGCCTTCTTCAACTGCGCAGCATCCAGGCCGAACGCCTGCAAAACTCCGCGCGCCATCATCTGGTCGCCAGCCGGAGCCATGTGGACGCCGTCGGAGGTGAGCTGGCGGCCCGGCTTGCCGGTGGTGTTGGGGTGGGCCTTGAGGAACGTGGCGAACTGTGTGTAGAGGTCGGCGAGCGGGGCATTGCGCTCCTTGGCGAGGGCGCGGAGGAAGTCGTTGTAGGTCTCCAGCTTCTTGTTGTTGTCGCCGTCCAGCTCCTCGTTGATGACGGTGGCGGTGAGGACGACGACCTTCGTGCCGACGGCCTGACACTGGTCGAGGATGGCGGTGATGTTGGTTTTGTATTGGTCCAGCGGGATGCCGCGCGCGCCGTGCCACACGTCGTTGACGCCGCAGCTCAAGGTCATCCAGTCGGGCTTGGGCTTCTTATCAAGCACGTCCTTCTTGAGGCGCGCGAGCATCTGGTCGGACTTGTGGCCGCCGATGCCGGCGGGGATGGGCGTGACCTTGACGCCATTGGCCTCCAGCCCGGCGACGACCAACCGCACGTAGCCGCCCGGACTGCCCCAGCCGCCAGCGGTGATGGAGTCACCCATGAAGCCGACGGTCTGGCCGTCCTTCACGAGGATTTCCGCCGAGGAAGGCGCAGCGGCAGCGACCAGCAGCGCGGCGGCGGCAAGCAGGGTGGAGGCAGTGTGGCGAGGTGAGAAACGCGAGTTGGGTTGGGCGAATTGCATGGCGGATTAGCCCAACTCGACGGCACCGACGCAAGGGAAATGACGGCACGGTGTCATGCCAGCGCGCGTGAAGGGAACGACAGGGAGCTTCTTTGGCCAAGCCAGAGCATCCTGACGGGGGAACAAGCTCCACCTCCAGCCCGCCAAACTAAACCCACTTCAATCGTTCCAAAGCTACCGCAAGTTCTGGTCTCATCTGCCAAATCCACTCTTTGTTCCCCTCGGTGTTGGGGCGGATAAAAAGGACTAGAACCCCGACATGGACGTCCTGTTCAGACAGTCCCAACTGCTTTCCAATCATGACACCCAGTTTTCCATAGTGCAGGTTTGCTGCTCCGAAGCTCGCGTAGCCAACTTTCGCGGCAAGCTGACCGGCAGTCACCTTCCTGTCAGACGCGTGAAAATGAGCAAGCAGCATCTCCCGATGCTTGTCTGAAAGTTTGGGCCCGAGGCAGCGAAGTGCCTCCGCATACTCCGAGGCATCTGCTGCCTTGCGAACTGCCTTTGGCACTTCCCGTCCGGTGGTCAACAAATCGCACCCAAGCACTGGCATGATTAACTTCACCAACCCGAGGTAGGCATCCGCAATATCCTTCTCCGATTCGGGAAGTTTGGACCCGCTGCCGACTGAATTCACGACTTCGTATCGCCCCGCTTCGCGAGCAGTCTCAATCAGCACCCCTTCCAGATAGCGGATGTGCGCTTTGGTAAGGTTCCCGTCCTTGTCGGTGAAGACGAAGGCTACACTCCAAAAATCCTTGCCCGAATGTCCCGGCAATCGTTGACCGACGTCTTCGGCTTCACCGATGTAGGCTTGAGGTTTTGTCCCGCCATCCGATTCGCCGAGCAGCACATAAACGCCGGCGCGTTCGACCTCCGAACGCTGAAGCAAAAACTCCAGGTCGGTCCTCGGAGCCGCCAAAGCTACGCCTGACCAATTTGACACCTCGGCAATGCGGAGCCGGTTGGGCTGACCAAATTTCAAATTAAGTTTGAGAGAGATTGGAGTCATTGGGCCAGCGCCCGCTGATACACCCGCGTGTAAGCCTCCGTCGTGCGGCCCCACGAAAAGTCCGCCGTCATGCCGTTGTGGCGCATCTGGTCCAGGAGCGCCGGGGTCTGGTAGAGCACGAGCGCCTTGCGAATCGCGTTGGCGAGGGCGCGTGAGGTGAACTCGGTGAACTTGATGCCGTCGGCGCGCTCTTCGTTCTCGGTGAGGTCCACCACGGAGTCGTCCAGCCCGCCGGTGCGGCGCACGATGGGAATCGCGCCGTAGCGCAGCGAATACATCTGGTTCAGCCCGCACGGCTCGAAGCGCGAGGGCATCAGGAAGAAGTCGCACGCGGCCTCGATGCGGTGCGAGAGCGCGTGGTCGTAGCCGATGCGCACGACGACTTTGGTGGGGTAACGGCGCGCGAGGTTTTGGTAGCCGCGCTGGAGATTCGGGTCGCCGCTCCCGAGCAGGACGAACTGCATTTCCGTCGCGAGCATTTCTTCCAGCGACGCAAGCAGGATGTCCACGCCCTTCTGGTCCGCAAGCCGCGTGACGGTGGCGAAGAGCGGCACGTCCGCGCGCATGGGAAAGCCGAGTTCCCGCTGGAGGTCGTGCTTGGTCGCGGCCTTGCCGGCCATCTTGCGGTAGGAATACGGGTGGCGCAGGTGGAGGTTCCGGTGCGTGCTCCACTCGTCGTAGTCCACGCCGTTGAGGATGCCCACGAGGCGGTCTTGCCGCATTCGCAGCCGGTCATCCAGTCCGCAGCCAAACGCCTCGGTGCAAATCTCGCGGGCGTAGCGCGGGCTGACGGTCGTGAGCAAGTCGGAGTAGATGATGGCGGCCTTGAGGCAGTTCATGTCGCCGTAAAACTCCACGCCCGCCGGGGTGAAGTAGTCGAGCGGCAGGTTCGTGAGCGCGAAGTTCGCCGCTGTGAACTGGCCTTGATAGGCGAGGTTGTGAATCGTCAGCACGGTCCTCGGCGCGCGCCAGCCGGTGCGATGCGCCTCATGCCGCAGCAGCGCCGGCACCAGCCCAGCCTGCCAGTCGTGGACGTGGACGATGTCGAACGGCCCATTCGGCTGGAGGTGCGCGAACTGCACGACGGCCTTGGAGAAGAAGATGAAGCGCTGGGGGTTGTCGGGGTAATCAGTGTTGTTCTCCCCGTAGAGAGCGAGGCGGTGGAAGTAATCGCGCTGGTCCACGAAACAGACCTTGAGCCGCTCACTCAAGCGCAGCTCCGCAATGCCCGCCTGCACGCGCGTCGGCCCGAGCGACACGTCAATGCGCCAGTCGGTGGCTCGCAGCTCCGTGAAGCGCTCGCGGATTCCGCGATACAGCGGCGTGATGATGGTCACGTCGTGGCCCGCCGTCGCGAGGGCCTTGCCCAGCGCGCCGACCATGTCCGCAAGGCCGCCGGTCTTGGAGAACGGGTGGACTTCGCTGCTGGCGAGCAAAACCTTCATGCAATGCGGAGTGCGGAGTGCGGAATGCGGAATGGCGGACAGGGAATGCCGAATGCCGAATGCCGAATGCCGAATGAGGCGCAAGCGCGGTCCAGGCGCGCCCATCGCCGAGGCTTCAACGAGGTCCTATGGCGCGTCGTGGCTGGACGATTCGCCATTCGCCATTCGCCATTCGCCATTCTCTTCACGCAGTGATGCGGTCCGCGCCACGCAAGTAAGGCCGCAGCGGTTCCGGTATCAGCACGCTGCCATCTGCCTGCTGATACGTCTCGATGAGCGCGACGAAGAGCCGGGCGAGCGCGGTGCCGCTGCCGTTGAGGAGATGCGGGAACTGGTTCACGCCCTTGTCATCTTTGAAGCGGAGGTTCATGCGGCGAGCTTGATACTCATCCGTGTTCGAGCAGCTCGACACTTCGAGATAGCTCCCCTGCCCCGGTGCCCAGACCTCGATGTCGTAGGTCTTCGCGCTGGCGAAGCCCATGTCGCCCGTGCAGAGCAGCACGATGCGATAGTGCAGGCCGAGGAGTTGCAGCACCTTCTCCGCGTTCGCCAGCATCTTCTCCAACTCGTCGTAGCCGTCCTCGGGCTTCACGATCTTCACCAGCTCAACCTTGTCGAACTGATGCACGCGAATCATCCCGCGCGTGCCCACGCCCGCCGCGCCCGCCTCCGCGCGGAAGCAAGGGCTGTAGGCGCAGTAGTAAACCGGAAGCTGGCTGGCCGGGAGGATTTCCTCACGATGAATGTTCGCGACCGGAGCCTCCGCCGTCGGGAGCAAGTAGAGCTTGCCCAACGTGCTTTCATCCAAGCCCTCGCGCACCGCATAAGCCTGGTCCTCGAACTTCGGGAACTGCCCCACGCCCACCATGCAATCGCGGCTGACGATGTGCGGCGGCGCAACCTCCGTGTAGCCGTGCTGCGTCGTGTGGAGGTCGAGCAGGAACTGAATCAACGCCCGCTCCAGCCGCGCGCCCCAGTTCGTGTAGAGCAGGAAGCCGCTGCCGGAAAGTTTCGCGCCGCGCTCGAAGTCCACGAGCTTGAGCGACGCGCACAGCTCGACGTGCGACTTGGGCTGGAAGGCAAACTCCGGCTTCGCGCCCCAGTGCTTCACCTCGGGGTTGTCGGCGGCGGAAGTGCCCAGCGGCACGCTGGCGTGCGGCGGGTTCGGCAGGCGGATGAGAATGGCGTCGCGCGCGGCCTCGGCCTCGGCGGCGGTTTTGTCCAGCGCGGCAATCTGGTCGCCGAGCGTGCGCGTCTCGGCCTTCTTGGCCTCGGCCTCGGCGAGCTTCTTCTGGCCCATGAGCGCGCCGATTTCCTTAGATACCTTGTTCCGCAGCGCCTTCAAGTCCTCGACCTGCTTGAGCGCCGAGCGCCGCTGCTCGTCGAGCTGGAGCGCTGAGTCGATCTTCGCGTCGTCCCCACCGTTGCGCGCGGCGAGCCGCTGCTTCACCAACTCCGGCTGTTCCCGAATCCATTTAATGTCAATCACGCGGGTGGTTGTAAGGAAGTGGCGCCGGAGCGGCAAGGCGGGAGTGGGGAGGAAGGCAGTATTCAGTAAGCAGTGTTCAGTATTCAGTATTCAGTGGGCGAACGAACACCCACGCCCCACTGGATACTGAACACTGAATACTTGCTGTCCCTCCTCGCCGCCCCCGACACTCCGCCCCGCTCGTGAAACCCGCACACCTCGCCCTGCTCCTGCTCTTCAACGTCTTCTGGGCCGTCTCGCTCTCCGCGATTCAGGCGCTCAAGCCGCATCTGGACTACGGCGGCATCGCCACGCTGCGCTTCGGCGGCGCGGCGATGAGCCTACTGCTCGTGTGGCCGTGGCTGCCGGGCGCGACGCCGCGTGGCAAGGACCTCTGGACCTCGTCGCTCATGGGCGTAATCGTCTTCACCGTCGGCCACCGGCTGCAAGTGAGCGGCAACCTCCTCGGCTCGGCGGGCAACTGCGCTGTGCTCATGGCCGTGGAACCGCTCCTAACCGCTGTGGCGGCCGCCGTCTTCCTCCGCGAACACATCGCGCCGCAACGCTGGTTCGGCTTCAGCCTCGGCATCGTGGGCGTCGCCTTGCTGAACCGCGTGTGGGCTCCCGACTTCAAGTGGGCCGGGCTGACCGCAAGTGCGGTGTTCATCGCCTCGTTCCTCAGCGAAGCCGCCTACTCCATCATGGGCAAGCCGCTCCTCGACCGCGCCGGGCCCATGAAGATTCTCGGCGTCTCGCTGGTCGCCGGCACGCTGGCGAACCTCGCCATCGACGGCCCGACCACGCTCGCCGCCGCCGCGAAACTGCCGGGCAGCGCGTGGGCGTGGGTCGCCTTCCTCTCCCTCATCTGCACCAGCCTCGGCTACGGCCTGTGGCTCGTGGTCATCCGCGAGACTGACGTGAACGTCACCGCCATGACCATCCTCGCGCAACCCGTCGCGGGCGTCCCCGTGGCCGTGCTCTGGCTGGGCGAACCGCTCCACGCCGGCCACCTCTGGGGCAGCCTCGCCATCGTGGTGGGCCTGGCCATCGGCCTGTATGCGAAGCCGCGCGCGGCGTAACAGACCGTGGCCACGTTCGTGAGAACGTGGGCGGCTGAAACCAAGCTCGCCGGCCACGGTCACCGCCCCGGCGTGGGCTTCACGCGCTTGGCGTGGGAATTGAGCCGGCCCGCGAATCACGCGAATCAACGCGAATGCCGAGGAGCAGAAACCGCGTTCAGATTCGCGTCCATTCGCGTGATTCGCGGGCCAATCCTCGGTTTTCTCGCTTCAGCCAGACAACGCTACGGCCCCGGCATCGGCCCTGCTTCTCGCAGTAGGTTCATGAGAACCATCCCCAAACCTTGCGGCCAGCGCGGCGTGACGCTGCTGGAAGTCGTCATCCTCGTCCTCCTCTTCGCGATAGGTGTTACGTTCCTGCTCCCCGCGCTGACCCCCAGACGAAACAAAACCAGTGCCGCTCGAATCAAATGCGCCAGCAACCTCAAGCAAATTGCCCTCGGCTACCGGGTCTTCGCCAACGA
Source organism: Verrucomicrobiota bacterium (assembly GCA_039796295.1). GTDB lineage: Bacteria > Verrucomicrobiota > Verrucomicrobiia > Limisphaerales > SXTU01 > SXTU01. Next base: position 171,411 of record JBDKJY010000002.1, read on the forward strand.
CAACGACGACAAGTTCCCCTTCCTCGTCACGAACTCGCTCGCCTACGGCAACGTCACGCAGGCGTGGCTGCACTTCCAAGCCATGTCCAATGAGTGCGGCAGCGCGAAGATTCTCATCTGCCCCGCTGACCGCGAGCGCCTCAATGACATAACAGCGGACTTCCTCACCGGCCCGACCGCCACCGCGTTGAGCCTCGCCAGCAAAAGCAACCGCGCCGTCAGCTTCACCGCCTCGCTCGACGGCGACGAGAAGTTGCCCAACGTCATCCTCTCCAGCGACCGCCACCTGCTGACCACCATCACGACCTCGACGGCCGCCTCTTCCTCGCCAGCTCCAACATGACAACCACCGCCTGGACCCCGGCCCAGCACAACGGCGCAGGCAACTACGTCCTGTCCGATGGCAGCGTGCAGCAAGCGACCTCCTCCGCCCTTGCCACCCAAGTCCGCCACCAAGGCATCGCCACCAACCGCCTCCTCCTGCCGCTGCTCCCGTAGTCGCACCCCCCTTGCCGACGCTTGGTATTTAGCTGCGATCTGCGACCACCCTCCGCCTCACACAGGGGGCCGCACAGGAATCTTTTCAGGGCTAACCCACAAGCGCGCATCACCAGTGTGGCACCAGAACGTTCATCAATGCCGCGCCTGCGGGCACAGAAGACTTTCTCCTGACCCCGCCGGCTCGGCATGCGTCCGCCCCACGGCGGGATGAATGGCAAGGAAATGGAGGGCAACAGTAGCCCCCCGAAACTCCTTCCTCCGCCCCAATTCCTTTGCCCGCCATGCGCTTGCCACCGCTTCGTGAATTCGCTCTGAGCAACTTCAGACATCTCAATTATCCGCTTGCAAGCACCCATATGTTGTGTCGCCCTGTCCCGCTACGGGACTCAGAAACGAGCCTGTTTGCCAGTGTAGCTCAGTGGTAGAGCAACGGTTTTGTAAACCGTCGGTCGTCGGTTCAATCCCGACCACTGGCTCCAAGTAAAATCTGCGCTTCCTGACCGGTTGCCGCAACCAGCTTCCTCCAGCGCTCCTGTGACGGCTCGTTCAGTTCCTTGCCGTCGCCCAATGCGGATTTCCGAGTAGGATAACACCTTTCACCTATGTGCCCTGGCAGGCCTAACGGCATCACGCCATGATACCTTGAATCGGCTTCGCCCCCTCCACCCCGGAGAGCTTCACGTCAAGGCCCTGAAACTTCACGGACAGGCGCGAGTGCTCGATGCCCAGGAGCCGCAGAATCGTCGCGTGCAGGTCGTGGACGTTCACAATGTTCTCGACGGCGGAGTAGCCGAGTTCGTCGGTCGCGCCGTAGCTGAGGCCGCCTTTGATGCCGCCGCCCGCGAGCCAGATGCTGAAGCCGGCGTTGTGGTGGTCGCGCCCGCTGCCGCCCTGGCTCATGGGCGTGCGCCCAAACTCGCCGGCCCAGACGATGAGGGTGTCCTTGAGCATCCCGCGCTGCTTGAGGTCGGTGATGAGGGCCATGCAGGCGCGGTCAATCTCGGCGGCCTTGAGCGTCACACCGTCCTTCACGCCGCCGTGGTGGTCCCAGTCCTTGTGGTAGAGCTGGATGAAGCGCGTGCCGCGCTCGGCGAGGCGGCGGGCGAGGAGGCAGTTCGCGGCGAAGGAGCCGTCGCCGGGCTTGCAGCCGTAGAGGTCCATGATGGCCTGCGGTTCCTTCGAGGTGTCCATCAGCTCGGGCACGCTGGCCTGCATCAGGAAGGCCATTTCATACTGCGCGATGCGGGTGGCGATTTCGGGGTCGTCCACGACAGCGTCGTATTTCTTGTTGAGCGAGTTGACCGCTTGCACGACGTCGCCCTGCTGGTCGCGCGTGATGCCAGCGGGGGTGCCGAGGTAGAGCACGGCGTCGCCCTTGCTGCGGAGCTGCACGCCTTGGAAGCGGCTGGGCAACAGGCCCGACGACCACTGGCGCGCGGCGATGGGTTGGTTCTGTCCGCCCTTGCCCAGCGAGGTGAGCACGACGAAGCCGGGCAAATCCTCCGCCTCCGAGCCGAGGCCGTAAGTGACCCATGCGCCCGCGCTGGGGCGGCCGGCGATTTGCGAGCCGGTGTTCATGAACATGTGCGCCGGGTCGTGGTTGATGGCCTCGGTGGTCATGGAGCGGATGACGCACAGTTCGTCGGCGACGGTGCCGATTTGCTCGAACAGCTCGCACATCTCCTGGCCATTCTTCCCGAATTTCTTGAAGCCGAGTTGCGGGCCGTAGCAGTTCAGCTTCGCGTTTTGGAGCTGGGCGATTTGCTTCCCCTTCGTGAACGACTCCGGCATCGGCTCGCCGTGCATCTTGGCGAGCTTGGGCTTGTAATCCCACGTCTCCAGGTGCGATGGCCCGCCCGCCATCGTGAGCCAGATGACCCGCTTGGCCTTCGCGGGGAAGTGCAGCGGGTTCACGACGCCGGGCCACTTGTCCTTCGCAGCGGCTTTCTTCGCGGCGGCGAGCAGGGAGGGATTTAGCAGTGAGGCGAGCGCGAACGTGCCGAGGCCTTGGGCGGTGCGACCGAGGAAGCCGCGGCGCGTCTGCTGTTGTCGGCGGAACTGACGGAGTTCGGAATGGAGATTCATGGCTTAGGAGCGGGTGATGGTTTCGTGCAGGTTGAGTATGACGCGCGCGACGCTGGTCCACGCAGCGAGTTCGGCCTGGTCAGTGGCGGGAGGCGACGGGGCAAGGCCGACTTTTAGCAAAGACTCGGCGGCCTTTGTGTCGGCTTGGTATTGCGCAAGGTGCTTGTCGAAGAGCGCGCGGGCGGTGGCGAGTTCGTCGGGGCGCGGGGCGCGCCCGAGGGCCTGTCGCCAAGCCCACGTGAGGCGCACGGACGCATCACCGGTGGACTCCTTCACGATGCGGGTGGCGAAGGCGCGTGCGGACTCGACGTAGGTCGGGTCGTTGAGGAGCACGAGCGCTTGCTGCGGGATGTTCGAGCGCGTGCGCTCGGCAGCGCACTCCTCGCGGCTGGGCGCGTCGAAGGCGAGCATCGAGGGATGCAGGAAGCTGCGCTGCCACCAGGTGTAGAGGCCGCGCCGGAACTGGTCATCGCCCTTGCTCGCGTCATAGCTGCGCACAGGGAAATTCAGGTTCTCCCAGTAACCGTCGGGCTGGTAGGGCCGCGCGCTCGGGCCGCCAATCCTCGGGTTCAGCAGGCCGGCCACCGTCAGCGCGTTGTCGCGCACCATCTCAGCCTCGATGCGCCAGCGGCCCTGGCGGGCGTGCTCGCGGTTGTAGGGGTCTCGGGTCTGAAGTTCCTTTGAGGCGGTCGAGGTCTGGCGATAGGTCGCGCTGTTCACGAGGGTGCGGACCATGTGCTTCATGTCCCAGCCGCTGGCGACGAACTCGTTCGCGAGCCAGTCGAGCAAGGCAGGGTTCACCGGCGGTTCACCCTGCGCGCCCATGTCGTCGAGCACCTTGGAGAGGCCGGTGCCAAAGAACTGCTTCCACAGCCGGTTCACGAAGACGCGCGCCGTCAGCGGGTTTTCCTTCGCGACAATCCACTCGGCCAAGTCCAGTCGGGTCAGCGGCGCGTCGGCCTTCGCGTCCTTCTTCAGCGACACGGTGAGAAAGCCGGGCAGCGCGGGCTGCATCACCGTGCCGCTCTCATCCATCCAGTTGCCGCGCGGCAGGACGCGGACGGTGCGTTTGGTCTCCGCCACCACCGATACGATGCACTTGGGAATCTTCGCCTCGTAATCCGTCTTCGCCTTCTTCGCGCCGGCGAGCTGGGCGCGGAGGCCGGTAAGCTCGGGGGCGACGCCCTTGAAGTGCGCGAACAACTTATCCTTCTGGGCCGCCGTGCGCTTGTCCGCCGCCACTTTCAGAATCGCCGCAAGTTCCGCCGGCGGGGCGGGCGGGAGCGCGTCGCGGGAAGCGTCCACATCCGTCGTCACGCCGAGACGGAACTTACCGAGCACGTGCTCCTTCGCGTCGTGATTCTGCTTCAGCACCAGGTTCAACTCCTCGCCCGCCGCAAGCGTGAGCGGCTCGGCGAGTTCGAGCACGAGGTTCTGCGCCTTGCCGACCTCGGGCAGCACGGCCCAGCCCCAGCCGGCGCCCTTCGCGTCGCCGTCTATCGCGGAGGCCGCCGTCCAGGCTTTGTGCGGGTTCTTCTCGGCGACTTGCGTCTGCTCGAACGTCGCGTGCGCGGAGGCAAACTTCACCGCCTCGGTCTTGCCCGTGGCACGCTTCACGGTGGCGAGGACTTCCGTCAGCACGAAGTTGCCGTTGCCCGCGCGGCCCGGGCCTTTACTCGGCAAGGAGTCATCCGGCAGGGCCTCGACCCGCAAGCCGGTGACGCTGGTGAGCGCGCTAGCGACGGTGACGGTGTAGGTCTCCTTGTCCGGGGCCTTGCCGCTCGCGAGCACGGAACCGTCGGCCTGCACGGCGAGTTTGGATTTGCCGACCGAAGCGACCTTCGCGGGCTTGAGCGGCTTCCACTGCGCCTCGTGCTGCACGGCGGCGAAGGCGTCGTCCTGCCACTTGCCGAACGCGGCGGCGAGCTGCGGCTGCGGGCGGTCGAAGTCCGTTTGGAGCTTCGCAACTTCGCCATCGAGGCGCGCGACTTCCGCCGTGTCAGACGCGCTGGGAACGGCGATGCCCTCCTCGCGCTTGCCGATGATGGGCTCCTTGATGTCCGCGAAGAACGCGCCCATCGAGTAGAAGTCGCGCTGCGTGGTCGGATCGAACTTGTGGTCGTGGCACTGCGCGCAGCCGATGGTCTGGGCGAGCCAGACGGTGCCGACGGCGCGGACGCGGTCGGTGAGGTAGCGCGACTCGTAGTCCTTGGCCTGCGCGCCGCCTTCCTCGGTGGAGAGCAGCAGGCGGTTGAAGGCGGAAGCAACGCGCGTCTCCAGCGTGGCGTTCGGCAAGAGGTCGCCGGCGAGTTGCTCGACGGTGAAGTGGTCGAAGCGCTTGTTCTCGTTGAACGACTTGATGACGTAGTCGCGGTAGGGGAAGACGTTGCGCGGCGTGTCGGAGTGGTAGCCGATGGTGTCCGCGTAACGCACCACGTCCAGCCAGCCGATGGCCATGCGCTCGCCGTAATGCGGGGAGGCGAGCAGGCGCTCGACGAGTTTGGCGTAGGCGTCGGGGGATTTGTCATTCACGAACGCGTCCACCTCCTCGGGCTTGGGCGGCAGGCCGAGCAAGTCGAAGTAGAGCCGTCGCGCGAGCGTGCGGCGGTCAGCCTCGGGCGAGGGTTTGAGGCCGAGTGTCTTGAGGCGAGCTTGGACGAGATGATCCACCGCGTTCTGGCCAGCGGGGATGGCGAGCTTCACCGGCGGCACGTAGGCCCAGTGCGTCTGATACTCAGCACCCTCGGCGACCCAGCGCTTGAGCAAATCCTTCTGTGCAGCAGTGAGCTTCTTGTGCGAGTCCGGCGGCGGCATCAGGTCGTCGGCGTCCTTCGTGAAGATGCGCTTCACCAACTCGCTCTGGTCGGGCTTGCCGGGAACGAAGGCCTTCTTCGCGATGGCGTCCTCGCGGACATCGAGGCGGAGCTTGGCCTCACGCTTCTTCTCGTCGGGGCCATGGCAGAAGAAGCAGTTGTCGGAGAGGATGGGGCGGATGTCCCGGTTGTAATCCACCTTCTTGGAGCTGGCGGCGGGCGCGGCGAGAGTTGGCAGCGTGAGGCCGCAGGCCAACGCAAGGAATGCAAGGTGTCTCATAGAATCTGTGCGACTTCGGACGAAAGCGCTCGGGAGAGCAATTCAATTTCCGGGTTACCCGCTGTTTTGAGTGGAAACAGCTGAAGCGGTGCGGTCGCTGGTTTCAACCTCTACCCTCATCGGGAGAGCGGAAGTCGCATCTACCCACGACCTCCTCGGCGTGCTTCAGCCACTCAAAAGAGCGAGGAAGCGCCTTTTGCTCGTCCCCTCTCGGCCCGCTCGCTAGCCTGACTCGATGATCGACCTCGCCCTGCGCACTGCGATGACTTTGCTGGAGCCAATTGGCTTCGTCTGGGGTTGCCTCGTCGTGCTCACCAGTTTGCTGATTCGGAAGAAACGCCTGCGCCTTGCCGCCGTGCTCGGGACGCTCGCGCTATTCCTGTGGGTCGTGGGCGCAACCTCTTTGCCCGGCAGCCTGCTCGGCTCGTTGGAGCGGCCGTGGGTGGGCGTGCAACGCGCGGAGCTGCCCGAGGCCGACGCCATCATGCTGCTCGGCGGGTTCTCGGCGGCCTCACGCGAGGAACTGGGACAGCTCCATTTCAACCAGAGCGCCGACCGCGCCGTGACCGCACTGGAGCTCGTCCGATTGGGCAAGGCCAAGACGCTGGTCATCGGCGGCGGCGCATTGACGGTCAAAGGCGAGTCGTTCGCCGAAGCGGACTTGTTCAAGGAAATCCTGGTCGCCCGGCAGCTTGGAGGGTCCGAAATCATCAGTCTCGGCGGCTGTAAAAACACGCGCCACGAAGCCGAGAAAGTCGCCAAGCTCGCCCGAGCGCGCGGCTGGAAACGCATCCTACTCGTGACCTCCGCCACGCACATGCGGCGCGCGGCAGCGGTCTTCCGCACGACAACGGGGCTGGAAATCTTCCCCGTCCCGAGCGCGTTTCTCACCAGCGTGAGCATCGTCACGCACGAAGGCGTGGACGTCGTCCCACAAGGGGCTGGCTTCGTGAAGCTGGAGGGCTACTTGCACGAGCAAATTGGTTGGCAGGTTTATCGGTGGCGCGGGTGGATCTCGGACGAGGCGGCGGCGAAGTGAGGCAGGGCAGTTCCCGCTCGCAGGCTTCTGCTGGTGCGGCTGGGTAGGGAGTATTCCTTTCAACCACGATGACACGAAGGGCACGAAGCGCTTCACCGCTTCAGTTCCCAGTCTGCTTCGTGTCCTTCGTGTCTTCGTGGTTTCCCCCCTTTTTCCTTCAAGCCCGCCCGTTGCTCCCCCATCTTCCGCGCATGGAATTGTCCGCCGATGAAATCCAGTGCGCAGTCCGCGCCGAGCTCGCCGAGGACATCGGGCCGGGCGACGTGACCACGCTCGCCACAGTCCCGGAGTCCGCGACGATGTGCGCCGAGCTGGTCGCGCGCGAGCCGCTCGTGCTCGCCGGGCTGGCCTTCGCCACCGCCGCCTTTCGCGAATTGGACCGCGAACTTGTCATCGCGCCGCACGCGAGCGATGGCGACGCTTGCGATCGCGGGCAAACCCTGCTGCGCGTCAACGGCTCGGCCCGCGCCATCCTCACCGCCGAGCGCGTGGCGTTGAACTTCGTGCAACGACTTTCCGGCGTCGCCACACTCACCGCGCAGTTCGTCGCGCAGGTGAGCGGCACACCGGCCAAGATTCTCGACACCCGCAAAACCACGCCCGGCTGGCGACGCTTCGAGAAATATGCCGTGCAGTGCGGCGGCGGCACGAACCACCGCGTCGGCCTCTTCGACCTCGTGCTCATCAAGGACAACCACCTCGCTGCGCTGCGCCACGAGCAGCCCAACGCCATCGCCGCCGCCGTGCAACGCGCCCGTGCGGCATTTCCCGAACTCAAGGTCGAGGTCGAGGCCGATACGCTGGAGCAGGTGCGGCAGGCCGTTGAGGCGCAGGCCGACATCATCCTGCTCGACAACATGAGCCTGGAAAACCTGCGCGCCGCCGTGGCCCTGATCGGAGGTCGTGCACAAACCGAAGCCAGTGGCGGAGTGAACTTGCAGACCGTCCGCGCCATCGCGGAGACCGGCGTGGACTTCATCTCCGTCGGCGCCATCACGCACTCTGCCCGCGCGGTGGATGTCGCGCTGGACTTCGATACCGACGTGGCATGAAGCAGCACATTGAGTATCACAAGAACGGGACCGTTTGGGCCAAGGGGCCGATGACGAACGGCCAGCCGACAGGCTATTGGGAGTGGTTTCGCAAGGACGGCACCAAGTTGCGTTCGGGAAATTTCAAAGCCGGCCAGCAGGTCGGCGAGTGGACCACCTACGACAAGCAGGGCCTCGTTTACAAGGTGACCGTCATGAAGCCGAAGCATGACCGTTGACGCCCAAATCCTCACCGCGATGCGCCGTGCCGGAGCCGGCTCGGTGTCCGGTGCCGACCTCGCACAGCAGCTTGGCATGAGCCGCGCCGCCGTCTGGGCGCGCATCGAAGAGCTGCGCAAGCTCGGCTACGAAATCACCGCTAACCCGCACCAAGGCTACCGGCTCCTCAGCACGCCCGACACGCTCCACGCCGATGATTTGCTCGCTCGCCTACCGGACAATCAAATCGTGGGTCGCGACATCCGCGTCTTCGAGGAGACCAATTCCACCAACGACGTCGCCGAGAAACTCGCGCGCGATGGCGTGAAGGAAGGCGTCGTGGTCTTCGCCGAGGCGCAGCGGAAGGGCCGCGGACGGCTGGGGCGGCAGTGGCTTTCCCCGGCGCGCAAAGGCCTGTGGTTCTCCGTGCTGCTACGTCCCGACCTGCGCCCGCAGTCCGCGACGCAACTCACCGTCGTCGCCGCCACTGCCCTTGCCCGTGCCATCCGGCAGCAGACGAACCTCACGCCGGAAATCAAGTGGCCGAACGACATTCTCCTGCGCGGTAAGAAGGTCGCCGGCATCCTCACGGAACTCAGCGCCGAGCTGGACCACATCAAGTATATCATCATCGGCATCGGGGTGGACGTAAACCTGACGGCGGACGACTTGCCGGCGGAGTTGCGGAAGATTGCCACCTCGCTCCGCATCGAAAGCGGGGCCCCCGTGTCGCGGTCCGAACTCGCTGCCGCCGTGCTGCGTGAACTGGACGCCGACTACACGCGCCTGCGCGCCGGGCGGTTCGAAGCGCTGGCCGACGAGTGGGAAGCGCAATGCACCACCATCGGTCGCAGCGTGACCATCCGCATCGGCGACCGCGTGCAACGCGGCGTGGCCGAGTCGCTCGACGCCGAGGGCGCGCTGCTCTTGCGCACGCAACACGGGCGCTTGGAACGCATCCTCGGCGGCGACGTAACGGTGGAGAAAGTATGAACAACGGAGTGATGGAGTGGTGGAGTATTGGAGTGATGGCGGGTGCCGTCTCGCGCTGCTCCATCGCTCCAATACTCCATCACTCCAGTGTCCCATGATTCTCCTCCTCGACATCGGCAACACGCACACGCATCTCGGCCTGGCCGATGCGCGCGGCGTGCATAAGCAGGCAAACATCAAAACCGCGCTGTGGGCGAAGGACGCCGCAGCCGCCCCGCTCCGCCGCTTCGTCGGCAAGGTGACGATTGAAGGCGCGGCCTTGTGCAGCGTGGTCCCGACGGTGACCAGCAAGGCCATCGCGTTCGCGAAACAGGAGTTTGCCGTCGCCGCGCTGGAGCTGACCCCGCGCACGATCGCCGGCGTGGGTATCAATTATCCGCAGCCGAAGCGGATCGGTCCCGACCGCTTGGCCAATGCCGTCGCGCTGCGACACCACTTCGGCGCGCCTTCGGTGGCCGTGGCCTTCGGCACCGCCCTCGCGTTCGATGTGGTGGACAAGCACGGCGATTACGTCGGCGGCATCATCGCGCCCGGCCTAGCGGCGATGACGGATTACCTGCACGACAAGACCGCGCTGCTGCCGCGCATCACGATTCGCGAGACGAGCTCCGTCATCGGCAAGAGCACGCGCGAGGCGATGCTCATCGGCGCGGTGCATGGTTATCGCGGGCTGGTGCGCGAGTTGATAATGGAGCTGAAGCGGGAGTTGAAATGTCGTCGCCTGCCCGTGGTCGCGACCGGCGGCTACGCGGAGTTGCTGGCCGCCAAGCTGCCAGAAATCACCGCGGTGGAGCCGAACCTGACGCTGGAAGGATTGCGGCTGGTGTGGCTGGCGAACAATCTTGCCACGCGACCCGCCAGCCGGACAATCCGCCGCGCATGAATCGTATCACCGCCCGCTTCGCCCAGCTCCAGCACGCCGCCCAAAAGGCGCTGGTGGTTTACATCGGTGCTGGGGACCCGCACCTCGAAGCCACGCGCCAGCTCGCGCTCGCCTTCGACCGCGCGGGCGTGGACATCCTCGAACTCGGCGTCCCCTTCAGCGACCCGCTCGCCGACGGCCTCGTGAACCAGCTCGCCGCGCAGCGTGGTTTGGAGAGCGGCACGACGCCGCCGAAGCTTCTCGCGACCATCGCTGCGATTCGCCGCGAGTCGCAAATCCCCATTGTCCTCTACGTTTACTTCAACCTCCTGCACCGCTGCGGCGTGGCGAAGTTCATCGCCGATGCGGCCATCGCGGGCGTGGACGGACTGCTCGTGCTCGACCTGCCGCCCGAGGAAGCCGACACCTACGAGCAGTTGATGCGCAACGCCGGTCTCTGCGCCATCTGGCTCGTCGCGCCCACCACCCCGGACGAGCGCATCGCCACCATCGTCAAGCGCGGCACCGGCTTCATCTACTACATCTCCCGCGAAGGCGTGACCGGGATGCAGTCGAGCGTCGCGGGCAACCTAGCCGAACGCGTCGCGCTCATCCGCCAGCACACGGCGCTCCCCATCGCCGTCGGCTTCGGCATCTCCAATCCCGAGCAAGCGCGGCAAGTCGCGTCCGCAGCGGACGGCGCGGTCGTCGGCAGCGCGGTGGTGAACCAGATTGCCAAGCTCGGCAAATCGCCGGACCTCGTGCCAAGACTGGAAGCCTTCGTGAAGTCGCTGGGTGATGGGGTGAAGGGGCGGTAGGGCGTGTCTGTCCTCAGCGCGCCGCTGACTCGTGCGAACGCGCAACCGGCGCGCTGGGACAGACGCACCCTACCAGAGGCACTTTTCCGCGTGCCTTCGTCGAGGTCCGTTCCTATCTTTCGCGCACTTTTATGGCGACACTCAAACCATTCCCCGCCCTCCGTCCGCAGCCTGAACTCGCCGCGCGCATCTGCGAGCTGCCTTACGACGTGATGTCCTCCGACGAGGCCCGCGTCATGGCCGAGGGCAACGCCCTCTCCTTCCTCCACGTCTCGAAGCCGGAAATTGATTTACCGCCGGGCACCGACCTCTACGCGCCTGCCGTGTATGCGAAGGGCAAAGAGAACTTCGCCAAACTCATCGCCGATGGCGCGCTCTTTCAGGACAGCCAGCCGTGCTTCTACCTCTACCGGCAAGTCATGGGCGGCCACGCGCAAGTCGGCCTCGTCGCCGCCGCGAGCTGCCAGGAATACCTCGCCGGCATCATCAAGAAGCACGAGTTCACCCGACCCGACAAAGAGGACGACCGCGTCCGCCACATCGAGACGCTCAACTCCCAGACCGGCCCCGTCTTCCTCACCTACAAGGCCGTAGCGGCAATGGATGAGTTTGTCGCCAAGAAGACAGCCACGGCGCCCGACGTGGATTTCACCGGCAAGGACGGCGTGCGCCACACCTCGTGGAGCGTGCGGGACGCGGCGGAGATTGCCTTCATCGCCGACACCTTCGCGCGAATTCCCTTCCTCTACATCGCGGACGGTCACCATCGCAGTGCGGCGGCAGGCCGCGTCTTCACGGCGCGCAACGGCGCAGGCCAGAGCGACGGCTTCCTCACCGTCACCTTCCCGCACAACCAGATGCAAATCCTGCCCTACAATCGGGTGCTGAAAGATCTGAACGGCCTCACGCCGGAAGCCCTGCTGGCGAAGCTCGGCACCATCTTCACCCTCACGCCCAACGGCGCACCGAAACCGACGCGCAAACACGAGCTTGGTTTCTACTTCGGCGGCCTCTGGCGCACGCTGCACGTCCGACCGGAGTTCACCGCGACGAGCGACCCCATCGAGCGCCTCGACGTGACGTTGCTTCAGAAACTCGTCCTCGACCCCATGTTCGGCATCACCGACCCGCGCACGAGCAAGCGCATCAACTTCGTCGGCGGCATCCGCGGCACGGCGGAGCTGGAGAAGCTGGTGAACAGCGGCGACTACGCCTGCGCGTTCTCCATGTTCCCAACGAGCATCGTGGACCTGATGGAAATCGCCGACGCCGGCGGCATCATGCCGCCCAAGAGCACTTGGTTTGAGCCCAAGCTCCGCGACGCAATGTTCTGCCACCAGATTTAAGCTCATCACCTTCGCGGTGGCGTGATAAGCATCGCTGGCAAGCCTCTGCTGTAGGCAAAATCAGGAATCCAGCCTCGGCAAACCCGGATCCACGCCGTCAACACGGCAACGGAAGTGAAATGCCCGATCGCTGCCGAATAACGAGCCTCGTCCACTCAAGCCGGGGCATCTCCAAGTCCGACTGACTGCTAGTGTAGTGGCACAACCAACTCATCGAACAACGCAACGCCCTGCGCAACTACGCCAAGCACGCCGACCTCGCCTACGTGACCAAGGCGCAGGCCAAGCGCGTCGACCGGCTGAAAAATCAGATCGCTGCCGCAGAGAGAACCTCCGCGTTGCTGCGTGCCCCGCAATGGCCGCCCGCCGTGGCCAAACTTGAAGCCCTCGACGACGTAGGCCTCCCCACCGCCGTAAGCGACCTGAGCCTGATGTCCGAACTGGGGCTCAACCGAGGCGAGGTGCCGGGGCCCTGCCCTGGCCGGCTTGGCCCGGGTGCAACCCCCACGCTGGGGAAGTTCGACGCCCCTCCGCGGATGGCAGGTCAACCGGCCAAAGCCGCACTGACCGCCGGGCTGCGTAAGCTCCTGTTGCAGGTGAATCACAAACTCAAACCCGTGTGAAAAGTGCTGATTTCACCAACCCGATGCTCCCCGTTCCCCTCGCGCACTCGGCCGTTGCACGCGCCGTTGGCCAGCCACGTGCGGTGGCGTGGGTGGCTACGGAAACGGTCATCGGGGAATGACCGTAACTGCCGGTATCACAATTGGAACCGCCGCAGGAAATCTTCCGCCGCATAGCTGTCCGGCGTGAAGACGAACTCCGGGTGGGCGGGCGGCTCGTAGCCGGCATCCACGCCGGTCATCTCGCGCAACTTCCCGGCGGCGGCCCGGCGGTAAAGACCTTTAGGATCACGCTGACGGCAAACCGCCAGCGGCGTGTCCACAAACACTTCAACGAACCGACCGGGGGCGAACGACGCACGCAACGTCTCCCTTTGCGCGCGGAATGGCGAGATGCACGCCACGACCACCGTGAAGGATTGCGCCAGTAGCACTCGGGCGATCTCGCCGATACGCCGCACGTTTTCGTGGCGGGCGGCCTCGGTATAGCCGAGGTCAGCGTTCACCGTTCGGCGCAGGTCATCGCCGTCCAACAGCACGACGGGAATGGTCCGACCACGGAGCGCGGCCTGAATGTGGTGCGCGAGGGTGGTCTTACCAGCCGCCGGCAGACCGGTGATCCAAATCAAGGCGGGCAGGTGGAGTGTGGCGGTTGGTGTCGTCAACGGCGGAAAGCAGGCGGCAACTCTGCGAGAATGGCAAGCCCCCAAACTTGGCGGGCACCTGCCGGCGGCCTTGCCGGTGATGCTTTGGTCCCGGTCCATCGCAGCGGCACTGCGAGGGCGCAGGCTTGCTCGACTACACCTGCCGGCGAGTTGCAATCCAACGGGGCGAAGCAATCGACAGAAACGACTGCGATCTACGGCGGGCAGCAGACCCTTGGTTACGGGGTGAATGCAGGCTTTGAGAACCGACTTGAGGGGTAAAAAGAAGATTCGGGCAGCAGACGCCAAGGAGGTGGGGATGGGGAATCCCTCTGAAGAAACGTGCTGCCGCCCGAATCAAAAGCTTCAAATAACTGGCAACAAATTAAAACTCCGAGCGGAGTTGTCAACGAAGATTTATAATTTTTTAGACCGCTTTTTTCCTGAAAGCCAACTGTTTTGAACAAAGAGCGTGTCGCCTCGGCTTGGTTCAGCCCAGGCCTTCGAGTCTGCACGCCCAAGTTCAACGCCCCTAGGCACCGGCTTGCCCCCGACAGACTACGCGAGCGCAGTCGGGATTTCTCCCGTTGACGGCTGTGACTCCGCCGCTACGGTTCCCCGCACCAGCTTGGCCTTCCGCTCACGAACATGATTAGCGTCCTCGGACAAAGCAAAACCGCCTGCGATGGCCTGCGTCGCCGCGAGATGCTCCGCCTCGGCGGCTTGTCCCTCCTCGGCATGTCACTGCCGGAGTTGCTCCGTGCGGAGGCGACGCTGCCCGCCAAGCCCGGGCGCGGCAAAGCCAAGTCCGTCATTCTCCTCTACCTCTTCGGCGGCCCAGCGGCGCAGGAAACCTTCGATCCGAAGCGCGACGCCCCCCGCGAATTACGCGGCGAGTTCGGCTCCATCCCCACGTCGCTGCCCGGCGTGCATTTCTGCGAGCACCTGCCGCGCATGGCGAAGTGGATGGATCGTTCCACCCTCATCCGCTCCGCCACGCACGACCAAAACGACCACAGCGCCGGGATGCTTTACACGATGACCGGCGCGCCCGCGGACAAACTCGAATCCCTCGTGCCTGTTCTCAACACGCAGGCACCGAGCATGAATGCGATGATCGAGTATCTCTCCCGCACCAGCCGCAGCTCCGCGCCCGCGAGCGTGTGGATGCCGTGCAATCCCGGCTGGGGCCAGAAGATCACCCGCCCCGGCCCCTTCGCCGGCTGGCTGGGCCGCAAGTGGGATCCGCTCGTGACCGACTGCGAACTGCGCGACTCCTACGAACCAAAAAACTTCTACGACATCCAGCGTCAGGCCGCCGGCAAGATCCTCGTTCCCGGCACGAAGCTGCCCGCCGACATCACGCTCGACCGCTTCGCTCACCGTCGTTCGCTCGCCGAGCAGCTCCACACGCAGGCCGACCGTGTGGGCAACTCCGAAGCTTACGAACGCTACGATGCCTACCAGAAGCGCGCCCTCGACATTCTCGCGGACAACAGCTCCACCGACAGCGCGTGGCGCGCGTTCGATCTCGACGAGGAGAAGCCCGCGTTGCGCGACCGTTACGGGCGTTACCTCTTCGGCGAGTCGGCACTCATGGCCCGCCGGCTCGTCGAGCGCGGCACCCGTTTCGTGACCGTGTATTGGGAATCATTCGACAAGACCGGCGGCGACCCGACCGCGTGGGACACGCACGAGGACCACTTCAACATCTGCAAAAACCACCGCCTGCCCCCGCTGGACCAGACCTACTCCGCGCTCTGCGAAGACCTGCAAGCGCGCGGCCTGCTCGACGAGACGCTCGTCATTGTGATGGGCGAGATGGGCCGCTCCCCGAAAATCAACGGCCGCGCGGGCCGCGACCACTGGTCCTTCGTTCACAACATCCTGCTCACCGGGGCGGGCGTGAAGCGCGGTTACGTCCACGGCGCGTCGGACAAAAAGGCCGAGCGCGTCACGGACAAACCCGTCGGCCCGGCGGACTTCATCGCGACCGTCTATGCCGCGATGGGCATTGACCCGGACGGCTTCGTCGAGGACGCGGGCGGGCGGCTTCGGCCCATCACACCGGGTGGGAACGTGGTGCGGGAAGTCCTGGCCTGAGTCGCTACCTTCCGCGTTGAGGTAGCGTCGGCTTCGCCCAACGGCACGCGCCCGTTGCCATCCGTCGGCCCCTCCCGCACACTCCGCGCCTCGATGAGCAAACGTTTCTACATCACGACCGCGATTGACTACGTCAACGGCCAGCCGCACCTCGGCCACGCCTACGAGAAGATTCTCGCCGACGTCATCGCCCGCAGCCGCCGCGCGCTGGGCGAAGAAGTCTTCTTCCTCACCGGCCTCGACGAACACGGCCAAAAGGTCCAGCAGGCCGCCCAAGCCGATGGCCAATCCGCCCAAGCCTACTGCGACGAACTCGCCGCGAGCTGGACCGCCTTCGTCACCAAACTCGGCCTGACCAACGACGACTTCGTCCGCACCACCTCCGCGCGCCACAAGGAAGTCGTGCAAGCCATCCTCACCCAGCTTCACTCCGACGGCCACTTCTACCAAGCCCCCCGCGACGGCTTTTACTCCACGAAAGAGGAAACCTTCGTCACCGAGAAGGAACGCCTGCCCGACGGCACCTTCCCCGCCAGCTACGGCGAAGTCGTCCCCCTCTCCGAGACCAACTGGTATTTCAAACTCGGTGCGCACCAGCAGTGGCTCATTGACCACATCGAAGCGAATCCCGCCTTCATCCAGCCCGACTACCGGCGCAACGAAGTCCTCGGCTTCCTCAAGAACCACACCCTCGAAGACCTCTGCATCAGCCGCCCCGCCGCCCGCCTCACCTGGGGCATCCCCATCCCCTTCGACCCCGCCTACGTCACTTACGTCTGGTTCGACGCCCTCGTGAACTACATCTCCGTCCCCGCAGCTTTGGGAGACACAACGGTGCTCGGAGCCACGAACTCTCAACTCTCAACTCTCAACTCTCAACTAGGCCTCTGGCCTGCCGACATCCACGTCATCGGCAAGGACATCATCAAATTCCACGCCGTCTATTGGCCCACCATGCTCAAGGCCATGAACCTCCCCCTGCCCCGCCAACTCCTCGTCCACGGCTGGTGGCAGAAGGACGGTGCCAAGATGAGCAAGACCACCGGCAACGTCGTGGACCCCGTCGCCATCATTGACGACTGGGGCCTGGACGCCTTCCGCTTCTACGTTGTGCGCGAGCTGGACATCGGCCCCGACGGCAACTGGACCGACGCCGGGTTCGCCGCGCGCTACCAGGCCGAGCTGGCCAACGGCCTCGGCAACCTCGTCAACCGCTCCCTCTCCATGCTCAAGCGCTACCGCGCCGGCGTCGTCCCCGCGCGTCACGACGAACTCGCGCCCGTCGCCGCCCAAGCCGCCGCCGACACCGTGGCCCACCTCCGCGCCAGCGAACTCCAGAAGGCCCTCCACAGCATCTGGACCCTCGTCAACCGCGCGAACCAATACGTGGACCAGACCGCCCCCTTCAAGCTGGCCAAAGACCCCGCGCAAGCCGCCCGCCTCGACGAAGTCCTCTACAACCTCGTGGAAAGCTGCCGCGTCCTCGCCGTGCTCCTGCACCCCTTCATCCCCGGCACCGCCGCGAAAATCTACGCCCAGCTCAACCTCCCCGGCACACCCGACCAACTCGCCCTCGCCACCTGGGGCGGCCTGCCCCCCGGCCAAACCATCGGCGAACCCGCCGCCCTCTTCCCCCGCCGGGACGCGCCGAAGGCGTGATCTGGTTCCGGCCTCCGCGAGGTTTGGGAGTGCGGTGGCAGAGCGCAGCGGCGACACCGCTCTCTTACGCCCGCGCCGGTGCGATTGTCAGCACTCACACTCCGCCAGAAAGCGTCGCCGCCCCCGCCCCCGGTCAGTGCACTCGAAGGCGCTCGGGGGCAGCGCACTCTCCCCTTGCTAATGCACAGGTCGTCCGCTTGAGTCTCGCCCGCACGCGCCCAATGCAATCTCCCGACCATCCCAAACATTACTGCGGTGTCTTCGGCATCTACGGACATCCGAACGCGGCCGAGCTCGCTTACTACGGACTTTACGCGCTCCAGCATCGCGGTCAGGAGAGCGCGGGCATTGTCGCCTGTGACGGGAAGCAGTTCCGCGAGCAGAAGGGGATGGGGCTGGTGCCGCAGATCTTCGATGGGGCGCACTTGCACAAGCTAGTGGGCCACATGGCCGTGGGCCACACGCGCTACTCGACGACGGGTTCTTCCCACCTCCGCAACGCGCAGCCGTTGACGGTGGATTGCGCGCGCGGGCAGATCGCCGTGGCGCATAACGGCAACCTCACGAACGCCGCGCAGCTCCGCGAGGAACTCGAAGCCAAGGGCTCCATCTTCCAGACTACGGTGGACAGCGAGATCATCCTCCACCTGCTGGCCCAGCCCAGCGAGCCGCGCGGCGAGAGCGCGCTCGTGAACACAGTGCGCCGCATTGAGGGCGCGTTCTCGCTCGTCATCATGACGGAGCACGAGCTGATCGGCGTGCGCGACCCGCACGGCTTCCGCCCGCTCTCGATCGGCAAGGTTGGGGATGCTTGGGTGCTGGCCAGCGAGACCTGCGCGCTGGATTTGATCCACGCGAAGCTCGTCCGCGATGTGGAGCCGGGGGAGATCGTCATCATCAACCAGGACGGCTTGAAGAGCGTGCAGGCGTTTCCTGCGCACCAACGTCGGGCCTTCTGCATCTTCGAATACGTTTACTTCGCCCGGCCCGACAGCACGATTGCCGACCGCAACGTCTATCGCGTCCGCGTCGAGATGGGACGGCAACTGGCGCGGGAGAACAAGATCGAGGCCGACCTCGTCATCCCCGTGCCCGACAGTGGCAACTCCGCCGCGTTGGGCTACTCGCTGGAATCCGGCATCCCCTATGAGATGGCCTTCGTCCGCAATCACTACGTGGGCCGCAGCTTCCTCCAGCCTTCGCAGCTCATCCGGGACTTCGCGGTGCGGGTGAAGCTCAACCTCATCGGCGAGATCGTGAAGGGCAAGCGCGTCATCATCGTGGATGACTCCATCGTGCGCGGGACCACGTGCAAGACGCGGGTGAACAGCCTCAAGGAAGCTGGCGCGAAGGAGGTTCACGTCCTCGTGAGTTGCCCGCCGCACATGAACCCGTGCGTGTATGGCATTGATTTCCCCGACCGCAGCAAGCTGATGGCGGCGACGCATTCGAATGAGGAGATCCGCCAGTATCTCAACGCCGACTCGCTCCATTACCTCTCACAGGACGGCATGGTGAAGGCCACCGGGCTGCCCCGCGAAGGGTTCTGCATGGCGTGTTACGACGGCAATTATCCCGTCGCCTACGATTCTCGGTTGGAGAAGAACATCATGGAGCGGCGGCGCGCCCGGGTGGAAAGCCTTGGCGAGTCGGTGGCCAATGAAGAGCGCCAGCCGCGCCTGCTGTAGTGGCGGTTTCAGGGCGAACGGGCGGCTAGTTGAGAGCGCGAGGGGCCCGGCGCGGGGTTCGGCTCACTTCACCAGCCGATACCAGTTGTCGCGCTGGCGGGGTTCGAGGCCGAGGTCGGTGATGAGTCGCTGCATGTCGGCGACGCCCATGCGAAAGGTGGTGCCGGCGGCGCTCACGACGTTCTCCTCAATCATGATGCTGCCCAGGTCGTTCGCCCCGTAGCGCAGTGCAAGCTGCCCGATCTCCTGCCCCTGCGTGACCCAGGAGCTTTGCACGCTGGGGAGGTTGTCGAGGTAGATGCGGCTGAGGGCCTGCGTGCGGAGATACTCGTGCGCGCCGACGGTCGGGGCCTTCAGCACGGCGTTGTCGGGTTGGAACGTCCAGCAGATGAAGGCGGTGAAGGCACCACCGGTCAACGTGCCTTGTTCCAGTGCGGTGGCGTAGGCGACGGCGTCGGCCATCGGTGAAGCGACGGCGGGGAAATTCCGAATTCCGAATTCCGAATTCCGAATTCGAGCCAGCGAGCGGTCCTGCTGGGCACGGACGACTTCGAGGTGCTCGATGCGTTCTTCCACCGTCTCCACGTGGCCGAACATCATCGTGATACTGCTGGCTAGGCCGAGGCGGTGCGCGGTGTCCATCACGCCCATCCATTGCGCGGTGTCAGCCTTCAGAGGGGCGATGCGGTTGCGCACGCGGTCCACGAGGATTTCCCCGCCGCCACCGGGGACGGAGCCCAGTCCGGCGGCGACGAAGTCCTGGAGGATTTGCTCGACCGGTTCGTGGAAGAACTCGGCGAAGGCCACCATCTCGCTGGGGCTGAAGCCGTGGACGTTGAAGCCGGGGAACTTGTCGCGGATGTGCGAGAGGAGGTCGAGATACCACTGCTTGGTGAGCTTCGGGTGGTGGCCGCCCTGCATGAGTATCTGGTTCCCGCCGAGGGCGATGGTCTCCTCGATCTTCCGGTCCATCTCGGCGTGGGTGATGACGTAGGAGTCGAGGTCCTTCTCGGAGCGCCAGAAGGCGCAGAACTTGCAATAGACGTTGCAGACGTTGGTGTAGTTGACGTTGCGGTCCACGATGTAGGTGACGACATCGTTCCCGCGCCCGCCGTGGGCGGCGGCGCGGTGGAGCTGGCGGCGGCGGTCGGCGAGCGCGCCGAGTTCCTCCAAGGGCAGAGTGTAGAGGCGCAGGGCTTCGGCGGCATGGATGCGGCCGCCGTCCCAAACCTTCTGGAGCAAGTCGTCGAGTGACGCGTCGTGAATCACCGCGGCAGTCTAAGCCGGAACGATTCCTTTGAAACCACAAAGGCACAAAGGACACGAAGGCTTGGCAGGGAAAACTTGCTGGTTGGCAAAGGCGGTGCAGGCGCACCAAACGGGCGGCTAGGTTGGTTGAACGGCTCCGTTTCTGCGGCTCTGCTTCGTGCCTTGGTGGTTCAACCCAACTGCAGCGTTCCGACTCAGGTCGTGGTCAGGGATACGTCGGCGGGGAGTTTCAAGCCGGTCTCATCGAGCTTGGCGAGCAGTTCGGCGACGACGGCGGTGGTGTCGGTGCGGTCGAAGCGGGCTTGGTAGTTGAGGAGGATGCGGTGGTTCAGCACGGGGGGCGCGACGGCTTTGACGTCCTCGAAGCCAGCGGTGGGCCGGCCGGCAACGAGCGCGTGGGCGCGGGCGGCTTCGGCGATGGCGATGGCGGCGCGCGGGGAAGCTCCGTAGTTGACGTATTTGTTCACCGCGTCGGTGGCTTCCGCCGCGCCGCGATGCGTGGCGGCCACGAGGCGGGCCACGTAGCGCGCGACGGGGGCGGGCATGAAGATGCGTTCCATCACGGCGAAGAGTTCTTCCAACTGGCCTTTCTCCATCTGCCACGTCGGCTCGGGCAGTTCGCCGCGCCGGCGCTCGCTGATGATGCGCGTGAGCACGTCGGCATCCACATGGTTGAAGAGCAGGCGGAAGAGGAAGCGGTCGAGCTGCGCCTCGGGCAACGGGTAGGTGCCTTCGAGTTCGATGGGGTTCTGGCTGGCGAGGACGAAGAAGGGTTGGGGCAACTTGCGCGTGACACCAAGGAGCGTGACGCAACTCTCCTGCATCGTTTCGAGGAGCGCGGATTGGGTCTTGGGCGAGGCGCGGTTGATTTCGTCGGCGAGCAAGATGTTGGTGAAGACCGGCCCGGGCTGGAAGGTCATCGTGCGCTGGCCGCTGTCCGAGCCTTGGAGGATGTGCGTGCCGAGCACATCGCCGGGCATGAGGTCGGGGGTGAATTGCACGCGCTTGAAGTCGAGCTGGAGGATGCGCCCGAGCGTGCGGATAAGCGCAGTCTTGCCTAGGCCGGGCAGCCCTTCGAGCAGGATGTGGCCGCGGCTGAGGATGCCGATGAGCACGAGGCGATGCACGTCGGCGCGGCCGAGCAGGATGCGATCGAGCTGGTCCAACGTGCGGGCGCAGAGGGCGGTAGCGGGGGTCAACTCCTCGGGTTTCAGAACGGTCGGGGTGGTCATTGGGCGCGATGGAAGCGTGGGAGGTTCCGACTGACGAGCAAAAATACGCGCTGGGTTCCCGCCCCGCCCGCTTCGCAAAATCAAATGTCCTGCCGGCGGACGCCAAGGAGGTGGGGATGGGGAATCCCTCTGAAGAAACGTGCCGCCGACAGGACGGTGGATTTGTAGCCCAAGTGAAGCTGAGCACAAGCGTATTTTCCCACGTTCCATCGCCGGGCAAAAATGCGCTGGAATCCGCGCGGGCCTGTGCCGTAACTTCCCGCCGTTGAAAGCCTCGCCTCGCACCGTATGAACGACCTTGAATTCAAGGTTCTGTTCATTGACGACGACCAGAACATGCAGGAGACGGTCGTGAGCTGCCTGCTGGAGAACAAGGTGCGCGTGACCACGGCTTTCGATGGCGCGACGGGCCTCGCGAAGGCGAAGGAGCAGCGGTTCGACCTGATCTTGCTCGACCTCGGCCTGCCGGACATGGAGGGCTTCGCGGTCCTGCAGGAGCTGAAGCAGCATCCCGACATCCACCCGGCCCCGGTGATTCTGCTGACCGGCCGCAGCAGCACGGCGGAGAAGGTGCAAGGCTTCCGCCAAGGCGCGGTGGACTATGTCACCAAACCCTTCGACATCGCCGAGCTGCGCGCGCGGGTGAACTCGACGCTGGCCACCAACCGCCTCCAGCTCGAACTGACGCGCGCGAACAAGGAACTCGAAACCGCCCGCGCCACCGCCGAGTCCGCGACCCGCGCGAAGTCGGACTTCCTAGCGAACATGAGCCACGAAATCCGCACGCCGATGAACGGCGTCATCGCGATGACGGGGCTGTTGCTCGATACCTCGCTCAACGCCGAGCAACGCGAGTTCACCGAGACCATCCGCACCTCGGGCAACGCGTTGCTGGCCATCATCAACGACATCCTCGACTTCTCAAAAATCGAGTCCGGCAAACTCACGCTGGAGACACAGCCCTTCAACCTCCGCGAGTGCCTCGAGGACGCGCTCGACTTGCTCGCCGCCAACGCCGCGCAGAAGGGCCTTGAGCTCGTCAGCCATTTGGCCGCCGATGTGCCGGAGTGGGTGGTGGGCGACGTCACCCGCGCGCGGCAAATCCTCGTCAACCTCGTGGGCAACGCGGTCAAGTTCACGCACCAGGGCGAGGTGGCGATCCTCGTCACCCGCGCGCGGGCCGAGGACGGCGCGGAGACGCCAGTCACTGGCTCTGACCTGCTGATCACGCTGAAGTTTGCCGTGCGCGATTCCGGCATCGGCATCGCGGAAGACAAGGTGGGCCAGCTCTTCAAATCCTTCAGCCAGGTGGACGCCTCGCCCACGCGGCACTACGGCGGCACGGGCTTGGGCCTGGCCATCAGCAAGAGCCTCACGCAGCTCATGGGCGGCGCGATGTGGGTCACCAGCACGGCGGGCCGGGGCTCCACCTTCCACTTCACCCTGGCGATGCAGCCCGCGCCGGACCGCGCGCCGGAACCATCGCCCGCAGCCTTCCGAGGCGCGACAGCCTTGCTCGTGAACAAGAACGCAACGCAGCGGGATGCCCTCGCGGAGCAGTTCGCACGCTGGGGATTGAACGTGAAAGCGGCCGGCACCGCCGCCGAGGCGCTCGGCTGGTTGCAGAGCGGCGGCCGCTGCCACCTCGCTGTGCTGGACCGGCAGTTGCCCGACATGAACGGCGTGCAGCTCGGCCAGGAAATCCGCCGGTGCGCGGGGCTGGAGAAGTTGCCGCTGGTCCTGTTGGCCACGCTCGCCGATCGCAAGGACGACTTGGAAGCGGCGGGCGGCAATTTCGCCGCGTGTCTCGCCAAGCCGGTCAAACACGCCCAGCTCCGCGACGCGCTCATCCGGGCCATCACCGGCACGCCTGGCGAGGCGAAGGCCGCTGCGAAGCCGCCCGAGGGCACGCTCGCTGACCGCTTCCCGATTCGCTTCCTCCTCGCCGAGGACAATGCCGTGAACCAGAAGGTCGCGCTGCGGCTCCTCCAGCAGTTCGGCTACCTCGCCGACGTCGCGCACAACGGCGCCGAGGCCGTCGCCGCCGTCTCCACGCGCCCTTACGACGTTATCTTCATGGACGTGCAGATGCCGGAGATGGACGGCCTGCAAGCCACCCGCCGCATCCGCGAGTTCGAGCAAGTCCCCGGCGCGGCGCGGATGCAGAAGCATATCATCATCGCCATGACCGCGAACGCGATGGTCGGCGACCGCGAGCGCTGCATGGCCGCTGGCATGGATGATTACTTGCCCAAACCCGTCCGCCCCGACGCGCTGCGCACGATGATTGAAAAGTGGGGCAAGACCTTGGTCCGCACCGCCGCCCCCGCGCCCGAGGCCAAGTCCAGCGGGACCACCACCTTCACCCGCAAGCCGAAGACTGGCTTGCCGCCCAATTTACCTACCATGACCAACCCCAGCACTCCGCCCCCGCCCGCCGCAACTCCGCCCGTGGACATCGAGAAACTCACGGACCTCGCCGGCGGCGAGGACGGACTCGGCGAACTCGTGGACCTCTATCTCACCCAGACCGCCGGGCAGATTGAAATCCTCCGCACCGCCATCGCCAACGGCAACGCCGTCGAAGTCCGCCGCGTCGCCCACAGCGCCGCCGGCGCGAACGCGACCTGCGGCATGGAAGGCGTCGTCCCGGCCTTGCGCACGCTCGAACGCATGGGCGAAGAAGAGAATCTCACCGGGGCCGTCGCGGAAATCGAAACTGTGAGCAGCGGATTCCTCCGCATCAAAGCGTTTCTGGAAAAACAGTTGGGCCGCTGACCTCCGCTTCCATCGCGCATGAGAAAGCTGCTCATCATCGAGGACGACCGCATCATCGGGAGCATCTACTCGAAGAAGTTCGCCGTCGAAGGTTTCAACGTCGAGGTCGCTGAGGACGGCCAGACCGGGCTGGAACGTATCCTCGCCTTCCGCCCCGACATCGTCCTGCTGGACCTGATGCTGCCCAAGCTCAACGGCTTGGAAATCCTCGCCCGCGTCCGGGCGCTGCCGGAGCTTCAGAAGCTGCCCGTTATCGTCTTCTCGAACGCCTACATGGCCAGCGTCATCGAAAGCGCGTGGAAGGCCGGCGCGACCGCCGTGTTGACGAAGTCCAACACCAGCCCGAAGAAGCTCACCGAGACCATCCACGAACTCCTCGCGCAGGCCGAAGCCGCTCAGGCAGCGGTGAGCGCCGCCGTCGCTGCCCCAGTTCCCGCGCCCGCGCCACCGCGCCCTGCCCCGCAGGACGACGATGCCTTCCAAGCCGACCAACACCGCCAGTTCCTCGCCAGCCTGCCCCAGTTCAGCCAGGCCATCCGCGACCTCCATCAGACCTTTCTCAAGACCGATGACCGCGCCGCCAAGCTCGCCACCGTCAGCGAACTCTACCGACACATCCACGCCCTGACCGGCGGCGCGGGGCTGGTCGGCGCGGACCTCCTTGGCCGCATCGCCGCCGCCTACGAGGCGCTGCTGAGGGAGATGCACGACAAGCCCAACACCATCACCGTCTCCACCACCCGCACTTCCACGCAGACGATGTTCTTCATCGCCACCCTGCTGGAGAAGGCCGCCCAACTCCCGCAACTCACCACCTTCGACCCCGCCGTGCTCGTCGTGGACGACGAGCAGATTTCCCGCCGCGCCGTGATGCTCTCCCTCGAGAAGGCCGGCGTGCGCGGCACCGCCTGCGACAACGGAGCCGCCGCGCTCCTGAAAGCCAGCGAGACCCATTACGACCTCATCGTGCTGGACGTGGACATGCCCGGCATGAACGGCTACGAAGTCTGCACCAAGCTCCGCGCCCAGCCGAACTACAAGGACACACCCGTCATCTTCGTCACCAGTCTCAGCGACTTCCAGAGCCGCGCCCGCTCCACCCTCAGCGGTGCCAACGACCTCATCGCCAAGCCCTTCGTCTTCGTGGAACTCAGCGTGAAAGCCTTGAGCTACCTGCTCAAAGCCCAGCTCGCCACCCAGCGCGTGCTCTGACACGCGCGCGCCGGGCGGGTGGATCAGGATCGGGAGTAGGATTACGAGCAGGAGGGTGCGACAGACGCTTGGCTCCCACTCGTAATCCTGCTCGCGTCCGGCCTTCCGCCTTCTTTGACTTCCCGCCCCCCGCTCGCTAGCGTCCGCGCATGGACAGCCTGCACGCCCCGTGGCGCATCCGTTACATCCTCGGCCCGAAGCAGACCGACGCCGCCGGGCGGTCGATCTTCGCCGCCATCGGCCAATCGAGCGACGACATGGCGAACTACGTCGTCTGCCGGGGACGCACCTCGTTTGCCGTGCTGAACAGCTACCCCTACAGTGCCGGCCACACGCTCATCTGCCCCTACCGTCAGGTGGCCGACCTGCCTGAACTCACCGACGAGGAGACCTTGGAAATGCAAATCCTCCTCCGCCGGGTGCAAGCCGCCCTGCGCCATGTAATGCGCCCCGAAGGCTTCAACGTGGGCCTGAATCTGGGCCGCATCGCTGGCGCAGGCATCGTCGAGCACCTCCACTGGCACATCGTCCCGCGCTGGGCCGGCGACACCAACTTCATGCCCGTCACCGGCAGCACCGGCGTCCTGCCCGAAGCCCTCGACGAAACCGCCGCCAAACTCCGCGCCGCCCTGACACAGACCGCCTGACTCATGCCCTCTGAAACCCTCCACTTCGAGAACGCCCGCTTCGCCCAGCAGCTCTTCCACAACGACCCGCGCAACCTCAAGGCCCTCGAAACCCAGCTCGGCGTGAAGGCCACTTCGCGCGACGCGTGGATCAAACTCGAAGGCGACGCCGAACCCGTCGCGCAAGCCCGCCACCTCTTCCAGCAATTGGAAGCCTCGCTCAAGTCCGGCTCCGCCATCGGCCAGCGCGACTTCGCCGCCGCCCTGGACATCGTGAAGCACGAAGGCGTCGCCGCGCTCCAGAGCCTCCACTCCGAACGCATCCAGACCTCCCAGAAGAAGAGCACCGTCCTGCCCAAGACCACCGGCCAGCGCAAATACGTCGAAGCCATCCGCACCCACGACGTGACGCTCGGCGTCGGCCCCGCCGGCACCGGCAAGACCTACCTCGCAATGGCCATGGCCGTCTCCGCCCTGCGCGAAGGCACCGTCTCACGCATCATCCTCACCCGCCCCGCCGTCGAGGCCGGCGAAGCGCTGGGCTTCCTGCCCGGCGACCTCCACGAAAAGCTCACGCCCTACCTCCGCCCGCTCTACGACGCGCTCCACGACATGTTGCCCGGCGAGGAAATCGAGAAGCACATGGAACGCGGCGTCATTGAAGTCGCGCCGCTTGCCTACATGCGCGGCCGCACGTTGAACAACGCTTTCATCGTCCTCGACGAAGCGCAGAACACCACCCCCGAGCAGATGCTCATGTTCATGACCCGCCTCGGCTTCAACTCCAAAGCCGTCGTCACCGGCGACCCCACGCAGACCGACCTCCCGCAGCACAAGACCTCCGGCCTGCGCGAAGCCGTCAAAGTGCTGGGCAAGGTCGAAGGCATCGCCCTCGTCGAGTTTACCCGGCGCGACATCGTGCGCCACCCGCTGGTGCAACGCATCATCGTGGCCTATGAGGAACATCGCGGAAGGGCGTTGAACGGGTGAAGGTCAAGGGCAAGCAAGGGTTCAGTGTTCAGTGTCCAGTGTTCAGTAGCGCGTCGGCTCCGGCGGCTCACGCCCCAGCCCGCGCGCAGACCACGTTAGCTCTGCGCAACCGCCAGCGTGACCGGCCGCTCAACCTCCCCTTCCTCCGCCGCGTCCTGCGCCACCTCCTCGCCGAACAACTCCCGGCGGAGACCCACGACCTCTGCTTCCACTTCGTCACCGCCGAGGAGATGACCCGCGTGAACTGGCAATTCCTCCAGCACGAAGGCAGCACCGATGTCATCACGTTCGACTACGGCGAGCGGTCGGCGGTCGGCGGTCAGCAGTCAGCGGGCTTGAGCGGCGAAGCCTTTATCTGCGTGGCCGACGCGGTGAAGCAGGCCCGCGAGTTCAGCACCACCTGGCAAAGCGAAGTCATCCGCTACGCCGTCCACGCCGTGCTCCACCTCCGCGGCTACGACGACTTGCAACCCGCCCAACGCCGCGTGATGAAACGCGAGGAAAACCGGCTGATGCGCGAACTGGCGCGGTGGTTCGATCTCATGGAGTTGGAAAAGAAGACTGCCCGCGGATGACGCGGAGCACGCGGATGAAAAGCAATCTTCACCTTCCCCATCCGCGTCATCCGCGTTATCCGTGGGCTACAACTCCCTCCTCCCCACCCTGAACTCCGTTTCCACCATCGGCCTCATCTTGCGCACCCGTCCGCTGACGGAGACGAGCCTCATTGTCCACTGGCTCACGCCGGACTTGGGCCGGGTGGCGACAGTGGCCAAGGGGGCGCGCCGCCCGAAGTCCCCGTTTCGCGGCAAGCTCGACCTCTTCTACGAGGCGGACTTCAGCTTCGCCCGCAGCCGGCGCAGCGAGCTGCACACGCTGCGCGAAGTCAGCCTCCGCCAGACCCACTCTCGACTGCGCGAGAACTTGCACGCGCTCCAGCAAGCCGCCTATTGCACCGCGCTCCTCGAGCAGACCACGGAGACGGAAACCCCGCTCCCCACGCTCTACGCCCTGTTCCGAGCCCTGCTTGCCCAAGTCGCCAGCGGCGCGGGCGAACCGCGCACCGTGCTCGCCTTCGAGGCCAAGCTGCTCGTCGAACTCGGCCAGCAGCCCGACGCGTCCGAAGCGAAGCTGAGTCCCGGCAGCCGGCAAATCTACGCGCGGTTGGAGGCGGAAGACTGGCCCGCGCTCGCGCTGCTCAAGCTGAGTTCCAGCCAGGAGACCGAGCTGCGCCAGTTCCTCCACGGCTTCCTCATCTACCACCTCGGCCGGATTCCGAAGGGCCGGGGCGACGCGCTGGCGGGAGCCTAGTGCGGACGACTTGTCGCTCGGACAACTCCGCCCCCACACCTCGGCAACTACCAGGTTCAGGGGTAGCTTCCACGGCTCAAAGGCCGCGCATTGGGACCATGAGCCCGGTAGGACCTTGCTGTGCAAGGCCTCGGTGATCCGAACGGATGGACAAAAACACTTCGATCCGACGCTCGAAATCTTTCTGACCCCGCGGAGCTTCACGCGTTGGCTTGCGTTCAGCCACCGCAACTTGTCGGAGTGTTCGCGCCCAGACACGCAGGCGGGTTCTTAGCGGGACAGGGAACGTCAGCCTTGAGTCAATCGAACATCTTGCCCGGGTTCAAAATCCCGTGCGGGTCGAGCGCCTTGCGCAGCTCGCGGTGGACGCGGAGGGAGGCGGGACCGATGAACTTGGGGAGGAAATCTTTCTTCGCCAGCCCGATGCCGTGCTCGCCGGTGATGGTGCCGCCGAGGCGGATGGCTTCGTCGAAGATTTCCTTGAACGCCTCGTGGACACGATGCATCTCAGCGTGGTTGCGCTCGTCGGTGAGGAAGGTGGGGTGGAGATTTCCGTCGCCCATGTGGCCAAAAGTGCCGACGCGCAGCTTGTATTTCTGCGCAATGACGGCGACGAAGCGGACCATCTTCGCCAGCTCGCTGCGCGGGACAGTGGCGTCTTCGAGGATGGTGGTCGGCGCGAGGCGGGCGAGCGCGCTGAAGGCACTGCGGCGGGCGGCGGCAAGCTTGTTGGCCTCGGCTTCGTCCTTCGCGACGCGCACTTCCATCGCGCCGTTTTTCTTCGCCAGCTCGACCATCTTCGCCGCTTCGTCCGCGACGGCGGCGGGGTGGCCGTCGGTCTCCATGAGGAGCAAGGCTTCGCAGTCCAGCGGCAGGCCGACCTTCGCGAAGTCCTCGACGCAGTGAATGGTGGTGCGGTCGAGGAACTCCAGCGTGCAGGGGATGATCTGCGCGGCGATGATGTCGCTGACGGTCTGCGCGGCGGCGTCCATCGCGCTGAAGGTGGCGACCATGGTCTGCTTGGCGGCGGGCTTGGGGATGAGCTTGAGCAAGACTTTGGTCATCACGCCAAGCGTGCCTTCGCTGCCAACGAAGAGGTCTTTCAGCGAGTAGCCCGCAACGTCCTTCACGCACTTGTTGCCGGTGAAGAGCACTTCGCCGTCGGGCAAAACCACTTCGAGGCCCATGACGTAGTTGCGGGTGATGCCGTATTTCAAGCCGCGCAAGCCGCCGGAGTTCTCTGCCACGTTGCCGCCGATGGTGGAAATTTTCATCGAGCCGGGGTCGGGTGGGTAGAAAAGGCCGACGGCCGCAGCGGCGTCCGCGACCGCGAGCGTGGTCACGCCCGGCTCGACGAGCATGGTGAGGTTCGCGCGGTCCACTTCGAGGATGCGGTTCATGCGCGCGGTGCACATGACGATGCAGTCGCGCGAGGGCAGGCTGCCCCCGCTGAGGCCGGTGCCGGAACCGCGCGTGACGACGGGGGTGCGAGTGGCGTTGGCCAGCTTGAGCAGCCCGGCGATTTGCTCCGTGGTGGTGACGAAGGCCACGCAGCCGGGCATCTGGCTCATCGCGGCCGTGCCGTCGAAGGAGTAGGGGATGAGGTCTTCCTTCGCGGTGAACACTTGGTCGGCACCGACGAGGACGCGGAGTTGGGAGAGAATTTCAGGAGACAAGGCCATAAGCGAAATGTGCAGTGAGCTTCGGCAAGTGACGGAAACCGGTCAAGGAAACTGGCGGGCTGAACTAATCCTCCGCCTTCGAGTCGCGGTTGGTCAGGTCGCGCACGGCGGCTTTCACATCCTTGGCCTCGTAGAGCATCGCGTGGACTTGCTCGATGATGGGCGTGCTGACGCCGTGTTTGCGCCCAAGCTGCCAGGCGGACCTCGCGGTCGGGTGGCCTTCGACGACGTGCCGGCTGGTGGAGAGGAGTTCCAGCAACGCCCCGCCCCGGCCCAACTG
The DNA here is from genome assembly GCA_039796295.1 of Verrucomicrobiota bacterium. GTDB lineage: Bacteria > Verrucomicrobiota > Verrucomicrobiia > Limisphaerales > SXTU01 > SXTU01. Next base: position 201,495 of record JBDKJY010000002.1, read on the forward strand.
CTCACCGAAGCCACGATTGCGACTCAGCTTCGAGAAGCACGTCACGGTCAAGTCGCCCAAGCCGCTCAGACCCGCGAAGGTGTCCGCTTGGGCACCGCACGCCACGCCGAGCCGACGCATCTCCGCCACGGCGCGCGTGACCAGGGCGGCCTTGGCGTTGTCGCCGAAGCCCAGGCCGTCGCACACGCCCGCCGCGATGGCGACGACGTTTTTCAACGCGCCGCCCAGCTCGACGCCGAGCGGGTCAGCGCTTGTGTAAACGCGGAAGGCGGGCCGGTGAAAGAGGCTTTGGGTCAAGTGCGCCGCGCCGGGGTCGCTGCTGGCGGCGACGCTCGCGGTGGGAATGCCGCGCGCGACTTCCAGCGCGAGCGTGGGGCCGGAGAGCGCGGCGACTTTCGCGTGCGGGGCGCAGACGCGCAGCACGCCGCACATGGTCAGGCCGCCGTCATGCTCAATGCCCTTGGTGACGCTCACCGCGAGGCCGCGGAAGTCCGCCAGTGCGGTCGCAATTTGGCGGAACGCCCGGGAAGGCACGGCGAGCACGATGACGTCCGCGCCCCGCGCCGCGTCGGTCAGTTCATCGGCGTAGTGCAATCCGGTGGGCAACGCGATGCCGGGCAAGTAACGGTCATTGCGCCCGCTGGCGCGCACGTCGGCAAGGTGGGCGGGGTCGTGGCCCCAGAGCGCGACTTCGTTGCCCGACTCGCGCAGCAGTTTAGCAAGCGCGGTGCCCCACGCGCCCGCGCCGAGGACGGTGATGTTCATGGGTGTTTTTTGTCGCGAAAGAGCGCAGAGAACGCAGAGGAGGGAAAGGGGCCAAGGGCCAAGATCCGAGGTCGTTCGGCCGCACGGTTCCAGACTTTGGACTTTGGACTTTGGACTTTTGTGGTTTTCATCTTTGCGTCCTTTGCGCCCTTTCGTGGCTAAGTCTTCTTCTCCGGCGTCGGCGCTGCGGCTGCTGACTTATTGGCTCCGACGCGGCTCTCCGTGCCGGCCCGCAGGCGCTCGATGTTGGCCTTGTGCTTGTAAATCGCCAGCGCGCCCAGCGCCGTCGAGACGCCGATGAGCAGTGCGCCGTTGCCCGTGAGCCACACCGCCAACGGCAGCGCCACCGCCGCCACGATGGACGCAAGCGACACGTAGCGACTCACCGCGAAGACCACGAGCCACGTCGCCAGCGCGATGCCGAACGCCGCCGGAGCCAGCGCCGCGAAGACGCCCGCCGTGGTGGCGATGCCTTTGCCGCCCTTGAACTTGAGCCAGCAGGTGTAGTTGTGGCCGAGGATGGCGCAGATGCCGGCGAGGGCGGGGAAGTGAGGAAGTAGAGCGTCACTGCTTGTCCCCAGTTTGGACGCGAACGGAGCGACTAGTGCGACCGCCAGCACCCCCTTCATCGCGTCCGCCGTCAGCACGAAGATGCCCGGCCCCTTGCCGAGGATGCGGAAGACATTCGTCGCGCCGATGTTCCCGCTGCCCACGCTGCGGATGTCCACGCCCTTCGCCTTCGCGACGAGGAAGCCGGTCGGAATCGAGCCAAGGAGATAGCTCAACAAAATCAGTGTGATGAGGGCAGCAGCCACGGGCGAAGTATGTTTCCGGCGGGCGAAGTTCAAAGGTCAAAGTGCAACCTGTAGCGGCGCTCTGTGAGCGCCGACCCGTCGCCGCGATGGAACGCAATCGCCGATTGCGCGGCCCTGGCGGTCACAGACCGCCGCTACAGCATCCTCAAACCCCTGCGTTGTCAGCCGCGCCCTCGCAGTGGCACTCTCCGCGCATGGCTGTTGAGAAGATTCGCGTCGCCGTCATCGGCACTGGTTCCTTGGGCAAGGAGCACGCACGCCTCTATGCCGAGTTGGCGCGCACGGGACAAGTCACGTTCGCCGGCGTCTTTGATGCGAACCCCGAAGCCGCCCGCAAGCACGCCGCCGCGCACGGGACACGAGCCTTCGCCTCCATCGCCGAGGCCGCCGCCGCGAGCGATGCCTTGAGCATCGTCACGCCGACGACGACGCATTTCGACATCGCCAAGACGCTGCTGGAGCTGGGCCGGCACGTGCTCGTGGAAAAGCCGATGACCGAGCGCTCCGACCAGGCGGCGGAGCTGGTCCAGCTTGCGCACGAGCGCGCGCTGGTGCTGCAAGTCGGCCACGTCGAGCGCTTCAACCCCGTCTTCAGTTACCTCGAAACCGCTGCGCCGGAGCCGCGTTTCATCGAGTGCCACCGCCTCTCGCCCTTCCCCGCGCGCAGCACGGACATCGGCGTGGTGCTGGACCTGATGATTCACGACCTCGATGTGGTGCTCGCCTTCGTGAAGTCGCCACTGGTGAGCGTGGACGCGGTGGGCATCCCCGTCCTGAGCAAGTCCGAGGACATCGCAAACGCGCGGCTGCGCTTCGCGAACGGCTGCGTGGCGAACCTCACCGCCAGCCGCATCAGCCCGGAGCGGCTGCGGAAAATCCGCGTGTTCAGTGGCGGCGCGCAGCCCAGCTACATCTCGTTGGATTACCGCGAGCAGAAGGGATTTATTTATCGCCTCGCCGGCGACGACGCGGAGAAGAGTTCGTTGCTCAAGCTGCTGCTCTCTGCGAATGACTCCACCATCGTGAGCGAGTTCGCCGGGAAGAAAATCGTGCGCGAGCCGGTGCCCATCGCGAAGGACGAGCCGCTCAAGCTGGAGCTGGCGCACTTCGTTGAGTGCGTCCGCGAGCGGCGGACGCCGAAGGTCAGCGGGGCGTCCGCCAAGCACGCGCTGGACGTAGCGTTTGAGATAACGAGCCAGATTCGAAAGGCGGAATTAACCACAGAGGCACAGAGGGCACAGAGATGAGCGCTGTCCCTCGGTGTTCTCTGTGTCTCTGTGGTTCATGAACAATACACTCCCAACCAAGGTGGTCGTCGTCGGCGGTGGTGCCGCCGGATTCTTCGGGGCCGTCACCTGCGCGGAGGCGTTGCAGGGTCGTGGCTCGGTCATTGTGCTGGAGCGCGGGGCGCACTTCTTGCAGAAGGTCAAAGTCTCCGGGGGCGGCCGGTGTAATGTGACCCACTCGTGCTTCGAGCCGAAGGAGCTGGCCAAGCGGTATCCGCGCGGCGGGCCGGCGCTCATCGGGGCGTTTCATCGGTTCCAAGCGGCGGACACGGTGAAGTGGTTCGAGGCGCGCGGCGTGATGCTCAAGACGGAGCCGGATGGGCGGATGTTCCCGACGACGGACCAGTCCCAGACGATTATCAACTGCCTGACGCAGGCGGCACGGGCGGCGGGGGTGGAGTTGCGGACCGGGTGTGGGGTGGACCGGGTGGAACGTCGGGGTGAGGGCGGTTTTCGACTTTATCTGTCTGTCGGCGGGACGCTCGATTGCGACGCGCTGCTACTAGCCACGGGCGGGGCGAAGGCGGCGGATATTTTGGCAGCGTCGCTGGGGCACACGCTTGCACCGCCGGTGCCGTCGTTGTTCACGTTTCACATCTCGGACAAACGACTGGAAGGCTTGTCCGGGCTGGCGGTGGAGCGAGCGACGGTGAGTGTGGCGGGGACGAAGTTGAAGGAGACGGGGCCGGTGCTCATCACGCACTGGGGCTTGAGCGGGCCGGGGATTCTCCGGCTGTCGGCGTGGGGCGCACGCGAGCTGGCGGCGTTCGCCTACACTTTTTCGCTGCGGGTGAACTGGCTGCCAGACCACAACTTCGAGAGCGTCATCGCGCTCGCACAGGCGCAGCGCGGGCTGACGGGGGCGAGGCAGGTTTCCAACGTGGCGCTGGCCGGATTGCCGTCGCGGCTGTGGGAGCGGCTCGTGACGACGGCGGGCATTGCGCCGCAGACGCAGTGGGCGGGGCTGAACAAGGGGCAGTTGCACACGCTAGCGCGGTTGCTGGTGGAGTCGGAGTTCGCCGTGACGGGCAAGAGCATGAACAAGGAGGAGTTCGTGACGTGCGGCGGGGTGCGGCTAGGCGAGGTGGATTTCAAGACGATGCAGAGCCGGGTTTGTCCCGGGCTCTACTTTGCCGGCGAGCTGCTGGACATCGATGGCATCACGGGCGGCTTCAACTTCCAGGCGGCGTGGACGACGGGCTGGCTGGCGGGGAATGCGATGGCCGTGGGAGTGACAGCCAAGCCAGAATAACGCATATGGCTGGGACTAAAATCATGGTCATCGCCGGCGAGCCGAGCGGCGACGCGCTGGCGGCGGAGCTGGTGCAAGCCCTGCGCGCGGAGGCGGAGTTCCACTGTCATCCCACGGTGCCGGAGCTGCGCTTCTTCGGCGCGGGCGGGCCGAAGCTCGCGGCGGCGGGCGTGGAGCTGGCCGTGGACATGACGGAGCACGCGGTCATCGGACTGTGGGAGGTCATCAAGCACTACGGCCAGTTCCGGCGCATCTTTGACGACTTGCTGAAACTGGCGGTGGCAAAACAGCCCGACCTGTTGCTCTGCGTGGATTTCTCCGGCTTCAACCGCCGCTTCGCCCGCGCGGTGCGCAAGGCGGCCGCACGCACCAAGGGCCGCTGGAAGCCGCGCATCGTGCAATACGTCTCGCCCCAAGTCTGGGCCTCGCGACCCGGTCGCGCGACGAAGATGGCGGACGACTACGACCTGTTGCTGACCATCTTCCCCTTCGAGAAGGACTGGTATGCCAAGCGAGCGCCCAAGCTGCGCGTCGAGTTCGTCGGCCATCCACTGCTGGACCGCTTTGCTGGATGGAACAAGCCGGAGCCTCGCCCACGCCCGGTGCCCTATGAGCATCTCACGCTGTTGTTGCCTGGCAGCCGGCCGGGCGAACTCGCCCGCCACCTGCCGCCGATGCTCGACGCAGCGCGGCGCATCGGGGCTGAGGTGGACAGCGGTTTCCTCGTCGTGCTGCCATCGGAGGCGTTGCTGCCGGTGTTCGCCCGGCACTGCCGCCCCTTCGCGATGAATCAGGCGAACCTGCCGAACACTGACGTCACGACGCTCCTACAGGCGCGCAACTTGGCGCGGCAAGTTTTTCGCGGGCTGGACGTGCAAGTGGGCCGCCTCCCGGAAGCTCTGTGCGCCGCGACCATTGCCCTCGCCTCCACGGGCACGGTCACGATGGAATGCGCCTTCTTCGGGGTGCCGACCGTCGCGCTCTACAAGACCTCGTGGAGCACTTACCAAATCGGGAGACGCATCGTCACGGTGAAGTATCTGGCCATGCCGAACCTCTTGGCGGGCGAGGCAATCTATCCCGAGTTCGTGCAGGACGCGGCCACGGGGAAGAACCTTGCCGAAGCCGCGCTAGACCTGCTGCGCAACCCGTCCCGCCGCGCGGAAATGAAAGCCAAGCTCGCCCCCATCATCGCCGCGCTCGGCTCCTCCGGCGCAAACGTCCGCGCCGCAAAAGCCGTGTGGAGGCTGTTGGAGTTAAGCGTTAAGAAATAGCAGTTAATAATTGGAGGGCAGGAGCCAGAAGTCAGCAGGGACCGTCGCTCGCTGGTAGCCGCTTGCTGACCGCTGACTCCTGTCTCCTGACTTCTGACTTCTGTCTCCCGCCCCCGCCCCCTACGCTCCACTGCGATGCGCCTGCTCGACCGCTACCTACTGCGCGAGTTGATGATTCCCCTGCTTTACTGCTTGGGCGGCTTCCTCATTTTCTTCGTCGCTGGCGACCTGATGAACGAGCTGCCGATGCTTCAGGGCAAGGGCCTCACTGGCTGGGACATCGCGGAATACTACGTCTTCAAGCTGCCGGAGCTGCTCGTCAACGTCCTACCGATGGGCCTGCTGCTCGCGCTCCTCTACGCGCTGGCGCAGCACGGCAAACACCACGAACTCGTCGCCATCCGCGCGGCGGGCGTGAGCTTGTGGCGGCTGGCCGCGCCGTATCTGGCGGTGGGGGTCGTGTTCAGCGCGGGGCTGTTCGTCGCGAGCGAAATCATCGGTCCGCGCGCGGAAGAGGCGAAGGACGACGTGTTGAACCGCTACCAGACCAAGCTCGACCAGCAGACCGAACTCCAGTGGCGACGCGACGTGAACTTCAACAACGACATGGCCGGCCACGAATGGAAAATCGGCGCCTACGGCCTGCACACCCACGAAATGCTCCGCGTGAACGTCACCTGGACCGGGCGCGACCAACTCCGTCGCGTCCTCTTCGCCAACCGCGGGGCCTACACGAACGGCGTCTGGCACTTCACCGACGCCGAGCTGTGGACCTATGCGCCGCCAAACCCCGACCCCTTCCGCACCCGCACCAACCTCGTCGTCTTCCCCGAGCTGGATGAATCGCCGCGCCTCATCCGCAGCGAAATCAAGGTCAACTCCATGAACGCCGTGCGGGCCGCGAAGAAACTGCGCTTCAGCCTCGCCGAAATCCTCGACTACCAGCGGCTGCACCCGCGCCTGACGGGCAGCAAGGCGGACGAGTTGAGCACCCAGTTCCACGGGCGGCTCGCCATGCCGTTCACCTGCTTTGTGGTCGTGCTGCTCGCGCTGCCGTTCGGAGCCGCGCCGGGCCGGCGCAACGTCGCCATCGGCGTGGCGGCGAGCATTGGTATCGGGTTCGCGTTCTTCGTGGTGTCGAAGCTCGCGCTCGTGCTAGGCACCGGCGGCCACGTCCCCGGCTGGGTCGCGGGCTGGACCCCAACGGTCCTCTTCGCCGCCGTCGGCATCGTGCTGACGCACCGGCTGCGATAGGGGCCGAGTGCTCGGAACTAAAAACCCAAACCTCAAAACCCGCGCTTGCCCACCGAACTCGAACAACTCCGCGCCCGCTGCGAGCGGCTCGAACTGCTCAACCAGGTCGGCCACGTTCTCCACTCCACGCTCGATGCGCAGGAGGCGCTCCAGCTCATCCTGCGCGAGGCGGTGCGGCTCATGCGCGCGTCCAGCGGCTCCATCGTGCTGGCGAATCCGACTTCGCGGTTCTTGGAAATCCAGGCCGCCCACGGCCTGCCGCCGGACTTTGCCAACCTGAAGCTTCCCATCGGCGTGGGCATCACCGGCTGGGTCGCGCGCACCGGCAAGCCCGCGCGCGTCGGCGACGTGACCCGTGACCCGCGCTATGTGCGGGTGCGCCCCGAAGTGCGCTCGGAACTCGCCGTGCCGCTCCAGCTCAACAACGAAGTGCGCGGCGTCTTGAACGTGGATTCCGAGCGCGCCGACGCCTTCACACCGGACGACCAAGCCTTGTTGGAGGAGCTCTCGCTGCAAGCCGCGCGGGTCATTCAGAACACCTGGCTTTACGAGCAGCTTCGGCTCAAGGCCCGGCTCTTCGAGTCGCTCGCCAGCGTCAGCCAGACCATCAACTCCACGCTCAACCTCGACGACGCCCTGAACGTCATCACCCGCGAGGCTTGCCAGCTCATGGACGCGAAGATGGCCTCGCTGCTCCTGCTCGACGACTCGCGCGAGTGGCTCGACCTCCGCGCCAGCCACGGCGCGGGCGCGGACTACCTGACCAAGCCGCGCTTGAGCGTCGCGGAGAGTCTCGTCGGCAACGTCGTGCGTCGTCGCCGCCCGATTCAGGACGAGAACGTGCAGACCTCCGGTCGTTACCAGAACATCCCGATGGCCCGGCGCGAGGGGTTGGTGGCGATGTTGAGCGTGCCGCTGGTCTTTGGCGGACAGGCGCTGGGCGTGCTGAATGTTTATCGCGGTGAGCCGCACGTTTTCCCCAACGAAGAAGTCCGCATCCTCACGGCGCTCGCCGAGTTGTCCGGCATCGCCATCGAGAAGGCACGGCTCTACGAACGCATCGTGGACGTGGAGGAGCTGCTCCGGCAGAACGAGCGCCTCTCCGCGCTGGGCCTGCTCGCCGCCGAGGTTGCGCATGAAATCCGCAACCCGCTCACGGTGATGAAGATGCTCTTCCACTCGCTCGACCTGAAGTTCCCGCCTGGCGACCCCCGCACGCAGGACAACAAGATCATGGGCGAGAAGATGGACCACCTGAACCGCGTGGTGGAGCAGGTGCTGGACTTCGCGCGCAGCACGGAGCCGCGCTTGGCACCGGTGGAAGTGAACCAACTCCTCGACGACCTCAGCCTGCTCACGCGCCACAAGCTGCGGCAGCAGCGCGTCGAAGTCGTGCGCGAGCTGGCCCCGCAGCTCCCCGCCGTCCTGGGTGACGCCACGCAACTGGAGCAGGCCTTCCTCAACCTCACACTCAACGCCGTCGAGGCCATGCCCGAGGGCGGGCGGCTCACCATCACCACGCGCGCGTTGCGCCAGCCGCGCACGCGCAAGTCGCCGACGCATGTGCTCATCGAGTTCACGGACACCGGCGCAGGCATGACTGAGGAGCAGCAGCAACGGGCGTTCAGCTCCTTGCTCGCAACCACGAAGGCGAAGGGCACTGGCCTAGGCTTGGCCATCGTGGCACGCGTTATTGAGACGCACCGCGGCGAGGTGAAGGTGAAGTCGGAACTGGGCAAGGGCACGACCTTCACCCTCACGCTGCCGGTGGGCTGAGGCTGAACGCGGCAGTCGGTTCGCGTGCCGCGCCGGTGGCCGTCGCTACTTTGAACCTTGAACTTTGAACCCGGAACTTCACCCTCCCGCGCATGGAAACACCCGACCAGTTCCGCGAACTTTTCCGCATGCAGCAGGCCCTCAACGACCGCATCGGCGTGCACACCGCCGGCATGAGCGAGGAGGACAAGACCAAGTGGCTGCTCAACTACACCCGAGCCATGCAGCAAGAGCTGGCGGAGTTGACCGACAGCGTCCCGTGGAAGTGGTGGGCCAAATACCAGAAGTTCGACGAACAGAACGCGCGCGTGGAGGTGGTGGACTTGTTTCACTTCCTCATCAGCATGGCGCAGGTGCTGGGCATGAGCGCGGATGATGTCTTCGCCGCCTACGTGAAGAAGAACGCGGTGAACTTCCAGCGCCAGGAGTCCGGCTACGCAAAGAAGGACCACGACGACTCGAAGCATATCTGAGGGGCTTTGTTGTTCCTGCGCGGTGGCCTTCGTTGCCTGCGGCGCGCGCGCATCAGGATTACGCGCAGGCGGGGAACCACCCTTTCCCTTTCCCGGCTCCCGACTGCCTGCTACAAAGCCCGGCGTGCGGAACACCACTGAATCACTTTGGAAAACTCTCGCGGCGCGCAAACGGCTCTTCCTGCTCGCGGGGCCGTGCGTGATTGAGAGCGAAGCGCTGTGCTTCGAGGTCGCGCGGCATTTGCAGAAGGTCTGCGCGCGGCTGGGCATCACCTACGTCTTCAAGGCCAGTTACGACAAGGCCAACCGCACCTCTGGCAAGGCCTTCCGCGGTCCCGGCTTGGCCGACGGCCTCGCGGTGCTGGAGCGTGTTCGCACGCAGCTCGGCGTGCCGGTCATCACGGATGTCCACACGGAGGAGCAGGCGCGTGCGGCTGGGAAGTTCGTGGACATTTTGCAAATCCCCGCCTTCCTCTGCCGGCAGACGGACTTGATCGAGGCGGCGGTGGCGACCGGGAAGATTGTGAACTTGAAGAAAGGCCAGTTCCTCTCGCCGCCGGAGATGGGCCGCGTGGTGGAGAAGGCGAAGCTGGCCGGTGGCTCGAAACTACTCGTGACCGAGCGCGGCACGACCTTCGGCTACAACAACCTCGTCTCGGACATGCGCGCCATTCCGGTGCTCAAGCAGACGGGTTTCCCCGTGGTCTTCGACGCCACGCACTCGGTGCAGCAGCCCGGCGCGGGCGGGGACCGGACGACGGGCCAGCGGGAGTTCGCCCCGCTGCTCGCGCGCTGCGCCCTCACCGCCGGCGCGGACGGCCTCTTTATCGAGACCCACCCGGACCCGGATAAGGCGATGAGCGACGGGCCGAACATGATTCCGCTGGCGGAGATGGCGGGGTTGTTAAAGGGGTTTCTGAAGGTGCGTGACGCTGTTCGTGGATGAACTTCCAACGTTCAACGCTCAACGTTCAACGCTCAACGCCAAGGTCGCCCGCCGCAGTGGCAGCCTGCTTGAGGGGTGAAGGCAGCTTCCGCGCGTTCCCGCTTTGGACGTTGAACGTTGGATGTTGGAAGTTGGAAGTTTCCCCATTCCCCGTTTAGCCCATGCCAAAACTCTCCCCTCCCCAGCTCCGCGCCCGCCTTAAGCGCATCCAGCTCCTCCTCTGCGACGTGGACGGTGTGCTCACGGACGGGGCCATCTTCATCACCGGTGACGGCGAGTTCAAACGCTTCCACGTCACGGATGGGCTGGGGCAGCGGCTCGCGGCGCATGCGGGGTTGAAGGTCGGTTGGGTCTCCGCCCGGCCCTCGGCCATCACCACGCGACGCGGCGAGGAGCTGAAGACGGACTTCATCGTGCAGACGCGTGACGGCAAGGTGCCTGCCGTCGAGCGCATCCTCGCGGAGACGGGGCTGGGTTGGGCGGACGCGTGTTTCGTCGGTGACGACATTGTGGACCTCGGCGTGTTGCGCCGCGTCGGGCTGGCCATCTCGCCGGCGGACGGACGCCCGGAGGCGAAGGCTTGTGCGCACGTCATCACGAAGGCCAAGGGCGGCAACGGCTGCGTGCGCGAGGTCGTGGAAATGATTTTGAAAGCCCAGGGCAAATGGGCAACGGTCGTGGCACAACACGCTAAATGAGTCTGGGTTCGACAAAACATTTCCTCTTGGGCGCTGGCTTGCTCTGCGTCGCTGGCATCGCGGCCTTCGTGCTGTCGAAGCGCCACGACCAGCGGCTCTCCGTCGCCAGCGCGCTCGCGGTGGCGGCGGTGCAAAGCCAAGTCGCCAACGCCACGGGCATCAGCGGCCTGGCGCGCGGCATCCGCATTCCATTTTACGAAAACAACGCCCAGCAGCCCACGTCCGTCATGCTCGGTCGCACCGCGGAGCGCGTCGGCCCAGTCGCGGATGGCAAGTATCTGGTCACCGACATGCGCGTGGAGAACTACACTTACGGGCTGGCTGGCACGGCGACGAACTTCATCATTGAAGCCCCCAAGTGCCTGATTGACCCGGCCCGCAAGGTCGCCAGCTCCGACGGGCGCATGGTCATCTCGCGTCCGGACGGCAGCTTCCTGACCACGGGCGTGGGCTTCGAATTTCGGCAGGTGGATTCCTTCCTCACCATTTCGAACGACATTTCCACTCACCTCTCCAGCGTCGGGTCCGTCCTAACCAAGCCCTCGAAGCCATGAACGTCCGCTCCTACCTCCTCCTCGCGTTGCTTGCCGGACTGGCCGTTGCCAGCGCGCAGAACAACTTGTTCAGCCCCTCCACCACCGCGCCCGTCCCGGCGAAGGCGGGGCCCGGCGCGCAAGGCATCGAAGTTGAAGCCACCGGCGGCGGCACCTTCTCGCTGACCACCGGCACGGCGACTTACAAAACGAACGTGCGGGTGAACGACCCGCAGTTCTTCCTCCGCTGCGAATCGCTCCGGCTGCTCCTCGACCTGAAGAGTTTGGGCGGCACGAACGCGGCTCCGGCCACGCCAGCACCGACGAATGCTCCGCCACTCACCGCGATGGGCGGGCGCATCCGCGAGGCGGAGGCGCTGGAGAACGTGGTTTTCTCGAACAAGGTGGACGCCACGCAGGCGTTCGCCGACCGCTTGGTTTATCAGGTGACGAACGACGCCTTCGAGCTGACCGGCAATGTGCGCGTCATCCGGGGCGAGTTCACCAGCCGCGCGCCGAAGTTTCTGTATTACCGGGCCAAGGGCGAGTTCGTCTCGATTGGCGAGAGCACGATGACCTTCACACCGGCGAACACCAACGCCCCCGCCAAGAAGCTCTGAGCAATGGACCCGACGCCCGCCAGCCCTGAGCCGTTGCTCACCGCGAAGCACCTCGCCAAAACCTACCGCCACCGGCGCGTGGTGGACGGCGTGTCCATCCACGTCAACGCGGGGGAAATCGTCGGCTTGCTCGGGCCGAACGGCGCGGGGAAGACCACGACCTTCAACATGGTTGTCGGCGTCGTGCGACCGGACGAGGGCGCGGTGCGCTTCCACGGGCACGACGTCACGCACAGTCCGATGCACGAGCGCGCGCGGCTAGGCATCGGCTATCTCACGCAGGAGCCCAGCGTCTTCCGCAAGTTGAGCGTCGAGGACAACATCCTCGCCATCCTCGAAACCTGCGTGATGGACGCCGACGAGCGGCAGGTGCGGCTGAAGTATCTACTGGAGGAGCTGGACCTGACCGCGCTCGCCAAGAGCATGGCCTACCAGTTGAGCGGCGGCGAAAAGCGGCGCTTGGAAATTACCCGCGCGCTCGTCACCACGCCGAAGCTGCTGCTGCTGGACGAGCCGCTCGCAGGCATCGACCCCATCGCGCAATACGAGGTCAGCAAGATTGTCCGCCGCTTGAAGGACCGTGGACTGGGCATCCTCATCACCGACCACAGCGCCCGCGAGATGCTCAAGCTCGTGGACCGTGCCTACCTCATCCACCGCGGCCAGGTCATCTACGAAGGCAACGCCGAAGACCTCATAAACGACCCGAAGGCCCGCGAGATTTACCTTGGGCCGGAGTTCAACATGTGAAGTAGGTCAGCGCGGCCCGCCTGTTCCCGTCCCAGACGTTGGGCTTCGGAAAGTTCGATGACGCGCGCTTTTCTCACGCCCGAGCCTACTCCGGGTCCGGCCGCGCCCACCTCTTGAGTTACACGATTTCAAGCGCACTAAACTAAAGCACCCAACCGTTTCAAAAGCGCTGCGGTCGCCTCCAGCCACCAACCGAACACGGTGAGTAAACCGGCCTGCCCCATCAGGAGCGGGAGCGCCAGCAAGAGAACCAGCACGTTGCCGAGGAAGATCACGACGCCGGAGAAGAGGTAGCCCTGACTGGTGATGTCCGACTGCCGGGTCTGGAGAATCTCCCACGTCAGCGTGAGGTGGAAGGCGTAGGCCGCGCCCAACAACAGATGGAACAGCGGCGTCCACCGCGCCCAGCCCCAGATGAGGTGGCCGAGCAGAAATCCCAGCACCACCAGCACCGCGTAGAGCGGGAAGAAATACGGAGCGAGCGCGACGAGGAAGTTGGACTTCGTGATGACCACCTCGCCGCCCTCGGATGTGGCCTTGAACTTCTTCAGCTTGCCGCCGAAGAGCCACGACCACACGACGTGCGTCAGCTCGTGCCCAACGACGTAGATCCACATCGGCTTGGGCAGCAGGGCAAACACGACCAGCCAGCACGCCGCCCCCGCCGCCAGCGGCACCCACACTTCCACCGCCCCACCGCTCGCGCGCACGACCCGCACCAACGCCGGCACCGCCCCCGCGCACAGGGGCAGCAGGAGGAGGCCGAGGATGAATTTGAGCCACTTAGGCACGACGCAAAGTGCGGGGAAGCGCGGGCCGGAAGCCAGTCGAAAGCCCATTTCGCCGCAGCCCTTGGTTGACTAAACCACCAAACGGGCGCATCCAACTCACAGTTCATGACACTCATGCAGCCCACTCACCGCCCGCCGCGCGCCGCCTTCACGCTCATCGAACTGCTCGTCGTCATCGCGATCATCGCCATCCTCGCGGGAATGCTGCTGCCGGCGCTGGCGAAGGCGAAAGAGAAAGGGGTAGGCTCCCGCTGCCAGAGCAATTCCCGCCAGATCGCCTTTGCCTACAAGTTCTACTCGGACGACTCGGATGGAAAAATGGTCGAGCTGGCGCGGGCCAATTTCTCGGTGCCCAATCCAGTGGCCCCCAACGGCGGCACCTATGTCTGGTGGCCGGACCTGCTGCTGCCCCAGCTCTCCGGCAACCGGGAAATCTTCCGCTGCCCCGGGGTCAAAGCCGGCAACGGGCTCGGCATCGGCATGAACCACCCCGACCTCGGCATTTGGATTCCTACCGGCGACAATTCCCTGAAGGAACACACCATTCTCAACCCTGAAAACACCATCGTCTTGGCGGATGCTGCAAACATGAGCGTGGCCTCCACTCCAACGGCGACCCTTAATCCGGACGACTGGAAGCCAACCGACCCGAATTCCGGCACGCTGTTGTGGCGCTCCCCGTGGAATGAACCTTGGTATAGCGGCACCGGCGGCACGTTTGGCGAGCGGGTTTATAACCGCCACGCCGGACGCACTAGCGCCGTGTTCGTCAACGGTCGCGCCGACTTCATCAAAGCCAGCCAGTTCGGGTTTCAGCATCCCACGACGGGGGCAACTATCCTGAGGGGTGATCCCATTGCTTTGTGGGACACCCAGTGACGGACTCGTTACTGGTCGGCCAGCACGACCCTAGTTCCTTGGCGGTCGATGGCAAACTTCTTGCCCGCTGGAGGGACCGGAACCTTGGCAATCATCTTGGCTTCCACAAACTCCTCCACGCTGCCGGGAAAGCCGTTCCGCGTCATCACCCAGGCTTGGAGTAGTTGACTAAGCACCTGTAGCTGCGCCTGGACATCGCCGCTGGCGAGCTTCTGGTCCATTTCGCTCACCGCTTTGGCGGCGGCCGAGTTGGGTGGCGGCTGTTGCGCATCAGGACTGCCCGCCTTTTTGCGGCAGGCGGTGGAGACGGCAACCGCCGCAATAGTCAGGCAAAGGATGGTTTGTTTCATATCGTGTGCCGGGTTTACTACGCGGCAACGCGGCCCGAAGCCAGCCGGATTTTGCGGCGGAGCGCGGGTCTGTGACCCGCAGCGGCTGCGTCCGCCGCGCGTGCCCGAACTGGGCGGCGCGCCACGCCTTCGGAAGGGCTGCGGGACACAGTCTCGCGCTCCGTCCGTGTGCGGGGCAAGAGCTGCGCCCCAAGGTGAATCTAGCCGCAGCCCTTGGTTGACTAATTTGTCAGACGGGTGCATCCAACCCGCCGCCCATAGCAACCTATGCAACCTGCCAAACGCCAACCACGCGCCGCTTTCACGCTCATCGAACTGCTCGTTGTCATCGCGATCATCGCCATCTTGGCCGGGATGCTGTTGCCGGCATTGGCGAAGGCCAAGAGCAAGGCGCAAGCAACCAAGGTGATGAACAATGCGCGCCAGATTGCGTTCGGCTCGAACCTATACACGGGTGATCAGGATGACCGGATCACCCCGCTACAGATGGATGGCGTCAGAGTCAACCATGCCCCCATCATGACGACCAACGCCGTGGCTCCTGACACCATCGGGCGGGCTTACTGGACGGACTTCATCTTTCCTTACATCAAGGCCTACAAGGTCTTTGAAACACCCGGGGTCTCCGCCGGTGATGGGTTGACGCCGCCGTTGACGCCCGGCAACAAGCTGGGCATCGGCATGAACCACCCCGATCTGGGACTTTACATCCCCGTGAACGGCAACTGCGTGCGCGAGGCGGTGGTGCTCGAGCCGTCCCAGACCATCATTTATGGCGACGCCGCCACGATCCAACAGGTTTACAGCCCCACCGTGCTACCCGACGAGTGGAAGGCCGTGGATCCCCGGGCCGGGCGCTACCTTTGGCGCACGCCAGCGAATACGATCTACTGGGAGAGTGTGGATACTGCCCGACTGGTCAACCGCTGGAACGGCAGGGCGAACGCGCTCTTCGTAGATGGGCACGCGGAGCCGATGCCCGTGGGCAAGATGGGCTTCCAGGATCCGGTGACCGGCGTGAAGATCAACCGTTTAGATCCCCGAGCGCTGTGGGATACCGGCTCGATTCCCTAACCAACGGGGCAATCTGCCCTCCGGCGTGACGGCTCGGTGTTCCCCAGGAGTTTAGCGTGCCGGTGCCAGCTCGATCTGGCGCTTGTTCGCATTGAAGGAGAACTTCATTCCCGGGGGCGCGCTCGGCAGTCGGGAAAGCAGGCCCGCTTTGACAAAGTCGTCCGGGCTGAGGAGTGGCTTTCCCTGCGACTGGTCCCACACCATCAACAGTTCGTTTAACACCCTTAGATGAGCTTGCGTGTCGTTTCCAGCCAACGCCTTGGCGATGGGGTGGTCGGAATTGGCAGGGATACCTTTCAAGGTTGGGATGGTCTGCGCGGACGCTGCGGCTGCTTGGTTGCCATTCACCGCGCCCAGCTCAGTGACCGCTCCGGTTGAGGTTGCGGCCTCAGATGCAGCGCCAGCCGCAGCCACCGGCTTCTTTTTGCGGCAGCCGACGACGAGGAGAGCAGTGAGGAGGCAACAGGTGAGGGCGCTTTTCATATTGTGTGCCGGGTTTACTACGGGGCAACGCGGCACGAAGCCAGTCGGATTTTGCGGTGGAGGGCAGGTCTCCTGCCCCGCAGTGTGTGCAGACTGGACAACCCGCTGGCTGGTTCGAATCAGGCTGGGGGGGGCGGGAGCTGCTGCGGGACATGGTCCCGCGCTCCAGCCCGCCTACATCCCCGACACGCCCACGGGCAGGCTCGACAGCGTCACGCCGGGGTTGGGCGTGGTGAAGTAGTTCGCCGACCACTCGTTCGAGAAGAGCACCACCGGGTTGTTGCCCATGTCGTAGGCCAGCTTCGCGCCGGTCGGGAGGGAGAGCGTGTCCAGTTGCTCGTCGGTGATGCTGGCGGGGAGCCAGCGCACTACGGACCACGGCGTGGTTTCCAAGCGGGAGGTCGCACCGTATTCGCTTTCGAGGCGGAACTGCACGACTTCGAATTGCAACGGGCCGACGGCGGCGAGGAGGGGAACCTTGCTCCCGGAGTGGCGGATGGTGAGCGCCTGGATGACGCCTTCCTGGAGCAACTGGTCGAGGCCCTGGCGGAACTGTTTGAACTTCGCCGTGTTCGGGTTGTGCAGGAACGCGAAGGCCTCCGGCGTGAAGCGCGGAATCTCGCGGTAGAGAATCGTCGGGTCCGTCGTGAGCGTGTCGCCGATGCCGAAGCCGTCGTGGCCCACGAGGCCGATGACATCGCCGGGGAAGGCTTCGTTGACGGTTTCGCGTTCGTTGCCGAGAAGCTTGTGCGAGCTGGAGAGGCGGACCTTTTTGCCGGTGCGCGAGTGGCTCACGACCATGTCGCGCTCGAACTTGCCGGAGCACACGCGCAGGAAGGCGATGCGGTCGCGGTGGCGTGGGTCCATGTTCGCCTGGATCTTAAAGATGAAGCCGGAGAAGGCCGGGTGCTCGGGCGCGATGGCGGTGCCGGCCATGACGCGGGGCTTGGGCGCGGGCGCGTGCTGGAGGAAGCCGTCGAGCAGGAGCTGGACACCGAAGTTGTTGATGCCGCTGCCGAAGAAGACGGGCGTGGTCTGGCCCGCAAGGACGGACTCTTCGTCGAACTCTTCGCCGGCGAGGTCGAGCATCTCGATTTCCTCGGCGGTCTTCGCAAAGGTCACGGGGTCGAGCCGCCCGCGAATGGCGGGGTCGTCCAAGCCGCCGACTTCCACGGGCGCGCGGTAGGCCCCGCCGACGGTGCGCTCGAAGAGATGGAATTGCTTCGCGCGCCGGTCATAGACGCCTTTGAACTCGAAGCCGGTGCCGATGGGCCAGTTCACCGGGAACGCGCCGATGCCGAGGACTTTCTCCAGTTCGTCCAGCAGGGCGAGCGGCTCCTTCATGGGCCGGTCGCACTTGTTCATGAAGGTGAAGATGGGCACGCCGCGCTGCTTGCAGACCTCGAAGAGTTTGCGGGTCTGCGGCTCGATGCCCTTCGCCGAGTCAATGACCATGACCACGGAGTCCACGGCGGTGAGGACGCGGTAGGTGTCCTCGGAGAAGTCCTTGTGGCCGGGGGTGTCGAGGAGGTTGATGTAGTAACCCTCGTATTCGAACTGGAGGACGGTCGAACTGATGGAGATGCCGCGCTTCTTCTCGAGTTCCATCCAATCGGAGGTCGTGGCGCGCTGCTGCTTGCGCGCGGTGACGCTGCCGGCGAGCTGCACCGCGCCGCCGTAGAGGAGGAGCTTCTCGGTCAACGTCGTCTTGCCCGCGTCCGGGTGCGAGATGATGGCAAAGGTGCGCCGGCGCTGGATTTCTTTCGTGATGTCCACAGGGGCGCGGACGGTAGCAGTCCGCCGCGCTGGAACAAGCCGGGAAACCCAGTGTGCCAAAAAAGAAATCGCCCGGTCTGTCACCCTTCCGCATAGTCCGCGACACATGAAGTCCATGACAGGATACGGTCGCGGCGAGTGCGCGCGGGACGGGTTCAAGGTCACGGTGGAGCTGAGTTCGGTGAACCGGAAGTCCGGCGAAATCACCCTGAACCTTCCCCGTGACTTGGAGCCGCTCGAAGCGCAGGTGCGCGACGAAATCAACAAGCGCATCTCGCGCGGGCGGCTCAACGTGCGTGTGGCCGTCCACGAGGGTGCGGACGCCGGGGCCGTGGCGCAGGTCAACACGGCGCTGGCCAAAGCGTATGCGGCGGAGCTGTCCAAGCTGGCGACGGAGTTGAACGTCAGCGGCGGCGTGCGTCTCTCGGACGTGCTGCGCGCCCCGGGCGTGCTGGAGGCGGACGCGGATCAGTCGGACGCGGAGAGTTTCTGGCCGGCGGTGCAGACTGCTTTGCAGCAGGCGCTGGATGCGCTGGTGAAGATGCGCGAGCGCGAGGGCGAGCACTTGGCGGCGGACTTGGCGGCGCGCATCGAGTTGATTCGCGCGGCGGCGGGGCGCATCGGGGTGCAGGCTCCGCTGGTGCAAATCCAGTTCCGCGCGCGGCTGCTGGAGCGCATCCGACAGGCGGGTTTGGAAGGCATCGCGGCGGATGACGAGCGGATGTTGAAGGAGGTCGTGCTCTTCGCCGACCGCTCGGACATCACCGAGGAATTGACGCGGCTGGAGAGTCATTTCAAACAATTCGCCGACTGCGGAAAAGCGAAGGAGCCGGTCGGACGCACGCTGGATTTCCTGTCGCAGGAGATGAACCGCGAGATCAACACCATCGGCTCAAAGGCGCAGGATGCGGTCATTTCGCGCGAGGTGGTGCAGGTGAAGGCGGAGCTCGAGCGCTTCCGCGAACAAGTCCAGAACGTGGAATGAAGACAATTGCGAATTACGAATTGCGAATTGCGGGTTGGGGGCTGGAACGCGTGCGGCCTGCCATTCCCCATTCGCAATTCACCATTCCCCATTTCCTCCCTCGATGAGCCAGAAGCACAACACCCTTTTGATTGTCCTGTCCGCGCCCTCGGGCGGCGGGAAGACGACCTTGTGCGAGCAGATGCTGCGGAACAATCCGAACATCAGCCGCGCCGTCACTTGCACCACCCGCGCGCCGCGCGAGGGCGAGCGGGACGGCGTGGATTACTACTTCCTGACGGCGGAGGATTTCCTCAAACGCGTGCAGGCCGGGAACTTCCTCGAACACGCGACGGTTTATGGCAACAGCTACGGGACGTTGAAATCCGAGGTGCTGGGCAAACTGCGCGCGGGCAAGGACGTGCTGCTCGCCGTGGACGTCCAAGGGGCGGCGGCCATCCGCACGCAGGCAGAGCAAGAGAGCGAACTAGAGCGGGCGTTGGTGGAGGTCTTCCTCACGCCGGAGTCGCTCGCGGTGCTGGAGAAGCGGCTCAAGAAGCGCGGTAAGGACGCGCCCGAGGCCATCAAGAAACGGCTGGCAGTGGCGCGGCAGGAGATTGGGCAGTGGAAGCATTTTGATTACCTGCTCATCAGCACCAGCATCCCGGAGGATGTGCGCCGGATGCAGGCGATTTACGACGCGGAGCTGATGCGGCAGGCGCGGTCCACGGCCCCGGAAGTATGAGCCAGGCCGCCCAGCCCAAGCGCGCCGCCGCCCGCACCGGGCGCAACGTTGTCCTCGGCGTCACTGGTTCCATCGCGGCTTACAAGGCGGCGGACTTGTGCAGCCAGCTCGTGAAGGCCGCCTGCGACGTGCGCGTGGTGATGACCGCTGATGCGCAGAAGTTCATCACTCCCCTGCCCTTCAAGACCCTGTCGCGCCACGCGGTGGTGACGGACTTGTATGACGAAGAGGAAGGCTGGCAGCCCACGCACATCCGGCTGGCGGACGAGGCGGACTTGCTGCTCATCGCGCCCGCCACGGCGAACTGCCTCGCGAAGCTGGCGCACGGCAACGCGGATGACGCCTTGACGTGCATCGCGCTGGCCTTGAACCCGAACGCCAAGCTGCTCCTCGCGCCCGCGATGAACGGCAAAATGTGGTTGCACCCGGCCACGCAGGCCAACGTCCGCACGCTCCAGCAGCGTGGCGCGGCCTTCATCGGCCCGGAGGCGGGGATGCTGTCCTGCGGCTACGAAGGGCTGGGGCGGCTGTGGGATGTGGGCGGCATCGTGGCGGAGGCGTTACAGCGTTTGAAATAAGGTCATGGTGTCCCAGCGCTCCCCCACGGCGAAGGTGCTCGCAAGCCTGTTCAAGGCCCCCGAGGTCTCGCCCGAGCAGCAGGCTGATCGCCTGCGCTTCATGGAGCGCGACGTGTGCCTGACCATCAAGGTCATCGTCCTCAGCGGCCTGGCTTACCTGCTCCTCTCCGACTGGTTTGAGGGCGTGCGCATGCTTGGGGACACCAACATCGAGACCGTCCGCAATGCGTTCCGCTGGTATCTCGCGGCCAACATTGTCATCGGAGCTGTGGTGCTGGCGATGGATTACCTCCCGTTGCGCTGGGTGCAGTGGGCGGCATTCGCCATCAACATCGTGGACGGCGCATTTGTTTCGCTGCTCCTCGTGGTCACCGGCGGTCTGGAGAGCACGCTCTACTGGGTGTTCCTCGTGCTGGTCATCCGCATCTCCGTGAGCATCACGAGCGTGCGGTTGCAAATCACGGTCAACCTTCTGCTCATCCTGAGCTACCTCTTCGCTGGCTTGCTGGACCTCACGCTGCACGAACTGAATTGGGATGAAGCCCCCCCCCTGGCGGACCAAGTGGTCGTCTTACAGCCGGAAGCCGCGCCCACGGTGCGCACAAACGCCCCCCGCCTCAGGGCGAAAGCGGCTGGGGCCAAGCGAGAGCGCCCCCCCAAGCCCGACATCGGCGACCAGCATTTGGAGTATGGCCAAGCTCTCCTCATCGCCATCACCAGCTTGTCCGACCGCAATGGCTTGCAACTCCTCTTCAGCCGCGTCGCGCTGCTGCTGCTGCTCGCCGTCTCCTGCTACGGCATCAACGTGCTCGCTGACCAGCAGCTCCAAGCGCAGGAGGAGGCGCGCGAGTTTAACACCCGGCAGGAACAATTGCGCTCCACGGGGCGACTGGCGGCGGAGATTGCGCATCAGTTGAAGAACCCACTGGCCATCATCAACAACGCCGCCTTCAGCCTCCAGAAATCGCTCGGCGATGCCAAGCCCACCGCGCTCCTGCAACTGGAGATGATTCGCGAGGAAGTGGGCCGCTCCGACCGCATCCTCACCGAACTGATGGGCTACGCACAGTTGGCCGAAGGCCGCGTGGAGCGCCTCGACGTGCGGGAGGAAGTGGACCTCGCCGTGCAACGCGCCTTCCCCCCGGCGCTGCTATCCGCCGTGCGCATCCAGATCAACTGCGCCGACGAGCTGCCGCCGTTGCTCATGCAGCGCGCGCATCTCCGCGAAGCGCTGGTGAACTTGCTCACCAACGCCCGCGAAGTCATCCCGAGCGACGGCACCATCACGATCGCCGTGCAGCTCGATGCACGCGGGGCGGTGCGCATCGCCGTCACGGACAACGGCCCCGGCATCCCGGATTACCAGCGCGAGCAAATCTTCGAGCCTTACTTCTCCACCAAGGAAAAGGGCACCGGCCTCGGCCTCGCCATCGTGCGACACAACACGGAAATCTACGGCGGCAAGGCGACGGTGGAATCCACGCTTGGAAAGGGCACCACCTTCATCCTAACGTTCCCGGCGAAAACAACCATGACCGCCGCCGCATGAGCCAGCCCCTCCCGCCCATCCTGCTCGTGGACGACGAGAAGAACATGAGGCTCTCTCTCGGCGCGCTCCTCACCGACGATGGTTATGCGGTGGAGGCGGTGGAAAGCGCCGAGCAAGCCGAGCAACTCCTGGCCAAGCGCGCGTTTCTGATGCTCATCACCGATGCACACCTCGGCGGCATCAGCGGTTACGAGCTCCTCGGACGCGTGAAGAAGCGCCACCCCGAGCTGCCCATGCTGATGATTACCGCCTACGCCACGCCCAAGCTGGCGGCGGAAGCCATCAAGGCCGGCGCGAGCGATTACCTCCCCAAGCCCTTCGCCCCCGAGGAACTCCTCCTCCACATCAAACGCTGCGCCGAGCGCCACCACCTGCTCTCCGAGAACGCCGCGCTCCGCGAGAAAGTTACCAGCGGCTACCGGCTCGAAAGCATCATCGGCGAGTCGCAAAACATGCGGGAGTTGCGCGACCTCATCCAACAGATCGCCCCCAGCAACGCCGCCGTCCTCATCCTCGGCGAGAGCGGCACGGGCAAGGAACTCATCGCCGGCGCGCTCCACAGCCTCAGCCTTCGCGCGAAGCAGAACTACATCCGCATCAACTGCGCCGCGATTCCCGAGACCCTTTTGGAGAGCGAGCTCTTCGGCCACGAGAAAGGCGCCTTCACCGGTGCCCTCAAGCAGAAGCTCGGGCGCGTGGAAGAAGCCGACGGCGGCACCATCTTCCTCGACGAGATCGGCGACATGAGCCGCTCGCTCCAGGCCAAGCTCCTGCGCTTCCTCGAAGACGGCTCCTTCTCCCGCGTCGGCGGCAACGAGGAACACAAGGTCAACGTCCGCCTCCTCGCCGCCACCAACCGCGACATCATCCACGCCATCCGCGAGAACCAGTTCCGCGAGGACCTCTACCACCGCCTGAACGTCGTCCAGTTCCGTCCCCCGCCCTTGCGCGAGCGCGGCCAGGACGTGTGCCTGCTGGCTGAGCATTTCCTGAAACACTTCTGCAGTTCGCTCGGCAAGCCCGTGATGACCCTCGCCAAGCCCGCCGCCGCCAAGCTCATGGCCCACCACTGGCCCGGCAACGTCCGCGAGCTGCGCAACGTCCTCGAACGCGCCGTCATCCTCGCGCCCGGCCCGCAGGTGCAGCCGCAGCATCTGCCCGACTTCGAGCACGAGACCAAGCTCCGCAAGAGCGACGCCCCGTCCGTGCCCATCCCCGACTCGCTGGACGAGGCGCTGGCGAACTTCGAGAAGCAGCTCATCCTCGCCGCGCTGGAGCGCAATCATTTCAGCATCAACAAGACCGCCGAGCGCCTCAAGGTCACCCGCCACTCGCTGCGCTACCGAATGCTCCGGCTCAACGTAAGCACCGGGTCCAGCCCCGAAGGCGACACCGACGTGTTGGAGAAGTGACTACATGGCTGAGGCCTTCCCCATCCTGCTCGCCGCCGAACTGCTGCCGCCGGAATTCCCTGACCCCGGAGCCGTTCGGACCACCGGCGGCTTCAATGCAGAACTCCTGCCCATCCTCGCCGCCGCGCTGCTGGTCGTGACCCCGCTGGCTTTTTTGCTGGCCTTCGCCCGCCGCCGCAAGCGCAAGCACCGCACGCACCGCCCACGCAACCCCACGCTCGCCGAAACCGGCGGCCTCCCACCACCCCGGCAGACGTAACCACCTTCCGCAGCGGACGAACGCACAACCCGCACTCCGCCTTCGCCATTCCGCATTCCGATGACTCCTCCCGTCAGCCAGCAAATCACCCAACGCAGCGCGTCGAACCTCGCGCTCGCCTTCGTCATGTTGCCGAAGGAGAAGCGCGCCGGCATGAGCGCGCTCTACGCCTTCTGCCGCGAGGTGGACGACGTGGCCGACGAGGAAACCGTCCCGCTGGAACAACGCCGCACGCAACTCGCCCAGTGGCGCACCGACATCCGCACCGCCTGCGACGGTGGCCAGCCGCAGTTCCCCGTCAACCGCGAGCTCCAGCCCTACCTCGTCGCCCACCGACTGCCCTTCGCCCTCTTCGACGAACTCATCCGGGGCGTCGAGATGGACCTCGACGTGACCCGCTACGAGACGTGGGAACAGCTTGAGCAATACTGCTACCGCGTCGCCTCCGTCGTCGGGCTGTTGAGCATCGAGATCTTCGGCCACACCAGCCCCGCCTGCCGCGACTACGCCATCCACCTCGGCCAAGCGCTCCAGCTCACCAACATCCTCCGCGACATCGGCAACGACGCCGCCCGCGGCCGCATCTACCTCCCGCTCGCGGAACTCCACCGCCACCAAGTCACCGAGGCGGAAATCCTCAACGGCGAGTTCAGCCCCCGCTTCCGCAAGCTCGCGCAAACCACCGCCAACCGCGCGCGCCACCACTACGCCCGCGCCCGCGCCACCTTGCCGCCCGAGGACCGCAAAGCCATGGTCGCCGCCGAGCTCATGGGCGCGGTCTATTGGCGGCTCCTGCGCAAACTGGAGCAGCACGACTTCCCCGTGCTCGCCGCGACGCCCACCAAGCTGCACAAGCTGCAAAAGCTCGCTCTGATTCTCCGCACTTGGTATCGCTCTGCCACGGGCGCACTCGCGCCCAACTATGGCGTCTGAGCAAGCCCCCGTTCCGCCCACCCCAACGCGCCGCGCCCCACGCGGTGTGGCAGACTTGCCCGTGCGGGAAGCGCTCACCCCAACCGCAACTGGCTTGGATGCCTTCAAACCAAAGCGCCGCCCGGCGGTAGCCGATAGCGCTTCCCATGAACCTGCGGTGGTAGGGCGGGGTGTCCTCACCCCGCAGTCGGCCACCCCGACGCTTCGAGACCACGAAGGCGCGCTGAGGACAGCGCGCCCTACCAACACAGGTTCAGCGGCTGAAATCGCGGTTCTTGGAGCCGTTGGTTCTCTCCCAGCGGGAGTGAGCCGGGGTATGGGAGAACGCACAGCCAACCCGCCGTCCAGAACACGCAGGAGCGACCCCGCTTCCCCCCGCCGCCTCATCGTCAACGCCGACGACTTCGGCCGCTCCCACTCCATCAACCAAGCCGTCATCCGCGCCCACCGCGAAGGCATCCTCACCACCGCCAGCCTCATGGTGAGCGGCGACGCCTGCGACGAAGCCGTCGAGCTGGCGAAGCAAAACCCTACCCTCGGCGTCGGCCTCCACCTCACCCTCATCTGCGGCAAGGCCACCGCCGGGCGCATGGAAATCCCCGATCTCGTCAACCCGCGCGGCGAGTTCAGCAACTCCCCCGTCCTCACCGGCGCACGCTACTTCTTCGACAGCGGCCTCCAGCTCCAGCTCGCGCGGGAAATCGCCGCCCAGTTCGGCAAGTTCAAAACCACCGGCCTCCCGCTCGACCACGTCAACGGCCACCTCAACCTCCACCTGCACCCCACCGTCTTCAAATTGCTCGCCTCCCGCTCGCTCGAGTGGGGCATCCGCCACCTGCGCATCACCGACGACCCCTTCACCCTGAACCGCCAGCTTGCCAGCGGCCACTGGCTCTACCGCACCAGCCACGCCTTCATCTTCAGTCAACTCGCCCGCCGCGCCCGCCGCGCCCTCGACCGCTCCCCGATTCGCTTCACCGACCACGTCTTCGGCCTGCTGCAAAACGCGCGCGTGGACGAGTCGTTCATCAGCAAGCTGCTCCCCGTCCTGCCGCGCGGCTGCTCGGAGCTTTACTCCCATCCCTCGCTCGATGAATTTCGCCACGAGTTCGAAGCCCTCATCAGCCCGCGCGTGAAAGCCCAGGTGCAGGAACTCGGCATTGAACTAATTCGCTACCAAGACTTGTAGGGAGCGAGGGCGTAGTGCGTGACCAACACCGCCGCCCTTCCCCTCACGC
Organism: Verrucomicrobiota bacterium; assembly: GCA_039796295.1. Taxonomy (GTDB): domain Bacteria; phylum Verrucomicrobiota; class Verrucomicrobiia; order Limisphaerales; family SXTU01; genus SXTU01. Next base: position 226,968 of record JBDKJY010000002.1, read on the forward strand.
ACCCCGCCCCCATGACCAAAATCCTCGTCATCCTCATCGCCGGCCTCGTCTGCGAAGCCATCGGCGTCGTCTTCCTCAGCAAGGGCCTCAAGCAAATCGGCGAGGTGAAGCACGTGACCGCGACGGAAATCTGGCGCGTGGTCAAAGCCGGCGCGGCCAACCCCAACATCCTCATCGGCGTCGCCTTGGAAGCGACCTTCTTCGGTGCCCTCCTCGTCCTGCTCTCCCGCAGCGACGTGAGCTTCATCTGGCCGCTCACCGCGATGGGCTTCGTCCTCACCACCCTCACCGCCAAATACCTCCTCCACGAAGAAATCCCCCCGATGCGCTGGCTCGGCGTGCTGCTGATCATGCTCGGGGCCGGCCTCATCACCTTCACCGAGAAGGCGAGGGAGCGTGCCGTGCAAACCAGCCCCCCATCCGGCGTCGGCACCGACCGCGCGCCGAAGTAACAGCGCCCTCCGCAGCCGCGCAGTCACGGCGCTTCCCCGCCACCGCCGCTGACGTTCCACCCACCCGGATTCACCTCCCGGAAACCCCCGCTTACAGGCTGGAAACCGGCAATTACAAGAAGGAAACCGCCTCTAACAGTTAGGAAATCGGCAATTACAAGACGGCAATCTCCTCTAACAGTCAGGAAATTGACGATTACAAGAAGGAAACGTCCTTTAACAGCCGGGAAATCGCCACTAACACCCCGGAAACCGGCGATTACAGGAAAGAAATGGCCGGTAACACCCTGTAACCGATACCCACAGCCCGGAACTCATGGTTCACCGATGTTTTCAGCGGAATGGACCGAGCTGCGGGTGGGGCCAGCTCAGTTCTCCCGAATCTTCCCTTCCTTGATGAGCTTCCGCAGCTTGGGGACGATGACGACACTGCAATAGCCGTTTCGGGTCGCGTTCAGGTTGAAGTAATTCTGGTGGTAATCCTCCGCCGCGTAGAAATTTTTCAGCGCCGCGATCTCCGTCACGATGGGGTCTTTCCAAGCGGGTTGCGCCACCTTCTTTGCCGTCTCCGCCGCCTGCTTCTGCGCGTCGTTCGCGTAGAAGATGCACGAGCGATACTGCGGACCGGCGTCCGCGCCCTGGCGGTTCAGGGTGGTCGGGTCGTGCGCTGCGAAGAAGACTTCCAGCACCGTGGCGAGCGTGACCTTGGCGGGGTCGAACTCGACTTGGATGACCTCCGCGTGGCCGGTGGTCTTGGTGCAAATCTGCTCGTAGGTCGGGTTGGGCACGTGGCCGCCGGAGTAGCCGGAGACGACCTTCTTCACGCCGTTGACGCGCTGCAGCACAGCCTCCGTGCACCAGAAACAACCGCCGCCGATGACGATCTTCTCGGTGGCGGCCTTCGGGTCAGAGGCGGGCTTGGCGGCGTCCTTGGGCGGGGCTTTGGGCGGGGGCGAATCGGCGGCGTTCATGGTGGGGGCGAGCGCGGGCAGCGCGGCGAGGAGCGGGAGGAAGTGTCGGCGGTTCATGGTTGAGACGCGGTGCAACTGGAGCCGCGTGGTGTCTTGGACGTGTCGGCAGGCGAAACCTTACATCTCGACCTGCCGGCAGCCAGCGGGAAGTGCGAGGGGCGGAGCGCGGGACCGCGTCCCGAGGCGTGGCTACCGCTTCGCCAGCGCTTCTTCGATGCTCTTCGCCACCTTCTTCGCGAGGAACTCGGAACCTTCCTTCTTGAAGTGGACGTTGGCGGGGAGCTGCACGTCCGCGAGCTTGGGCAAGGTGTAGGCGTAGAGGTCGTTGGTCTGGATTTTGTGTTCGTCCATGACCTTCTTGGCGACCGCGTTGTAAGCCTGCACGTCGCCGTCCTTACGCGGCGGGGTGAGCTTGGCGTCCGGCACGGGCGTGGTGGCGCACCAGATGAGCTTGGCCTTGGTCTGCTGAAATTGCTTCACCAGCTCGCGTAAGTTCGCCTCGTAGTCGGTCAGGCTGACTTGCGCCTTGCCCGTCTCCATGGACTTCAAATCGTGCAGACCCCAGTTGAAGTGGATGACATCCCAGTGGTTCGTGCCGAGCCACTTGGCGAGCTTCGCCGTGCCATTTGTGGTCGGGCCGCCGTTCTCCGGGATGCGGTGGACGTTGGCCTTGCCCTTGAGGAGCTCGCGCACGGGCACGGTGTAGCCCATTGAGATGGAATCGCCGATGAGCAGCACGCGCGGCAAGCCGGGCTGGTCGGTGATGGCTTCCAACGAAGCGTCCTTCTTCGCGGGCTTGGCGGTCTTGGGCGTGGCGGTCTGGGCGATGCCGGAAACGAGGCTGGTGAGGAGCAGCGTGGCGAGGGCGAGGCGGAGTTTCATGTGGTGAAGGTAAATTCCAACGGGCGCAGAGCGTGCCAAGGGCAGCGGCGGAACGCCAGTCTCGCGTGGGGACATTGGGAGTGCGGTGGCAGAGCGGAGCGGCGACACCGCTTTCGGCGCGGCAACTGGCGATTGGCCGATGGTGCTAACCGCCGTCCGACCGCGCTTGATCGCCGCAGTTCACCTCAATGCGGCGCGTGCGCCTTCGCGGCCCCGGCCGTTGGTTTCGGCGGACGGGCGAGCACTTCGGCAAGTTGCGGGTGCGGCCCCAGCCAGCGGACCTTGCCCGACTCCAAGTCATAGACCGCGCCCATGAGCAAGGTGCGCCCACTCTTCACGCGGCTGTTCACGATGCTGCTGCGGGTGAGGAGATTCTCCATGGTGCGCCAGACGTTCGCCTCGATGGCGGCGGGGACGAGCGCGTCACCGGTGTGCCCGGCGGCCTTGGCTTGGTCGGCGGCGGGTTTGATTTCATCAGCGAGCAAGTGCAGGTGGCCGTGGAGTTCCGCGCCCTTCACCACGGCGGTGACGGCCCCGCACTTCGTGTGGCCCATCACGATGACCACCGGCGTGCCGAGATGTTCCGCACCGTATTCCACCGTGGCCAGCTCACTACCGCCGGCGATGTTCCCCGCGACGCGCACGATGAACAGGTCGCCCACGCCCCGGTCAAAAATCAGCTCGGCGGGTGCCCGCGAATCGGAGCAGGACAGGATGGTGGCGAACGGCTCTTGTCCGTTCGCGACGGTGTTCGTGCGGCGCTCGCCTTCGAGGTGCGGGTGCTGGGTTTTGCCAGCGATGAAGCGCGCGTTGCCGTCACGGAGCAGGGTAAGCGTGGCCTCGTGCAACAGCCGGTAAACGGGCTCGGGCCCGGCAACGGGAGCCGCCGCGTGGTCCGCCGCCCGCAGCGCGGCGACGCCCAGGCAACTGGCGGCGAGTAAGGGAGCGAGACAACGCAATTTCATTTCTCGACTATCGGCAGCTTGCGCGTGGAATCAACGTGATTTTGAGTTCAATCGCGGACACCCCGGCTGCGTCAACTAACGCGATGCAATCGACTCCACTCAACGCACTCCTGCAGCATTGCCTCCTGCTGGCCGCGCTGCTGGCAGGCGCAGGCGCGTCGGCTGCCGACCCGCTGCATCAGCAGGTCGACAAGCTCATCGCCGCGAAGGCCGCGAAGCAACCCGTCGCGGCCCCGGCGGACGACGCGGAGTTCCTGCGGCGCGCGTGGTTTGATTTCAGCGGCGGCATTCCCAGCGCGGAGGAGACGAAGAAGTTCCTTGCCGACAAGTCGCCGGACAAGCGCGCCAAGCTGATTCAGCAGCTCACCACTGCGCCGCGCTTTGGCGAGCAACTGGCCGAGGCCTTCCACATCCAGCTCATGGAACGCGGGGGCGACAATGAGGCCTGGCGCGCCTACCTCACCGAGTCCTTCCGCGCAAACAAGCCGTGGGACCAGTTGACGCGCGAGATTCTCAGCCCCGACTTCAAGGACGAGAAGCTGCGCGGCGCGGGCTACTTCATTACGCGCCGGCTCGACAAGGTCGGTCAGCAGGACACCGACTACCCCGGCCTCACGCGCGATGCGGGCCGGCTCTTCCTCGGCGTGGACCTCCAGTGCTGCCAGTGCCACAAGCACCTCACGGTGAAAGATTACAAGCAGGTGGATTTCAACGGCCTCTTCGTCGCGTTCCAGAACACGAAGCTCCAAGCCGCCGCCGGCGAATACAAAACCGCGTGGGTGCAGGAAGGGCCGATGACCAACAAATACGAGTTCGTGTCCGTCCTCAGCAGCGTGAAGGGCGCGACCGGTCCGCGCGTGCCGCTGGGCGTCGAGGTGCCCTTGCCCGACCCCGCCGAGCTATGGGCGGTGCCGCCGGACAAGAAGACGCGCTCGGCGGGTGTGCTGAAGTTCAGCCCGCTGAAGGAACTCGCCGCGCGCCTCGCGTCGCCGGAGAACCCGCTCTTCGCCCGCAACATCGCCAACCGCGTCTGGTGGCAGCTCATGGGCCGCGGCCTCGTCGAGCCGCTGGACTTGCAGCACTCGGACAACCCCGCGTCGCATCCCGAGCTGCTGGACTTGCTCGCGAAGGAACTCACCGAGCACAAGTTCGACCTCCAGTGGCTCATCCGCGAGCTTGCGCTGACGCAGACCTACCAGCGCGCGAGTCTGTTGCCCGCCGACGTGAAGTCGCCGCCCGAAGAACTCTTCACCGTCGCGAAGGAGCGCCCGCTCTCCGCCGAGCAATTGGCCCGAGCCTTCCTCGCGGCGACCGGCGAGCAGGAACGCGTCGTGGGCGGCAAGAGCTGGGACGGCATCGAGGGCAAGAAGCACACGCAGAAGGATTTTGAGAAAGCCTTCCTCGCCGCGTTCGCCAACGCGGCGAAGGAGCCGGAGCTGAACGTCAACCCGACCCTCCGTGCCGCGCTCTTCCTACGGAACAACGACCTGGTCCTCTGGTCGCTCCAGCGCCGCAAGGGCAACCTCATTGACCGCGTCGCTGCGCAGCCCGACGCGGGGCAGGTCGCGGACGAGCTGTATCACGCCATCCTCTCCCGCCCGCCGGTGGCCGAGGAGAAAGCCGAGCTGGCGAAGTATCTGATCAAGCACTCCGCCGCCCGCGAGAAGGCGCTCGGCCACTACGCTTGGGCCATGCTCTCCTCAATGGAGTTTTTCACGAACCACTGATGAGCCTGCCGCCTCCGCTTCCGCAAGCCGGTGGTCAGTTGACCATCGAGTGCGAAGTTACCAAAGACGATGTTGTCGAATTTAACCAGTATCATAACCGGCACTCCCCCTTTGGCCGGCAACAGTATTCGCGAATGTTATTTCGGTTCCCTGCGGTCTGGCTGCTTGTGTTTGCTGTGATTTGGTTCTTTTCCAGTCAGCAGAGTGGCACTCCACTTCAAAGCTTTCTCGAGCTCTCACCGCTGTTATATGGCCTCATTTTCTATCTTCTCTATGCCCCATTTGCCTTCCGCCGTGCTATTCAGCGGGCCGTCAATGGGATGCTGGAAGAAGGAAAGCGCAGTGGCTTGCTGGGCCGCCACCGAATCACGCTCACACCGGAGTCCGTCGTCGAAGCAACCGAGTTCAGCCAAGCCTCGACCTCTTGGCGAGCCGTCGAAGGCGTGGTCGAGTTCGGCAACCACGTCTTCATCTACAACACAGCCATGTCTGCCATTGTGGTGCCAAGGCGTGGATTCGCTGCTCAGTCCGAATTCAACAAGTTCGTCAGCACGGCTTCCTCTTACCGCGAAAAAGCCGCCACTTAAATCCCACCCATGAACCCCCTCTGCAAACCCTGGGAGCACACCACCTCCCGCCGCCAGTTCCTCGGTGCGTCCGCCGGTGCCCTCGCGTTCGGCGCGCTCGGCGGAATGATTTCGCCGCAGGCCGCCGAGGCGATGCGCAAGAAGGAGAAGCAGGTGCTCTTCGTCTGGCTCGACGGCGGTATCAGCCAGCTCGAGAGTTGGGACCCGAAGCCGAACACCGAGTTCGGCGGGCCGTTCCGCACCATCAAGACCAGCGTGCCCGGCACGCACTTCTCCGAGCTGATGCCGCAGTGCGCGAAGCAGGCGCACCGGCTCTGCGTCGTGCGGAACATCGCCACGAAGGACAACGCCCACTCCTCCGGCGTCGCGCGCATCCAGCGCGGCGACCCGAAGAATCGCGGCGTCGCCTATCCGTTCTTCGGCTCGTCCATCGCGAAGCTCATGGGGCCGACCGCCTCGAAGCTCCCCGCCTACGTCTGGGTCAAGCCCGGCAGCGGCGGGTTCAAGGCCGAGGATGCCGGCTTCCTCGGCCCGAAATACGGCTCGCTCGCGTTCGGCGACGGTAAGCCGCCAGAGGACTTGCTGCGCCACGCGTCCCTGACGATGGAAGAGGACGAGGAGCGCAACGAACTCCGCGAATTGCTCAACCAGCGCTACACCGCGCAGCGCCGCCCGACCTTCACCGAGGCGAGCAGCTTCGTCTTCGACAGCGCGCGTGAGTTGATGAAGCGCGCTGATGTCTTCGACACCACTAAGCTCCCCGCGAAGGACCAGGACCGCTACGGCCGCACCGAGATCGGCCAGCACATGATGGTCGCTCGGAACATGCTGGAGGCCGGCGTGCGCTTCGTGAAGGTCGGCAGCTATGGCTGGGACACGCACGGCGACAACTTCAACGCCAGCGCCTCGCTCGTGCCGAAGTTCGACCGCGCCTTCGCCGCCATCATCGAAGACCTCGCGGCTACGGGCTTGCTCGACCACACGCTCGTCATCGCGATGAGCGAGTTCGGCCGCACCCCGCGCATCAACGGCCACGTCGGGCGCGACCACTGGCCCGAGGCTTGGAGCATCGCGATGGCCGGCTGCGGCTTGAAAGCCGGCGCGGTCGTCGGCGCAACGAACGACCTCGGCACCGACGTGAAGGACAAGGGCCACGACATCGGCGCGGTCTTCCACACCTGGTTCAAGGCGCTGGGCATTGACTCCAAGAAGGTGGAATACAACAACAACAGCCAGCCCCTGCCGCTCGCGCATGACGAGATGGAAGCCATCAAGGAAGCCTTGGCGTGATGTCGAACTGTGAATTCCGAATTGCGAATGAAGACCTCTGACCAAGTTGCCAGTTCAGCTCACGACGCCCTGTTCGGCGCGGTCTTATTCGACCACTGATTCCCCATTCGCAATTCGCAATTCGCAATTACCCTCCCGATATGCCTGACCAACCCGCCCCCGCTTTCGTCCCGCCCAAGGAACTCAAGGCGTTCCCCAACGACCGCCAGCTCTGCGTCGCGCGCTTCAGCCCGTGCGGCAACTTCCTCGCTGCCGGCGCGATGGAAGGCACCGTGCGGCGGTGGAAAGTCGTCGAGAAACCCAAGCCCGCCGTGGATGTCGAAATCCCCGACGAGCCGAAGAAGAAGCCCGCGCCCAAAAACGCCAAGCAGCCAGCGGAATCACCCGTGGACCTCGTGCCGATGCCACACCTGACCGGCTTCAACGGCTGGGTGCAAAACATCGCCTTCCACCCAAAGGACAAGGTGCTCTTCGTCGCCGACACCTGGGGCAAGCTCTCCGCCACTGCCTACGAGGGCGACGCGCCCAAGCCGACTTGGGAGAACGCCGCCGCGCACGACGGCTGGATTCGCCGCCTCGCCGTCTCCGCCGACGGCCAACACCTCGCGACCTGCGGGCGCGATCAGTTCGTCCGCATCTGGACCACAGCGGGCAAGCTCGTCGCCGAGCACCGCGCGGAGGAGGAAGTCTTCGCCGTGAGCTTCGCGCCCGAGGGCAAGCTCGTCGCGTTCGGCGACCTGAAGGGCCGCGTGAAGACATGGGACTTCGGCACGAAGCAAGTTGTGCGCGACTTCGATGCCTCGGTGCTGTTCTCGGTTTCGCGCCTGCAAGACGTGTGCGGTTTGCGCGTCGTGACCTTCATTGACGGCGGCAAGTCACTGCTCGTCGGCGGCTGCGAGCCAGCGGGCGGCGGCTTCCTCGAAGGCGCGCCGGTGCTGGTGAAGTTCGACACCGCAACCGGCAAGAAACAGACCGAGTGGAAATTTGGCGCGGCGAAAGACGGCTTCGTGCTCGACGCCGCGTGGCATCCCGGCGGCTATCTGATTCTGGTGACGAGCGGCCAGCCTGGCAGCGGCAAGGTGATGTTCCTGCGCCCCGGCGAGAAGGAGCCGTTCTTTACGAACACCGCGTTGGCCAACTGCCACTCCATCACGCTGCACCCCGACGGCAAACGCTTCGCCGTCGTCGCGATGAGCAAGGCCAGCAACGGCAACGGCCGTCCGAAGACGGCGGATGGCTCGTATCCCGGCAACACCTCGCCGGTGCATCTCTTCGAGCTTCCGGCGTAATGGTGTTCCCGCCTTACTTCAGCCGTCACCCGTGGCAAGCCCGGAGGTTAGCCACTTTCGACTAGCTCGGACTCAGTGCTTGGAACTTTGCCGTGCCGTGCCGCTCTGTCCTTGATTACGTGCTCGACGACGCCCGCCATCATGGCCGCATCATGGCCGTAATGCACAACCGACGGCGGCCTGACTATTGGTGAGCGCGGCTTTCCTGATGTCTCTCGCATGACCACCTGGTCCTTGGCCTCTTCTCCGTGGCTCATCCTGCTTGGCGCTGCCGTGTGGGGCGGCGCGGCATGGTTGTGCTGGCAGAACGCCACGCGGCGCGGGGGGAAGGCGGCGGTGTTCATGGAGTCGCTGCGGCTGGTCATCATGACGCTGCTGGTCTTCACGCTGTTCCGGCCCGAGCTGGTGCGGCGCATCGAGCGCAAGGAGTCGCCGCAAATCGCCGTGCTGCTCGACGCTTCCGGCAGCATGACCACGCGGGATGTGCGCGGTGGCTCGAACGTCCTCACGCGCGCCGAGTGGCTCACGGCACGGCGTGCGACGAACTTTTGGAAGCCGCTGGAAAAGTCCGGCAAGGTCATCATCGAGGACTTCTCCGCGCCACCCACCGACACGAATTTCAACGCGCAGGCCGAGGCCGGCACTGACCTCAGTGCCGCGCTCGAAGCGTCGCTCAAGCGGCACAAGAACCTCCGCGCCGTGCTCGTGCTGACGGACGGCGATTGGAACGCCGGCAAGCCGCCGTTGCTCGCCGCCGCGCGGTTCCGCGAGACGGACACGCCCATCTTCGCGGTGGGTGTGGGCGCGGAGCAGCCTTTGCCGGACTTGGTTTTGGAGCGCGCCACGGTGCCGAGCTACGGCCTCATCGGAGAGCAGATTTCCATCCCGTTCCGCATCGCGAGCCACCTGCCGCGCGAGGTGAAGACGCAGCTCATCATCGACGCGGGCGACGGCGAGGAAGTGAAGAAGGACATCACCATCCCGGCGGGCGGGCAGTTGCAGGACGCCATCGTGTGGTCGCCGCGCAACGTCGGCGAGCAGACCATCACGCTGCGCCTGCCGCCCGAGGCTGACGAGGCGCTGACGGACAACAACGCGCAGCAGTTCCGCATCGCTGTGCGCTCGGAGACGCTCAAGGTGCTCGTCGTGGATTCGCTGCCGCGCTGGGAATACCGCTACCTCCGGAACGCGCTCGAACGCGACCCCGGCGTCGAGTCGCATTGCGTGCTGTTCCATCCGTCGCTCGGGCCGGGCGGCGGCCGCAACTATCTCACGGCCTTCCCCGGCACGAAGGAGCAGCTCCAGCGCTACGACGTGATTTTCCTCGGCGACGTGGGCGTCGGCGAAGGCGAGCTGAAGGAGTCCGACGTGGCGCTGATTCGCGGCCTGGTTGAGCAGCAGGGCAGCGGCCTCATCTTCCTGCCGGGCCGGCGTGGGCGGCAAATGTCCTTCCTCAACGGCCCGCTCGCCGACCTCATGCCCGTGCAGCTCGATGACAAACGGCCCGACGGCGTCGCGTTGCAAAACGAAGTGCCGCTGCTGCTGTCGAGCGTCGGCAAAGGCCACTTGCTCACGCGCTTCGACGGCGACGAAAACCGCAACGACGACATCTGGAAAAACCTGCCCGGCTTCTACTGGAGCGCCGCCGTGGAGAAGAGCCGGCCCGGCAGCGAAGTGCTCGCCGTCCACGCCTCGATGCGCAACGCGTGGGGCCGTGTGCCGTTGCTGGTCACGCGTCCGGCGGGCAGCGGCAAGGTGCTCTTCATGGGCACGGACAGCGCGTGGCGCTGGCGGCGCGGCGTCGAGGACAAGTGGCATTACCGCTTCTGGAGCCAGGTCGTGCGCTGGATGTCGCATCAGCGGCATCTCGCCGAGCGCACGGGCGTGCGGCTCACCTTCAGCCCCGAGACGCCGAACGCCGGCGACACCGTCTTCCTCCAGGCCACCGTGCTCGACGCGAGCGGCTTCCCGCTGGAGAAGGGCAAGGTGGACGGCAAAATCACCACGCCCGGCGGCCGCACGGAGAAGCTCGACTTCGCCGCGCTCGACGGCGGCTGGGGCGTGTTCAAGTCCAGCTTCGTGCCCAAGGAAGGCGGCCCACACAAAATCCTCCTCACCGCCGACAGCGCCGGTCGCAAGCTCGAAACGGAAATCACCGTGACGCAGCCCGTGCGCGAGAAAGTCGGCCAGCCCGCGAACTTCACCGTGCTGCGCGAACTCGCTTCCCTCACCGGCGGTGCCATCGGCCCGACCGCCGAGCTGGCCAAAGTCATCGAGCAAATCACGCTGCTGCCCGAGCCGAAGCCGCTGGAACAACGCATCCGCCTCTGGGCCGACCCGTGGTGGGCCGGGAGCATCTTGTTTCTGCTGACGGTCTATTGGGTGAGCCGCAAGCTGGCGGGGATGATTTGAGGCTGGTTGAAGGCTCGTTTCAGCATGACTACTCCCGTAGCTTTCCCGCCATAAGCACGGTGTTGGAAATCAAGCCCGCCATCGAGACGCTGGCGTCCGAGCTGCGCACGGACTTGGAACAATTCCTTTGTGAAATTTCAGACCGCCCACCAACGCCGTCGCTGAACGGACTGGGACCGACTGCTCCCCTGCATCCGGCGGCGAGAAGTCGCCCACTCAGGCCGCCGCACGGCCGCCCGCCAACGCCGTCGACTGGGCCAAGTTCAGCCTGATCAGCACGCCCCCGGCCGTCCGGAACACCGTGTCCCGTATGGCCTGCCGGAGTATCTCGACGGAGAGGCCGTGTCGATCAAGACACTCCACTGGTTGAGCCGTCGGTGTTTCAAACATTTCTTCCTTGCCCGCCAGCAGGATGACCGGCAGGCCGGGGGCATTGGCTTGGATGTGCCGCACCAAATCCCCCCCGCTACGGTGGCCGACGTAGGAACTGACCAGGCACAGGTCAAACCGCTGGCGGCGGATACTCGTCACCGCGAAGTTGTAGCTGGAAGCCCACTCCAGCAGAAACCGACGCGGAGCAACCTCATCCAGAAACAGCGTGATCTTGGTGTAGAAGTCGTGGTCCGCGTCGGCCAGCAGGACACGCAACCGTTCGGGGGCGAGGTTAAGAATGGTCATATTAAGCAGGGCACTGGGGGGGGTGGTTGCCACAACCGCACTGGCGGGTGCCTTCGCACGTTCTGAAGGCACCCGCCACGGCCGAGAGTCGGCGGGCGCGTGCCGGTTGCGGGGTTCCTGCCCCTGGCCGGCATACCGTTGCGGGTCTCATAGTCGCCCGGGCCGGTCCTTGTCTGCCCGAGGCGCCGGTTCTGAGCGGGGTAAGTTTCCCGCGCGGGCGCGCGGTGCTCAACGTGTAAAATGGATGACACGCCCCATGGCGCTATGGAACGGATTGGGCGGCGACTGGCCGGCGGATCAGCCCGTTGATCACGGCGTATTCAGTGAAGGCCGCCACGGTGTGAAGGTCGAGTTTACGGCGCAGCCGAGTGCGGTAGGTCCGCACCGTGTTCGCGGAGAGGGCGAAGCGCCGGCCGATTTCCTTGCTGCTCGCACCGCTGGCGATGGCCGCCAGCACCTCACGCTCACGGGTGGACAGCGGTTCTGCGGCTGCCGAGGTGATTCCGTTCAGCAACTTGGCGGCGATCGGCGGGCTGAAGAAGGTCTCGCCGCGATGCACGGCCTCAATGGCGCGCACCAGCTCCGTGGGCGAGGCGTCCTTGAGCACGTAGCCTTGGGCACCGCTGCGGGGCACTTGGGCGAGATACTCGCGCTCGTCGTGGACGCTCAGGATAATGACCCGCGCAGCGGGCGCGACCTGCCGCAACCGGGTGGCGGTTTCCAGTCCGTTGATGCCGGGCAGGTTGATGTCCATCAGCACGAGATCGGGCTTCAGTCGTCGCGCTTGGCGCAGCGCGTCCTCGCCGCTGCCCGCCTCGCCGATGACCTGGAGTTGCGGGTGCCCGCCGAGGTAAGAACGCAGTCCCTCGCGCACAACGGGGTGGTCATCCACGAGCAGCAGACGGATGGGGGGCTCCGCTGGCGAAGCTGGCTTCGCGCGGCGTGCGCGGGGTCGGGAGCGCGGTGCCGTTTTGAGTTTGCTCATACTTCGGTTCGCTTTCCCCGTGTGCGGGCCAGTGGCACCCACACTTCGAGCGTCGCGCCCGCGCCCGGAACGGCCTGCACCGTCAGCGTTCCGCCGATGAATTCCGCCCGCTCGCGCATGTTGACCAGGCCGAGGCTGGAGCGCGCGGCGCGGCCCCGCTTCCGCGCCGCCGCGAAGCCCCGGCCGTCGTCGGTGATGCGCAGCGTGACGCCGCGGTGCTCGCGCTGTAGTTCCACCGTGAGGTGCTTGGCCCGGGCGTGCTTGAGGACGTTTGCCACCGCCTCCTGAAAAATGCGGTAGAGCGCCAGTTCCACGGCGGCGGGCAGCCGTTTGCGCAACCGCGCCAACTGAAGGCTGACGCGCAGCGTGGAATACTCCTCGACTTCATGAGCTGCGCTGCCAAGCGCGACGATCAGTCCGAGATCCTCCAGTTCACGCGGGAGGAGGTTGTGCGAAATCTGGCGCACCTCGCGCAACGCGGCGGTGAGGTAGCTCTTTGCCCGCGTCACCTCGCGCCGCAGGGTGCCGTCGGTGCGGTCGTGCAGCCAGCCCTCGACCCCCAACAGGCGGAAGTGGACCGAAGCGAGCAACTGGCTCACCCCATCGTGCAGCTCCCGCGCCACACGGCGGCGCTCACCTTCCTGCGCTTCGATGATGCGGTGCGGCAGCGCCCGGAGCGCCTCCTCGGCGCGGACCTTCTCCGTGACATCCACGGCGATGCCGCCCAGAAAGCGCCGACCCTAAGCGTCCTTCAGAGGGAAGCGCAGCACCCAGCAGTGGCGCGGTTCCTTCGACGATGGCGTGTAATCTTCGAGCCCAGCGGCACTGCTGCCGTGTTCCAGCACCGCTTCGTCCTGGGCACGGATACGCCGCGCGAGCATCCGGTGAAAAAGCCGGAAGTCCGTCTGGGACTGCACGGCGGCGGTCACCAGCTTGTGAAAATCGCGCTCGCGCGGATTCATATACACGTAGCGGAACCGCTCGTCCTTGATCCACGCGAACACGGGCGCGTGCTCCATGAACGCGGCGAACCGCTCGTCGCTGACCCGGCGCGCAGCCATCTCGGCCCGCAGTTTTTCATTCGCCCAGGCCAGTTCTGCAGTGCGCTCCAGCACGCGTTCTTCGAGGGTGCGGTTGAGCTGCTCAAGTCCCGCCTCCGCGAGCCGCCGGGCGGTAAGCGCGCGCTGGATGCGGATGAGCGCGTCCACCCGGGCCACGAGTTCCTTATTGGCAATAGGTCGGGCGATGTATTCGTCCGCGCCGCACGCCAAGCCCTCGACCTTGCTGGCGGAGGACGTCTCAATGCTGGCTCCTTCGGGGATCATAGTGGGTAAAGATCGAGCTTTCCGCAGAAGAACAGGATGCGCGTCCGGTAGTTCTGAAAGTTGCGGAAGCCCCGGGCGGCGGATTTGAGGCTCTGGATTT